>JBIKND010000158.1:0-8843 GCA_044358905.1 Pirellulales bacterium | reverse complement strand
TGGTCGTGGCATCACGGGCGGGCGGGTTGGATTGTTCAAACCCCCCAGGAGCGGCCGGCATCGGGACTGAAGAGAAACGCCCCGCGGTCGCCGACGGCGACGACCGTGGCGGGCTGCTCCGCCGCCGCGTCGGCCGCGATCCCGCGAAGTTGGATGCGGGCCGGCGCCGCGAGCGGCCGCCAGTTTTGGCCGTCATCGTCGCTCGCCACGATCGTGCCGGCGTCGCCGACCGCGAGGAGCGGCAGCCCCCGCCGCACGAGCAGGCTGCGGAGCACCGCCGGCCCGTCGCTCCCCTGGGAGACGTTCCAGGTCCGCGCGGCGGATCGTGATCCGCTCCCGCCGCTCCTCTGCGATCGCGTCGGCGAGCACGTCGAACATGCCCAAGAGCTTGTGCGCCGCGAGCAAGCCGGAGTCCTCACCCTCATCCCCGGGCACTTCCGGGGGCCCGAACCACCACGGCGACGCCGCGGCCTCGGCCCGCCGGGTGCGGCGGCGGGAAGGTTTTTTGGAGTCGGAGTCTCTGGAGCCCCGGCTTTTCCGGGGGTCGCGAGCGGCCATGGGAGGAGAGTGTAGCGAAGCGGCAGCACCGGCGCGGGGGTACGGCATAAGCGGCTCCGTTGCCGCTCCCAAGCCCGGCCCGGGCGTGCACCTGGCCCTTCCCAGGAGTAGTGTACGTGCGCCCACGTACTCTGCCACGCCCCGGGTTCCCCCATGGTCGCCACGCTTGCCGGGTTTCCGGCGCGGCCGTCTTCGCGTTTGCACGCCGGCCCCGCGGCGTCCCGCCGTTACGAGCGCCGCCGCCCCGAAAAGACGCCGCTCTACAAGATCGTGGCGGAGTGCCTCGAGAGCTGGCTCGCGAATCGCTCGGCCCGCGAGCAGCCCGTCGCGGGCTACGTCGAGGAGGAGTTCCGCGGGTATCTCACGTGCGGGCTGCTCTGCTTCGGATTCGCCCGCGCGGTCTGCACACGGTGCCCGCAGCGGTTCGTCGTGGCATTTTCGTGCAAGCGGCGGGGCGTGTGCCCCTCCTGCAACGGCCGGCACATGGCGCAGACGGCCGCACATCTCGTCGATCACGTCCTTCCGCCGGTGCCCGTGCGGCAGTGGGTGATTTCAGTGCCGAAGCGGTTGCGGGGGTTTCTCGGAGACCGCCCCAAGGCCGTCGCGGCGGTGACGAGGATTTTGCTGGATGAGATTGAGACGCTGCTCTGTCTTGAGCGCCTCCGCTGCTCGACCCACGCCACGCCGCTGTCCACCCGCGCCCGACTCGGCGCCGTCTCCTTCCTCCACCGCTTCGGCTCGGGGCTCAACCGCCACGCCCATCTCCACGCAGCCGTCACCGACGGCGTCTTCCTGCCGGGCCCGCACGGCCCCGACGGGCCGCCGGCGTTCCTGCCAGCCACGCCGCTCACCGCCGCAGACTTGGCCGCGCTCACCGAACGGGTCCGCCGCCGCGTGATCGCGTTCTTCAAGCGGCAGGAGTTTCTCGATGCGCACGCCGCCGCCGACATGCTCGCCTGGGAGAACAGTGGGTTTTCGATCGACGCGAGTGTGCGGATCACCCTCCTCGATCGTGATGTGCCGAGCTATTTTCAGAGTCTCGAGCATCTGCTGCGGTATTGCGCCCGGCCCCCCTTCGCACTCGAGCGGCTCTCCGTGATTCGCGACGCCGACGGCCGCATCGCCCGCATCCGCTATGTGATGCCCAGGCATAAGGCGGCCAACTGGGTCGGGCCCGGCCGGAAGCGAAACTCGACGCAGCCGGGGGCCAACGGTGTCATCGAACTCGCGTCATTTGAGGTCCTGGACCGGCTCGCCGATCTCATCCCGCAGCCGCGGAGGCACCGGCATCGCTATCACGGCGTCTTCGCGCCGAACCACCCGCTGCGGCCGGCCGTCACGGCGCTCGCCGTCGGGAATGTCGGCAAGCAGCGGGATGCCACGACCGGCGGGCACGCCGCAGGCGACGGCTGCGGCACCCAGGCAACGCCCCGCTCCCACGACACCTCCCGGATTGCCTGGGCCAAGCTGATGGCGCGGGTGGGGGAGGCGTTTCCGCTCCAGTGCCCGGCGTGCGGCGGCGACATCCGGCTGATCTCCTTCATCACGGAGCCCGGTCCGATTCGGAAGATCCTCACGCACCTCGGCGAACCGCTCGAACCACCGCCCATCTCGCCCGCCCGCGGGCCGCCCACCGACTGGGGCGAACTCGTGCAGGTGCACGACGACCGTGATGTCTTCCAGGCGTCTCCCGACGAGCTGCCCGCGATCGACATCACCAGCCTCTGACCGCCGCCGGACGCCGGGTCACGACAAAGCCCCGAGGCCGCCGGACTCGGAGAGACTCCGCGCCGACGCAAGAAAAACGCCGCTTCAGGGGGGAAAGCGGCCGATTCAGGGAGCCGCTTTCCGGGCCGAGACAGTCTCGGAAGGCGGGAGCTATCCGCTCACGAGCCGCTCATCCGTCGGGCAACGCTGGCGGAAGTGCCATTGACCGGACTATCCTCTGGTTCCTCCGCCTGATCCGCCGGCGGTACGGCATCCGCGGCTGACTACAGGCACTTGAGGAACTCGAGCACCGCGAGCCGGTCGTCCTCCGAGAGTGGAGGGAAGGTAGCCGACAGCACCATGGCGACAGCATCGTACATGGTGGCGATGGATCGGAAGAGGAATCGGAAGCGGGGTGGGCTCAGCCGACGAACACTCCGCGAGTGTTTTTGCCGGTGAACCCGCGAATCTTCTCGTTCGCCAGGCTCGACCGCAGCGTCCAGGGGTTCGCGCTGCCATCGGCGTACGCGAACAGTTGGACCGTCGGGCTCGTGCCGGGGCCCGACGCGACCATGACCTGGCCGGCCCGGGCCGCCACGCGCACGCCGCCCTTGAAGGCCGGGCCGAGATTTTGCGTCGAAACGACCGCGCCCGTCAGGCCGTCGTAGATGCTCACGGTCGGCCTGTTGTCCAAGCCGACGACCACGTCGGCCCGACCGTCGCGGTTCATGTCGGCCGCGGCGACGTACACGCCGTTGCCCCCGAGAGCGATGAACGACCTCAGCACCGCCGACTGCGGCAGCTGCCACGGCCAATTCCCGTTCCTCGCGGCCACGGTCAGGGCCCGACCGCTGTAGACCGAAACCCGTGCCGGGCCGCCGGGGCCGCGACCCACCACCACGTCGCCGTAGCCGTCGCCATCGACATCGCCGCCGGCCACGCGAACGCTCGCCCTCGCCCCGCCCCCGAACGGCTGGAAGGATCCGAGCAGCGTGCCGCGGCGGCCGCTGTAGATCTGCACCTGGTTCTGGCGGTTGCCGGCCGAGCCCACGATCACGTCCGCGAAGCCGTCGCAATTGACGTCGGCCGTGGCCACGAACACGCCGGGCCGAGCGGCTCGACCCACGGCACCTCTGACGAGTGGAAACATCCCCGCCACCTGCCAGATCACCGAGTTCGTCCTGCCATCGACCACGATCACGGTGTCTCCCCCGCCGAGGCCGGCACCATAGACGTAGTCCACGACCCCGTCGGCGTTGATGTCGCCCGTCGCCGTCCGCCACTCGCCGAAATAGTTCGGCAGCAGCTGGCCGGGCGAGGTCTTCACAACGGGGGTGACCCCTACGCCCGGATCGCGGAACTCGAGCACCGGCCGCGTGTTCACCCCCACGCCTGCGACCGTGAAGATCGCCGGGTTGGTGGCCGACGCGGCCTGCGAAACGGCCGGGTAGTCGATCTGGTAGACATGGCTCGTCGGGCCCGGCGCCACGTCCTCGGTGCGGAACCGCGTCTGCATGTCACTGGCCCCGGTGCCGTCCACGTAAGCGGCGAAGCGGGCGGTGGGATCCTCCTTGGTCGCCAGCGCGAAGTTCGTGAACAATCCCGCCGAAGGCACGTTTCCGGTGGCGGTGGTGGTGAGCAGCGTCGTGCGGCCGGTCTGCAGATCGCGGACGAACACGCCACCCTTCAACGCCCTGTCGTAGACGCCTTGGGCGAGGTTGTTGGCCGAGCTCGAGAACATCACGAACCGCCCGTTCTCACTGATCGTGCTGAGCACGTCCCGGGCGCCGGCGAGGGTCGGCGATCCGAGCGTGGCCTTGTTTCCCGATGCATTGGGCTTGCCGTTGACGTCGGGATCGCCCTGGGCGTCGACGGCGAAGGCGGCCGAGACGAGTGACGTGGTGCCCGTGGCCGCGGCGGCCCAGTCGATCTTCCGGACCCAGAGGTTCGAGAAGCCGCCGAGGATGAAGCCGAGCGGCAGCGGCACCTGTGGGAGATTCTGCGTGAAAGGATAGGGCGACGTGAAGCCGGGCTGGTAGAAGTTGTTGGCGGCCGTATCGAAGAGGAACGTCGTGCCATCGGCCGACATGCCACCAAAGGTGGCGATTCGGTTCGTGTTGGCCAGGCCATCGGGGGAGTTGACGAGCGCGGCCTTGCCGCTCGAGTCGGTCGGATCGGCCGAGGTGAACTGGAAGCCGTAGATGTCCATCGGATGGGCCTGGTAGGTCGTCCAGTTCAGGCCGCCGCTTCCGCCGATGATCGAGATCGGCGCGAGGTCGGCCGTCACGTTCTTCCAGTTCTGCACCAGGTTGCCGGCCGACGAGGTGAACGCGATCGTGCGGCCGTCGTTGCTGACGGAGTGGTTCTGCGAATCCCAAAACTCCGTCGGCGGAGCGCCGTTGATGAACGGATTCATCCCGCCACTGAAGAAGTCGGGCTGGGCAGCGCCCGCCGCCTTCTTGGGATCGTTCCAGAACCGGCTCACGAGCAGGTTCGTGCCGGAATCGACGTCGTTGGCGAACACGTCCAGCGAGAAGTCGGTGTCGGTGGTGCCCGCCACGATGTCGCTCGACGTCCGCCGCGTGCTGTAGACCACGCGGTTGCCCTCCCCGCTGATCTGGCTGAACAGCGGCTCGAACAGCTCGGCCAGCTGGTACCCGGAAACGGGCCCCTCGTAGTTGCCGAGGGCAGCCTGACGGTCGTTCGTGACGCTCACGGTTTTCGCCGACCACGGCCCGCCGCCACCGAAGCCGGTCGCATCGGCGACGAAACAGTCGAGCGTCCAGCCGATGTTCGAGTCGTCCTGATCCAAGATGCCCAGGTTCACCGTGTCGATCCAGCCGGCTGGAACAAAGCTGTCGTAGAGCACCCGCGTGCCGTCGTCGGTGATGCCCTTGTTGAGCGTGAGCGACTCGACGGCCTCCACGAACCCCTGGAACTCCTGCGTGGGCGGGGGAAGGTAGTCCTCCTGGGCAAACACACCGACGGCCATCGGCTGGCCCACGATCGGCGTGGGCACGCCGGGCGGCGCGAGCGCCACGGCCTGCTGCTGGCCCGTGGCATTCAGGCGGCTGACGAGCGAGATGTTATTCGCGGGATCGGGGCCGAGCGCCCGCCAGACGAACACGTCGACCGTGCCAAGCTGAAGGTTCTGCCAGGCGGGCGTCCCCGCGGTAGACGCGGGCGGGCGATAGGTCGCCTGGTCGTTGGCCACGGGCACGGAGACGTCGTATTCGTTGGCCGCGATGATCGAGTCGAAGACGACGCTCTGGCCGTCGGCACTCAGGTCGGCCGTGAGCGGCTCGAACATCGGCCAGAGACCGTATCCCGGAACGTAGTCGGGGCCGTCGAGCCCGGCGTAGCCGGCCGACTGCACCAGGCTCCCCGCCCGGTGGGTCACGAGCCTCGTGATTCCCGTATTCGTGTCGAGCCAGAACAGGTTCGGGTTGAGCGACGGGATGGTCTGCTGGCCGGCGATCACGTTGGTGTCGGTGCTCGAAAAGAGCACGTACCGCCCCGCCTCGCACACGTCCACGAGCGTGGCCCCCGCGGGAATCGGAAATTGGTCGTAGGCCGGGTAGCCCCCGGAAGCCTCCCGCAGTGCCGCCAGATCGACGATCGTCGCCGCGAGATTGAGCCGCGGCTCGAGCCGCTCCGCGGATGCGAGCCGACCGCGCCGCGCAGGACGGGTGGCGACGCGGCGAGACGTGCGGGTGAAGGCCGAGAAGAGCGTCGAGGGTCGCATGGGGATCCTTTTCAACAGGCGATGAACTGGGTTCGATGAATCAGGTATGGATGAACATGGAGGCGGCAGGGACGGCAGCCGGGAGTCATGGAATCGAGAAGATCACGGCCTGCCCGTTCACGAGCTTGCCACTGAAGGCATACCACTCGCGGGTCGAGAGGGATGGCCGAGGCATGTCGGGCGAACGCACGTCGATGCGGAGGTCACCCGGGCGGTTGTCCCAGTAGCCACGGATGTCGACCGTGGCCGTCGGGGCGATCCAGATCTGGGCCGGCCCCGTATCCACCTCGAAGTCGAAGATTTCACGGTCCGGCAACGTGCTGGCGGTCATGTCGATCTCGAGCCGGCCCCCGGGGCGGATTTGCAGCAGGCTCGTGCTGAGGTTGAGCCCGTCCTCCACGGGAGCGAAGACTCGCACGCTCTCCATCGCGATGCTCGCGTTGGTGAGGTCGAAGCCGTCGTCACCGGAGTGATTGACGGTCAGCGCCCTGACCCGCCACTCCTGAAACACCGCGCCGATCACCGACACGGCGTCGATGTCGTCCCGCGTGTTGCCGTCACCGTCGCCGCCGCGCGGGTCCGTTCGTCCCAGGTAGTTGGCCGTGATGCTCTCGGCGACGAACGACCAGCCAATGCTCGACCGTCTCAGATTCTGGGACGACACGTTGTCTTTCGTCGCGGTCCGCGTGCCGCCGCAGAAGAAGACGCCGCCGTTGTTGGCCACCGCCACCGGCTCGTTGGCGTCATCGGCCGCCTGGAAGACGACATTTTGCGCCCGGAGCGACGACCCCGCGTCGAAAATCAGGGCCCGACATGTCAGCAGCCGCCCGCGCATCGTGCCGTTGCGGATCCGCACCTCGACGCCGTCGTCGATGGTCAGCGTCACACCCCGCCGCACATGCACCTCGGCGGTGATCACGTAGACCGTGCCCGTGGAAAACGTCACATCGCCGGTGATGTCGCTCGACACCTCGACGATCCCATTGACCGCAGGCGGCAGAACGAATGGCGGCGTTGACTGCACGGTAAGAGGCTGCAGCGCGGGGGGCGGCACGACCGCCGGCGGCGAAACCGAAGCGAAGGCCACGGGCGGCACCGGAATCGGAGCGACCGCGGGGGGCTGGGCGAGCGTGACGCCGACGGTGACCGCCGTCGGCTTGGGCCCGACGCCGCCGACGGCACGAATGGCGGCGAGGCGGCTTCCCGCAGGCACCGCTCCGATCGAAAACAGGAGGGTGACCGGGGTCACGGGGCCGCCGTTCGGAGCGACGACGTTTGTCGAGACGGCGTACCAGCCGGCCGCCGGCGCTCGGGCGGGCTGGCCGGCAACGGTGATCCGCGCCGCGACCCGGTTGGTGGCCGCCGCGGCCAGCGTCAGCCCCGCAGCGTCGTTTGGCTGCGGCTCGCCGGCACGCACGGGGAGCGCCTGGCCGCCGAGCGAGAGATCGATCCGAACGTTCGCCCGAGCCGGAATGAACGTGGACGTCTGCCTGCCATTCCAGTAGGTCAGGCCGCCCGTGGCCTGCAGCCGCAGCGACGTCGAGTCAGGGAGCGACGGCACGACGACGTCGACGGACGAGGTCCAGACGCGATTCTTCGCCGTGAACGCCGCGACGACGGCGGCGGACGACGTCGTCAGTGCCGCGACCTGCGGGGAAGCCGGCGCTGCAGCGGGCGAGAGCCACAGGGCATCGCCCCCTTCGCTGCTCATCGACGCGATCGCCGGCACCAGCGTTGCCGCGGAAAGATTGACCCGCGACTCGAGTCGCTCGAGCAGCATGGGCCGGACTGCCGTGCGACGGCGACGGCTGCGGCCACGACCAAACGCAAGCAGGTGGGCGATGCCGGCAGCCTTCATGTCAACTTCCCGGGGCGTGGAGTGAATCAACGGGCAACCGGGGCGACCACAGTCCCAAGCCCCTGCGACGTGCGTGAACTCGGCTCCAAGGATACATGGGGCCGTGGCGCGATCCATACCCCTCGGCATGCCCGGACCCGTGAGAACGGCACGAACCCGGCGGAGAACGGGGCAAATCCGCACCCCGGGCAACTGGTACCATGGCGGCCGCCGTAGCCAGCCTTTTAGCCGCGGTACTGCACCATGGTGACCCGAGCGATGATTCGCGTTTCTGTCGTCGAGGACGACCCGCGCACCCGGGCCGCGATCGTGGCTCGCTGCCAACGGCAACCCGGTTTGACGGCTGTCGGCGACTGGGAGTCTGCCGACGACGCTGCCCGAGGTGCCGACTGGGGGCGGATCGACGTGCTCGTCGTCGATCTCGAACTTCCCGGCAGCCTTTCGGCGATCGGCCTGATCGGCCGCGCCCGCGAGGCGAACCGCTACGTCCTGCCGATCGTCCATACCATCCACGACGCGCGGGATTCACTCTTTGCCGCGATTCATGCCGGCGCCGTGGGCTATGTGCTCAAGGGCGAGTCGCTCGACGCGCTCGTCAGCGGCATCCTCGATGCCGTCGAGGGGCGGGCGCCGATCAGCCCCGCCGTGGCCCGCTACTTCGTCGAGGCGTTTCGAACGGAGGTGCCTGCGGGCCACGTCAAGCCGCTGACAGACAGGGAGACCGAACTGCTCGGGGCACTCGCAGCCGGACTCACCTACGCCGAAGTGGCCGACCGGATGGGCATCAGCCGGCACACCGTCCACTCCCACGCCAAGAAGATCTACGACAAACTCCACGCTCACGGCCGCACCAGCCTCTGACCGCCGCCGGACGCCGGGTCACGACAAAGCCCCGAGGCCGCCGGACTCGGAGAGACTCCGCGCCGACGCAAGAAAAACGCCGCTTCAGGGGGGAAAGCGGCCGATTCAGGGAGC
>JBIKND010000156.1:0-9064 GCA_044358905.1 Pirellulales bacterium | reverse complement strand
CGTGCGGCCTGCGGCACGACGGTCGGAGACCGCCGCTACAGGGAGGGCACGACGGTCGGAGACCGCCGCTACAGGGAGGGCACGACGGTCAGAGACCGCCGCTACAGGGAGGGCACGACGGTCGGAGACCGCCGCTACAGGGAGGGCACGACGGTCGGAGACCGCCGCTACAGAAGAGGAGCACGACGGTCAGCACCCGCCGCCGCGTAAGCGGCGACCACGGTCGCCCGGAGGTGCGACCGTCCGCCCGGCTGGTCGCACCTCGGCTGCGACCACGCCGGGCCAAGCCTGCGGGGGCCATGGATGGCCCCGCAGGCGTGAGGCTAAAAAACGTCGAGGTTGAAGTGGTGGCCGTGGTGATAGCGGCGCGACTTCGGATAGTAGTTCTGCCACGACCGGTTGTAGACCGGCACCCGCATCTCCTGCGGATAGCGATGGTAGAGATCGTTGGCCGACTGCATGTAGCCGTCGGCGTAGAAGTTCTGCGGATACCACACATACGGATAGTGGTAGAGCCGGTTCCAGTCGGTGGCGTTGTACGACTGGCCCCACTGGCGGCCGTAGGCCTGCGTGCCCGCGAACGCGGGTGCCTGGGCGGTGGCCTCGGTGGCGGCGGTGGCGAGCATGCCGGCCAGGATGGCGGCGGCGAACAGGCGCGATCGCATGGTGTGTCCCCCCGTGAAAACCCGATCCGGGAGAACTATCGGCAGGCCGCACGACCGGGCTTTACGGAAAAACCCGCACAGCTTCACGCGGGCAGGCGGCCCTCGGCCAGTTCCCGGTCCCACTCCTCGATGAGCGGCCAGTGGGTGGCGCAGGTGCCGAAGTCGGCGAGCGTCAGATAGCCCCGCAGGCGGTCGATCGTCTTGGCGAGCAGGGCGTCGTCCTTGGCGAAGATCGGCCCGTGGCTGGGGAGCAGCCACTTCACGTCGCTGGCGGCGATCCGCTCCAGCGAGCGGATGAAGGCGGGGATGTCGCTGCCGTGGTGGGCGTCGATCGCGCCCACGGAGCCGTCGCGGTAGATGTTGTCGCCCGAGAGCAGCAGGTCGCCCATGCGGAAGGCGAGCTGGCTGTCGGTGTGGCCCGGCGTGTGCCAGACCTCGAGGGAGCGCGAGCCGATCTCGATCGTGTCGCCGTCGGCGATCACCCGGTCCACCTTCACCGTCGGCATCTCCATGTGGACGTTCTGCGCGGCGATCTCGGCGAAGGTCTTGATGCGGTCGCCCGACTCCAGCGACTCGACCGCCTTGGGGTGCGCGAGCACCGGCGCCTTGAGAATCGCCTTGGCCTTGGCGAGGCCCTGGATGTGGTCCACGTCGGCGTGGGTGGCGACGAGCGCCTGGCACTGCGACAGCGGAAAATCCATCTGCCGGATCATCTCGATGATCTCGTCCACCGTCTCCTCGTAGCCGATGTCGATCAGCCCCCAGGCGCGATCGTCGTGCACGAGATAGACGTTGCAGCCGATCCGCCAGCCGGCCTGGGTGTTCATCTCGATCACGCCGGGGAACACGGGACGACGTGCGAGCATGGCGGTGCCGGGGTGGGGATTTGCGGGGGATTCCCGCGGAAGACACACTGGACGGGGCCACGGTGGCCGCGGAGAAGAGTGTAGAAGTCTGGTGGGCGACCGGCAATCGGCCGCCTTGAAGGCAGGAGCGCAGGCGTGGAACACGACGGGTCGGCCACCATGGCGCCGGGCGGGTTCTCGGCCTGGTCCGCCGGCGTGGCCGAACTCTGCGGGCTCGTGGAGACGCTCGCGCCGACCGCCGCGGCCTTGGGCACTCCCGATCCCACGGCCGCCGCCTGGCACGGCGCGCTGTTCGGCAAACTGCGGCCGCAGGTCTCGCGGCCGCCCCTGCTGGTCGTCGCAGTGTGCGGCGGCACCAACACCGGCAAGAGCCTGATCGCCAATACGCTCGTCGGCGCCGAGATCAGCCGCTCGCTGCCGGAGGCGGCGCGGACGCGGCATCCCGTGGCCAGCCTGCCCCGCGGGCTCGCGGGCCGGATCGACCTGGCGGAACTGTTTCCCGGATTCACGCCGGTCGCCTGGGCGCACGAGGACGACGCCCTGGCGGCGACCGACGACGACCGTCTCGTGTGGCGGGAGGATTCGACCGGTGGCCAGCCGGAGCGGCTCGTGCTCCTCGACACGCCCGACATCGACGGCACGCTCCGCGAGAACTGGCAGCGGGCCGAACTCGTTCGCAACGCCGCGGACGTGATCGTGGCCGTGCTCACCCAGCAGAAGTACAACGACGCCGTGGTCCGCGACTTCTTCACGGCCGCCGCCCAGGCCGGCAAGACCGTGCTCGTGGTCTTCAACATGGTCGCCTGGCCGCAGCAGCGGGAGCGGATCGCGGGCTGGCTCGCCACGTTCACCGCCGAGACCGGCGTGCGACCGGCGGCCGTCTACGCCGCGCCCCACGACTTCGCCGCCGCCGAAGCGGGGCGGATCGCCTTCCATCCGCTGCCCGAACTCACGCCCGACGGCGGCGCGGTGGGCCCGGCGGAGCGGCTGGCGGGCTGCGACTTCGATCGCATCAAGCTCGACGCGATGACCGGCGCGCTCGGTGTGGTGCTCGATCCTCGCACCGGGCTCGGCAGTTGGCTCGACGCCTACGAAGGGGCTGCGGGGCGGTGGCGGCAGGCCCGGCAGCTGCTCGAGCGGGAGGGTCGCGTGCGCGTCGATCTGCCGACCGCGCCCCGCGAGATCGTGTGGAACGAGATCTGGAAGTGGCTCGAGCCGCGGCGGTCGGGATTCGACCTCACCGTGAGCCGCGTCTACCGCGTCGCCGGACAGGGTGTGACGTGGGCGGCCCGCCGCGTCGGCCTCGTCCGCAGCGAGGCGGAGCGGCGCGAGGATTTTTCCACGGTCGAACTCAGCGCGCTCAAGCAGGCGCTCACCGACTTCGTGGAGCGGCTCGACGACGCCTGCCGGCGCGATCCGCTGCTGGCGGGCGTGCTCGGGCCGCGTCTCGACTCCGCCGACCGCGCCGCCTGGTACGCCGACCTCGAACGCCGTCACGCCGCACTGCCGCTGGTCTCGGACGACTACCGCGGATTCGTCCGCGCCGAGCTCGATCGCTTCGCCCGCGACAACCCGCAGCTCGTGGGCTGGATCCTCACCGGGCTCAACGTCGGCGCGGTCGCCCGCCCGGCGATCACCGTCGGCCTCGGCCTGGCCGGCGCCGCGGTGGTGCCCGCGGCCGCGGCGACGGCCGGCGGCCTGACGACGCTCGTGCATCACGTCGGTGACGTGGTCGTAGGCACCGCGGCCACGCTCGCCGGCGAGGGCGCCCTGGGCCTCACGGCCGCGGGCCTCAAGCCGCTGATCGAGACGCTGTTCGCCGGCTGGTCGGCCGAGCGGAGTCGGATCCTCGCCGAAACGCTCCACGACGTGGTGCTCGGCGACCGCCTGGAAGAGATCGATCGGCTGGCCGCCGCGGCCGCGCGGCCGGAGGTGGCCCGGGTACGACGGCTGCTCGTGGAAGCGGCGCGGGGGGCGGGGCACGCATGACGACGGAACACACCGAGACCGGAGTCGCGGAGCCGGACTTCGCCGGGTTCGACCAGCTCGTGGCGGGGCTGGCCCGCTGGAGCGGCGGGCTTCCCGAGTGGCCGCCGGCCGCGCGGGTGCGGGCCGAATGGGAGCAGGTGGAGCCACGGCTCGAGCGGGCCCGCCGGGAACTCTCTCGGATGCTCGTCGTCGGCATCGTCGGCGGCACGGGCACCGGCAAGAGCACGCTCGTCAACGCCCTGGCCGGCGCCGACGTGACCGAGGCCGGCGACGTGGCCCGGCCGACGACCGTCGCCCCGGTGGTCGTGGCGGCCAACGACGTCGATCTCTCCTGGCTGCCCGTCGACGCCATGGGAGCCCGCGTGGTTCGCAGCGCCGCGCCGGCGGTGGCCAACATCGTGCTCGTGGACTGCCCCGATCCCGACACGCAGCCCGCGGCGACCGCTCCCCGCGACACGGCCGCGACGCCGCGGCCGAGCGACGCCAACCGCAACCGCGAACTGCTGGAGGCGGTGCTGCCGGCCTGCGACGTGCTCCTCCTCGTGGCCACCGCGCAGAAGTACCGCTCGTGGATCGTGGCCCGCGAGGTGCAGGCCTTCGCGCCGGGCCGGCCGCTGCTCTTCGTGCAGACGCACGCCACGCGGGATCCCGACATCCGCGCCGACTGGAGCCGGGAACTGGAGGCGCAAGGGTTCAGCGTGCCGCGGATCTTCCGGCTCGACGGCGTGGAGGCGGCTCGCCGCGCGGTCGCCGGGCTCGAGCCGGAGCCGGGCTTCCGCGAGCTCACGGCCGCGATCGACGAGGAACTGGTGGGCCGGGCGGCGCGGCGGGTGCGGCGGACCGGTGCGCTCGACCTGGCCGGATGGTTCGCGCGGCAGGCTCGCCGCCAGCTCGCCGCGCTGCGGGAGCCGGTCGCCCAGCTCGCCACGGGCGTCGATGCGGAGCGGGCCCGCCTCGAGGCGATCCTCGCCCGGGCGGTCGGCGCGAAACTCCGCGCCAGCCGCGGCGCCTGGCAGCGGCTCGTCACCGACGAGGTCGTCGATCGCTGGCACGGCGGACCGTTCGCCACGTTCCTCCACGTGCTCGCGGCGCTGGCCGCGCTGTGGAGCCGCGTGCGTCCCGGCGGTGGCCTCATCGGCCGGCTGCTGGCCGGTCAGTCGCCCGCGACGGCGGCCGGGGCCGGCGGCTGGCAGGCCGTGGCGGAACTCGGACTCTCGGAGGCGGAGGTCGAACAATCGCGGAGCATCCTCGCCGGCCTCGCCGCCCGGGCACGGCTCGCCGAGCCGCTCGTCGGCCGCGCTCGGCTCGACGCGGCGCGGGTGCCGGCGACGGCCGGCGCCCTCCTCGAACGCACCGGCCACTGGCTGGCGGCCGGGATCGACGAGCTCGTCACGGCCAGGCGCGGCCGCGCCGGCGGCCCGCTGTTGCACGGGATCTTCGAAGTGTTGTTCGGCGGGCTGCTCGTGGCCGTGATCGGGCGGGCCGGCTGGAAGTTCTTCCACGATCATCTCTGGCTCGGCCGGCCGATGGACGGTGGCGGCTTCCTCCAGGAGTCGATCGTCTGGCTGATCCTCTGGGGGCTCTTGCTGCGGTGGATCGTGTTCGCGGTGGTGCGCTCGGGGCTCGATCGCGACATCACGGCGCTCGTCGGCCGGCTGCCGGCGGCCAAGCTCGTCGATCCGCTGCTGGCCGACTTCGCCGATGCCGCGGCGCGGACGACCGCCTTTCTCGACGAGGGCGACCGCCTCGGCGCGGAGGCCGATGCGTTGGCCGCACGGCTCGCCGAGCCCGCCGCCCTGGGGCGGCTCCGCGGAGGCTCGTCATGAGGGGCGTGGGCCGCTGGCTGGCGGTGATCGCGCTGTCGTCGGTCGCAGCGGCCGCCGAGCTCGACGAGGTCCGCCGCCGCGGGGAGCTCGTGTGGGCGGCCGATCAAGAAGGAGGCGGCCCGCACGTCTTTCCCGATCCGGCCGACCCGCGGCGGCTCTCGGGCTTTGAGGTCGAGTTCGCCGAGTTGATCGCCGCCGAGCTGGGCGTGAAGGCCCGCTTTCAGCAGGGGCAGTGGGATCGGCTCCCGCTGCTTCTCGACCAGACGGCCGACTGCGTGATCAACGGGATCGAGTTCACCCCCGAGCGGCGCCGCGACTACGGCTGCTCGCGGCCGTATTTCGGGTACGCGCTGCAGATGGTCGGCCGCCGCGGCTCGCCCCCCGCGTCGCTCGCCGATCTCGCCGAGCCCGGGCCGCGGGGTCAATGGCGCGTCGGAGTGCTGACGGGCTCGGCCGCCGAGATGGAGATGCGGGCCCGGGCCGCCCGCGGCGAGGCGCAGCTCGAGGTCATCGGCTACGACGGCACGCTCGACTCGATGGAGCAGGTGCACAGCGGCGTGCTCGACGCGGCCGTGCTCGACGACTGCATCGTCGCCTTCTACGCCGACCGCTTCGCCGGCCTGCGGACGGTCGATCGGCCGTTCTCCGGCGGCCTCTACACCGTGCTCACGTCGCCGCGCACGCCGCGGCTCGCCGCCGCCATCGACGAGGCGATCGGCAGGGCGATCGCCGACGGCCGGCTGAAGGCGATCTACGACCGCTGGGATCTCGCCGGCCGCCAGCAGATGCTCATGCTCCGCGACGCGGCCGAGATTCCGGCGGCGCGCCGGCGGTCGTTCGTCGAACTCGTGCGGCAGACGCTGCCGCTGTTGGCCTCGTCGGCCGGGATGACGATCCTGCTCTCCTGCCTCTCCTTTCCGCTGGCGATCACGATCGGCCTGGCGGTGGCGATCGGCCGGCTCCACGGCCCGGCCTGGCTGCGGCCCGTGCTCACGGGCTACGTCGAGGTCCTGCGCGGCACGCCGCTCATGCTCCAGCTCTACGCCATCTTCTTCCTGCTGCCGAAGATCGGCCTCGCCCTGCCGGCGGTCGTCGCCGCGATCCTCGGTCTCGCGCTCAACTACTCCGCCTACGAGTCGGAGATCTACCGGGCCGGCCTCAAGGCGGTGCCGACCGGGCAGCTCGAGGCGGCGCTGTCGCTGGGGCTCTCGAAGTGGCAGGCGCTGCGGCACGTGCTCGTGCCGCAGGCGGTGCGGATCGTGATGCCGCCGGTGACGAGCGACTTCATCGCGCTGTTCAAGGACACGAGCGTCTGCTCGGCGATCACCGTCATCGAGTTGACGAAGCGGTACAGCGTGCTGGCGCTTTCCACGGGCCGGATCGTGGAGTTGGCGGTGGTGACGGCGCTGCTCTATCTGTGCATGAGCTGGCCGCTGTCGCTCTTGTCGCGGTGGTTCGAGGCGCGACTCGAGCGGCCCGGGGCCGCCAGTCCTTGAGCCGGGGGCAACCGTCGATGATCACCGTCGAGTCGCTGTCGAAGTCGCGGGGAAGCGTGCGCGTGCTCGAGTCCGTGTCGCTCGCCGGTGCCGAGGGGACCGTGACGGCGCTCGTGGGTCCGTCGGGCAGCGGCAAGACGACGCTCCTCCGCTGCCTGAACGGCCTCGAGACTTTCGATGCCGGCCGGCTCTCGATCGCCGGCCATGACCTCGCCCCGGGGCCGCATCCCGTGCCGCGGCTCGACCGGCTGCGTCGGGACGTCGGCATGGTGTTCCAGCAGTTCCATCTCTTTCCGCACCTCTCGGTGCTCGACAACGTGACGCTCGGGCCGCGGGTGGTCCTGCGGGAGCCGGCCGAGGTCGCGCGGGAGCGGGCGCTGACGCTGCTCGACCGCATCGGCCTGGCGGCGTTCGCGGCGGCCCGGCCGCCGACGCTCTCGGGCGGCCAGCAGCAGCGGGTGGCGATCGCCCGGGCTTTGGCGATGCGGCCGCGGGTGATGCTCTTCGACGAGCCGACCAGCGCCCTGGATCCGACGATGACGGCCGAGGTGCTCGACGTGATCGTCGATCTGGCCCAGGGGGGGCAGACGATGGTGGTGGTGACGCACGACCACGGTTTCGCGAAGCGGGCGGCGACGTGGGTGGTGGAGCTCGCCGCCGGCCGCGTGGCCCGGCAGGGCACGGCGGCCGAGATGCTGTAGGGGCCTGCGTTTCGCGGTTGGTTCACGCTGGCTGGCAACGCCGGCTTCGGGGGTGCCATGCCCCATCGCCGGACGTTCGCGTCAGGCATCCCGCCTGACGCTCACTGCATGTCCGCTGCGCTTCGGCATCCTGCCTACGCTTGCTCCCATAGCCCGGCTCACGGGGCATTGGCAGCCCCTCGCCAGTCAACTCCCGCGCTTCGCACGCAGCGGCCGCCCCGGCCGGCTGGGCACACTTCTAGCCCAGGTTACGCACTTGGGGACCATTTTTCGGATTTTTGGGCGGTCCATCGATCGTAAGTCCTGGCGCGACAACGAGCGGTTTCGCGGATGGCCGTGGAGTGAAGACCTTGCCCTCGAGGTTTTGCTTTCGCGTTTGCGATCTTCGAAGCATCCGAGCGACGGAGTGCTTCGATGTTCCTGCGACGTTGTGAACGACGAAGGAGGGGCAAGCGCCACGCCTACTAAGCGCTCGTCGAGTCGTATCGCACGGCGCGTGGCTCGCGGCAGCGTGTGGTCGCGTACCTCGGTGATCTCGCGCCGAGCGAGCAGGACGGCTGGGCGAAACTCGGGGCGCACCTGCAAGGCGACGACACGGCCCGTCGCCCGGAGCGATCGCTCTTCGATCCGCCATGTGCGCGAGCTGAGACCGATGAAGAACTGGTCAAGGTCCGCCTCAAGGACATCCGGCTCGAGCGGCTGCGAGACTTCGGCGACGTCTGGGTGGCCTGGGGCCTGTGGCGGATGCTCGGTCTCGACGGGCTGCTTGGGCAGTTCCTGCCCGAAGGCCGTGAGGACGTGCCTTGGGGGACGATGGCCGCGATCCTCGCGATCGCCCGGTTTTGCGAGCCGTCGAGCGAGCTGCATATCGAGCAGAAGCGGTATCGGCGCACGGCCCTCGAAGATCTGCTGGGCGTGACTCCCGAGAAGGTGCACACCGATCGGCTGTATGCCGCCCTCGATCGGCTCCTGCCGCACAAGGAGGCGATCGAGTCGCACCTCAAGCAACGGTTCGGCGAGCTTTTCGAACTGAAGTGCGACCTGCTGCTCTACGACGTCACGAGCACCTACTTCGAGGGCGACGCGGAGGGCTGCGAGATCGCCAAACGTGGCTATTCCCGGGACTCCCGGGGCGACCGCCCGCAGGTCTGCATCGGGCTGGTGGTCACGGAAGAAGGCTTCCCGCTCGGGTACGAGGTCTTCGCCGGCAACATGCACGACTCGCTGACGGTGAAGAGCGTCGTCGAGCGCCTGGAGCGCAAGCACGGGGCGCTCAACCGCGTCTGGGTGATGGACCGTGGGATGGTGAGCAACGACAACCTCGAGTTCCTGCGTGAGCGCGGAGCGAAGTACATCGTCGGCACGCCGAAGGCGATGCTGCGGGCGTTCGAGAAGGAGATTGCCGAGCAGAACTGGGTGGCGGCCCAGGAGGGCGTCGACGTGAAGCTCGTGCCGAGCCCGGATGGAGAGGAGACATTCCTGCTCGCGCGGAGCGTCGATCGCCGCTCCAAGGAACTCGCG
>JBIKND010000017.1:0-29919 GCA_044358905.1 Pirellulales bacterium | reverse complement strand
CGCGAGATTGGCTGCCCTCCGATCCCGGCCTGCTGCACGTGATCGCCGTCTCCCACGAGGCGACCCGCAGCGGGGCGCCGCAGGCGTTGCTTCGTTTGGTGCGGCACGTTCGCTCGCAGTCCGGGTGCACGGCCCGCATCGTCTTCCGGACGAAAGGCGGATTGGAGGGGGATTTTCGGGCCGCCGCGCCGACCATCGCACTGCCCGGCGCGGTCGGCGACTGCGACGCCCTGGCGGCCCAACTCGCCCGCTCCGGCACCCGCTGCGTCGTGGTCTGCAACACGATCGCGACCGCCGACATGGCGCTTGCCTGCCGCGCCCGGGGCATTCCCGTGGTCTCGTGGATCCACGAGATGCCGACGGTCATCGAGCAGTTTTTTGGGGGGCGGTCGACGGTCCGGGCGATGGCCGACGCCTCGGCCGCCGTCGTGCTGCCCACCGAGGCCCTGCGCCGCGAGATCGTCGATCGCTACCAACTCGACGCCGGGAAGACGCATGCCGTCAACTACGGCGTCGATCCGCCACGGTCGTTTGCCGAGCGCCAACGCTCGCGCGAGGACGTGCGCCGGGAACTCGGCATCACGGCGGCGAACAAGATCGTGCTCGGCGTCGGCCGGGCCGAACTTCGCAAGGGCGTCGACATCTTCGTGCAGGTGGCCGCGCGGATTCTCCGCGACCGCCAACGCCGCGGTGTCCCCGTCGACTCGCTCCCGTATTTCGTCTGGGTCGGCGCCGAGGATGAGAGCTGCTGCCGGTGGACGCATCACGACGTCCAGCAGTTTCACTTCCACTTGGCCGACCACATCCGCTTCCTGGGCGAGAAGCCCGACGCACGCCGCTATCTCGAGGCGGCGGACGTGTTCCTGATGCCGTCGCGCGAGGATCCCTGTCCGCTCGTCGCCTTCGAGGCGGCGGCCAACGGGCTGCCGGTCGTTCATTTCTCGGGCCCGGTCGGTTCCGATGAAGTGCTGCTGGCTGCGGAATCCGCCCTCGTTCCCTATCTCGACGTCGACGGGATGGTGGATCGCGTGGACGGCCTGCTCGCGGGCGATTCCGTCGCGCCGGCAGGTGAACCGATCGACCAGCGTCTGCCCTGGTCGGCGTGCACTGGACGGATGCTGGAATTGGTCCAGGCAGCGGCAGGATCGCAGGGCCGTCGCAGTGTGGCCCGCCCGTCCGGCAAGCGGGTGCTCGTCATCTCCTACGGTCCGCCACCCGTGCCGGGCGTCGCAGCGGTGGAGGGGGGCGGCCTGCGCTGCTGGGGCCTGGCCCGCGGTCTCGTGACCGCCGATCCGACGCTCGCGGTGACGCTTGCCATTCCCGACTGGCACGACGTGCCGCTGCCGCCGACACACGAGGGGGTGCGGCTCGTGCGGTGGAGCCGGGAGGCGATTGCGGGACTCGTGGCCGACTACGACGTCGTGATCGCCAGCTACTGCCTGGGCGATGACAGCGTGCGGATTGCGGATGCCGTCCGGCCGCCCCAAATGCTCGTCCTCGACGCCTACGTGCCGATCCACGTGGAGATGTGCGCCCGGCGGTCGGCGAACAGGGATCGGGAGTTCACCGACTTCGAGCGCGAGCGCCGCAACTGGGAGACCGTCCTGCGCCGCGGCGACGTATTCCTGTGCGCCAGCGAACAACAGCGGCTCTACTATCTCGGAGTCCTGGCCACGATCGGCAGGATCAATCCGCTGACCTACGACGAGGATCCCGTCCGGATCGTGCCCTACGGCGTGCACCCCGAGGAGCCGCAGCCGCGGCGCCTGCCCTGCACGGAACTCGTCGGCCGGCCCGACGCCTGGAAGCTCCTCTGGTTCGGCGGCGTCTATCCCTGGTTCGACATCGAGGGGCTGCTGGAGGCGGTGAAGATCCTCGACGAGATCCACCCCACGCGGCTCGTCGTCGTCGGATCCCGCAACCCGTTCGTGCGCAACGACGATTTCGACCGCCATCACGAGCGGTTCCTGCAGCTCGTCGGCCGCCCCGACGTGGCGCCGCTGGTGCATCTGGTCGATTGGGTGCAGTTCCACGACCGCGGCGACTGGTATCTCGACGCCGACATGACGATCCTCGCCAACCAGCCGGGGATCGAGAACGCCGTCGCCTGGCGGACCCGAGTCGTCGACTACCTCTGGGCCCGCGTGCCCGTGGCGACCAACGGTGGCGATCCGATCGGGGATGAACTGATCGCCGCCGGTGCGGCGGTGCGGATCGACGTGGCCGATCCCCGGAGCACCGCCGCGGCGATCGCCGGTGTCCTGAAAGACCCGGCGGCGCGGGCCGCCATGCAGCAGCAGTGCGGCGCGTTGCGGGAAAAGTATCTCTGGCCGACCGTCGTGGAACCGCTTCTCGAAGCGATCACCCACCGCGAGCCAGCCGCCATGGCGTCGCCTGCGACCGTGGCCGACCTGACCGCGGCATGATGAGGTGAGGCGATGGCCGACTCGAGCGACTGTGCCGTGAGCCGTCCGCTTCTCGTCTGCGGCATGCACCGCTCGGGAACGTCGCTCACGGCGTCGCTGTTCCGCGCGGCGGGCGTGCGGCTCGGCGACCGGCTGCTCGGCGCCCGCATCGGCAACGACCGGGGTCACTTCGAAGACCTCGACATCTACGAGTTCCACCAGGCCGCCCTGCGGTCCAACGGGCTGGCAACGGAGGGCTACGTGGCGGCAGGGACGGTCGTGGTGCCGGAGCCGCTCGAGCCGATCGGCCGGCGGCTGGCGGCGAACCGATCCCGGGGCGGCGGTGTCTGGGGCTGGAAGGAGCCGCGGACGGTGCTGTTTCTCGACTACTGGAATGCCATCCTGCCCGCGGCGCGGTATGTGTTCGTCTTTCGACGGCCGTGCGAGGTCGTCGACTCGCTGTTTCGCCGTGGCGACGAGACTTTTGCCGGCAATCCGGTGTTCGCGGCCGAAGTGTGGCTGCACTACAACCGCACGATCCTCGAGTTTGCGAGCCGGCACCGTAATCGGTGTCTCGTGGTGGAGGTCGATCGCGTGGCCACCGACCCGCGTGGGGTGTTCGCGGCAATCCGGTCGCAGCTGGGGATCGCACTCGCCGCTCCGCCGGACCTCTTCGAGCCGCGGCTGCTCGTCCGCGACGGTGATCCAGGCCACGCCCTCGCGATTCGGGCCTGCCTGCCGGAGGCGGAGGAGGTGTACCGCGAATTGCGCAGCCTCGCGGGAGCGGACCCTGTGGCGGAGGCGGGAGCAGATGACGTGGATCACGCCGCTCTCGGTCGCCGGCTGCTCGGTGAGTGGCGACGGACGCGGCGGGCCGAGGCACTGGTCGCGGAGCTGCTCCCGCAACTCGCCTGGGCCCGGGAGGCGGCGGCCAAGGCTACGGCGGCGGCCGCCCGGCTCCGGTCCCGCGAGGGATCGGTGCTGCGCCGCATCCGTCGCGAAGGGCGCCGGATCGCCGCCCAGGCCGCCGCCGCCCTGCGCCGCATCCGCGGCAGCAAGCCCGTCACGGCTGCGGACGGCGACACGCACATCGGCCATCGCGACGCGGCCTGAAGCCGCGCCGCGATCGGCACGTCAGGCGTCGGGCGCCGCTTCGGACGGGCCCGCCGCGACCGGTTCGGCCGTGACCAGGCCCTTGAAGGCGAGCTGCTTCTTGCCGGCGACCTCGACGCAATCCACCTGGATCGTGTCCTTGCCCTCGAACTCGCCCTTGAGCAGCTCCTCGCTGACCGGGTCCTCGATGTAGTTCTCGAGGGCCCGACGCAGCGGCCGGGCGCCGAAATCCGTGTCGGATCCCTTCTTGATGAGGAACTTCTTCGCCTCGTCGGTGAGTTCGAGCTTCAGGCCCCGCTCGCCGAGCCGCTCGCGGACCTTGGCCAGCTCGATGTCGATCACCTTCTTCAGATCGTCGACGGTGAGGTGGTGGAACACGATCACGTCGTCGAGGCGGTTCAAGAACTCCGGCCGGAAGACCTTTTCGATCCGCTCGTTGACACGGCCCTTCATACTGTCGTACGAGGCGTCGGTGTCGGGCTTCTGGAAGCCGAAGGCCGACTCGTTCTTGATCGCCTCGGCCCCCGCGTTCGTCGTCATGATGATGATCGTGTTGCGGAAGTCGACGTTGCGGCCGAACGAGTCGGTGAGCCGTCCCTCCTCCATCACCTGCAGCAGCATGTTGAAGACGTCGGGATGGGCCTTCTCGATCTCGTCGAGCAGCACCACGGCGTAGGGCCGCCGGCGGATTTTCTCCGTGAGCTGGCCCCCCTCCTCGAAGCCGACGTAGCCCGGCGGCGCGCCGATCAGGCGGCTGACGTTGTGCTTCTCCATGTACTCGCTCATGTCGACCTGAATGAGCGCGTCGGCGTCGCCGAACATGAATTGCGCCAGGGCCTTGGCGAGCAGCGTCTTGCCCACGCCCGTCGGCCCGGCGAACACGAACGAGCCGATCGGCCGCTTCGGGTCCTTGAGCCCGGAGCGGCTGCGGCGGACCGCCTTCGACACGCTCTTGATCGCCGCGTCCTGGCCGATGACCTTCTTGTGGAGTTCGTCCTCCATGCCCATCAGCCGGGCCTGGTCCTCGGTGGACATGCGGGTCAGCGGGATGCCCGTCATCTTCGAGACGACCTCGGCGACCACCTCGTCGTCGACGACGCCATCGGCCTCGCGGCTCTTGTCCCGCCAGTCGCGGGTCATCGTCTGCTTCTTCTTCTTGAGCTTGTCGGCCTGGTCGCGGAGCGCCGCCGCCTTCTCGAAGTCCTGGTTGGCGACCGCCTCCTCCTTCTCCTTGTTGAGCCGCTCGACCTCCTCGTCGATCTCCTTCAGGTCTGGCGGCTTCGTCATCGCCTTGAGTCGCACCCGCGCCCCGGCCTCGTCGATGACGTCGATCGCCTTGTCGGGGAGGCAGCGGCCGGTGATGTAGCGGCTGGAGAGCTCCACGGCGCTCTCGAGGGCCGCGTCGCTGATCGTCACACGGTGGTGGCTCTCGTAGCGGTCGCGGAGGCCCTTGAGGATCTCCACCGCCTCGTCCTTCGTGGCCGGCTCCACCATGATGATCTGGAACCGCCGGTCGAGCGCCGAATCCTTCTCGATGTACTTGCGGTACTCGTCGAGCGTCGTGGCGCCGATGCACTGGATCTCACCGCGGGCGAGGGCCGGCTTGAGCACGTTGGAGGCGTCGATCGCGCCCTCGGCGCCGCCGGCGCCGACGAGCGTGTGCAATTCGTCGATGAACAGGATCGTGTTCTTCGCGCGGCGCACCTCGTTCATCACCGCCTTGATCCGCTCCTCGAACTGGCCGCGGTACTTCGTGCCGGCGACCATCATGGCGAGGTCGAGGACGACGATGCGGCGGTCGGCGAGCAGTTCCGGCACGTTGCCGTCGACGACCCGCTGGGCGAAGCCCTCCACGATCGCCGTCTTGCCGACGCCCGCCTCGCCGAGGAGGACGGGGTTGTTCTTCGTGCGGCGGCAGAGGATCTGGATCGCCCGCTCGATCTCCTTCTCGCGGCCGATGACGGGATCGAGCTTGCCCTGGCGGGCGAGTTCCGTGAGGTCGCGGCCGAAGGAGTCGAGGGCCGGCGTCTTGCTCTTGCTCCCCTTGGGACTGCCCTCGCCGCCGCCGCCACCGGCGCCGGCCGGCTGCCGACCGCCCATTCCGGCCCGCTCGCCCCCCTCCTCCATGCCGTGGCCGAGAAGGTTGAGCACCTCCTCGCGGACGTCCTCGAGTTTGAGGCCGAGGTTCATGAGCACCTGGGCGGCCACGCCTTCCTGCTCGCGGAGCAGGCCGAGGAGAATGTGTTCGGTGCCGACGTAGTTGTGGTTGAGGTTGCGGGCCTCCTCCATCGAATACTCGATGACCTTCTTGGCCCGCGGGGTCTGGGGCAGCTTGCCCATGGTGACCATGTCGGGCCCGCTCTGGACGAGCTTCTCGACCTCCATGCGGATTTTCCGCAGGTCGATGTCGAGGTTCTTGAGGACGTTGGCCGCGACGCCGCTGCCCTCCTTGATGAGCCCGAGAAGGACGTGCTCGGTGCCGATGTACTCGTGGTTGAACCGCTGGGCCTCCTGGTTGGCCAGCTGCATCACCTTCCTCGCCCGGTCCGTGAAACGCTCGTACATCGGGGTCTGCCCTCGTGGAATGGCCCCGGAAGCCGGGGCGGCTGCGGATGGCCGGCGTGCCATTTCGGCAGGCTGCACACCGTCTTCCTGACGATGGTGCAAACCCTACGCCAAACCGACCGAATGATTGTAGGAGCGGCCCGCCGGAATGTCTGTGGCGGGCCCTCGCGGGCGGTGAAAAGGCCGGTTCAGGCGGCCGCGCCGCGACTGCCCCCGCGGGGGACGGAAGTGACGGGATCCGGCTCGACGCGGAGGATCGTGGGGCCTTCCGCCGCGGCATCGGGGCCGCCGCCGGAATCCAGCAACGCGATTTCCCGATCGATCGCCGCGCGCCAGCGGCCTCCAGAGTCGCTGCGCGACAGTTTGGCGAGCGCTTCCCGGGCCTCCGCCGTTCGGCCCACCCGGCGGAGGAGCGTGGCCCAGAGGAGCTGCGCCTCGCCGTCGGTGGGGGCGAGCGCCAGCAGGGCTTCGAGGTGTGCCTCCGCCGCCAGCCAGTCGCGGGCGAGGTAAGCGTCGCGGGCCTGGGTGAACAGCCCGTCGGCGGCCTCGGCACGCACCCGGGGGATCGGCGGCGGAAACGTGGAAACGGCGGACGCCGTGGACACGAGCCAGACTGCCGCCGTCGCCGTCCACAGGCCGATCGAGAACCCGAGCCCCGTCAACTCCGGCCAGATGAAGGTCGTCAGCACCGCCACGTCGACGGTGACGGCGAACGCCAGCGCCAGCACGAGCCCCAGCCGGCTGCCGCGCAGCCACAGCCACGGCAGTCCGGGCCAGACGAGCGTGAGGTAGCGGAGGGCGGCCATGAGGGCTCCAGGGGGTTCCGCAGGGGCGCGGAGTGTAGGAATGTCGGCCTCCCCGGCCAAGGCTGATGAGACGGCCGCGCCGAGGTGGTAAAACGGGCTGCTACTACCGGAAGCAGGATCGGGTTGACGTTTTTTTGGCAGCGGAATCCGTGAGGGGTTACCCGTGCCCAGGGAGCCGGCGTAGGTGGCCAGCGCAGCCCGGAGGGCGAGAGCGCAGGCACCTTCGAGTGAGCGAAGGGCATGGAAGCCCGGAGCGAACGGCCGGCGAGCGGGCGTGGGTGACGCCGAACCGTGCCCAAGCAAGTGTCGACTATTGGGTGCTGAGGGTAGTAACTCCGTGGCTCGAAGCCACCCCCTCCCGAACCATCGCAACCACGAACTTTTTCACAGCGGGCCGATTCGGCCTTCCAGCGATAGTGGAGTCATGGACGAACAAGTGTTAAGCGGCGGCGGCACGGCGGGCGTCTGGCGGGCGATCGACGCGTCGGCGAATCGGGCCGCCGAGGCGATCCGCGTCATCGAGGATGTGGTTCGGTTCGTCCTCGACGACGGCTTCCTCACGGGCTTGGCCAAGGAGTTGCGTCACGAACTGGCGGCGCTGCTCGCGTCGGAGCCGCTGCGCGACCGCATCAGGGCGCGGGACGTCGGCGGCGACGTGGGCGTCGGCATGGAGGCGGCCGCGGCGCTCGGCCGGTCGTCGGTCGCCGATCTCGTCGCCGCCAACGCCGCCCGGGCCGCCCAGGCGCTCCGCAGCCTCGCCGAATGTGCGGCGGTGGCGGCGCCCGCGACCGTCATGGGGTTCGAGCGGCTCCGCTATCGGCTCTACGACCTGGAACGCCGGGCGCTGGTCGCGGTGCGGGCCCGCGACCGGCTCGCGGGGGTGAACCTGTGCGTGCTGGTGGATGGCTGCGCGGATGGCGTGGCGTTCTCCCGGCTCGTCGATTCGCTCGTCGAGGCGGGCGTGCGGATGCTGCAGATCCGCGACAAGCGGCTCGCCGCGCCGGCGCTCGTCGACCGCGTCGGTCGGGCCCTGGCGATCGCCCGCCGTCGGCCGCCGGAGGAGGCGGTGTTCGTGATCGTCAACGATCGCGCGGACGTGGCCGCCGCCGTCGGTGCGGCCGGTGCGCACGTGGGCGCCGACGACCTCCCGGTGCCGCTGGCCCGCCGCGTGCTCGGTCCGGACGCACTTCTGGGCCGCACCGCGCACGACGTCGCCGAGGCTCGGGAAGCCGCCGCGGCCGGTGCCGACTTTCTCGGCATCGGTCCCTGCTTTCCATCCGCGACCAAGACCTTCGCCGAGTTCGCACCGCCCGCGTTCCTGCGGACGGTCGCGACGGAGATCGCCCTCCCGGCTTTCGCGATCGGCGGCATCACGCTCGAGCGTCTCGACGATCTCGCGGCGTTGGGTATCAGGCGGGTCGCCGTGGCGTCGGCCGTGACGGCGGCGTCGGATCCGGCCGCCGCGGCGCGGGCGTTCATCGAGCGGCAGGCTGTTCTTTGAGCAGTTCCACGATCGCGGCGGCGACCTCGGCCTCGTCGTGGGGGCGGTAGCCGACCCACACCCGGCGGATTTGCGCGTCGGGGCCGATGAGCAGCGTCGTCGGGAAAGCATTGAGGCCGATCGTCGTGAACAGCATGTCGCGGCCGAGCGGATCGGTGCACGCCCAGGCCCGCAGGTCGAGTCGCTCCCGCTCCAGGTACCCGCGGGTCTCGGCGGCCACTTCATCGAAGTCGCCTGGGCCCGGATTGCAGGATACGGCGACGAGTTGGAACCGCGGTTCGTCGGCGAGCCGGTCCGCGAGTCGGACCAGCCCGGGCAGTTCGCGGCGGCAGGGCGGACACCAGGTGCCCCAGAAGTTGAGCAGCGTCACTTTGCCCGCGAGGCTCGGCGGCGCGGCGTCAGGGTCGGCCACCGCTGCGATCGGCAAATCGCCCAGGCTGCGGCCCACGGCGGGATGGAGCGGCGCCGTCGTGTCGCAGCCCACAGCCAGGCAGAGCCCGAGCAGCGCGGCGGCACGGACAACGGCGGCGGCGGGGGGGGTGGCTATCATCGTCGCACTGGTATCCGGCACGCATGGAGACATCCGCTCAAGTGTACGAAGTCGAACTGAAGTTTCGCGTCGCCGATCTGGGCGCCCTCGAGAGCCGGCTCGCGGATCTGGGCGCCACGCCCCAGCCGCCCGTGGATCAGGTGGACCGGTATTTTGGCCATCCGGCCCGCGACTTCGCGGCCACCGACGAGGCCCTGCGGCTGCGCCGGGTCGGCGACGACGTGGCGATCACCTGGAAGGGACCACGGATCGACGCCACCACGAAGACACGCCGCGAGATCGAACTCGACGTGGCGGCTCGCGGTCCCGGCGCGGCCACGACCGCCGAGTGGACGGACCTGCTCGAGGCGCTGGGGTTTCGCCAGGTCCGCGAGGTAGCGAAGCGGCGGCGGACGGCGACGCTCGATTGGCGGGGATCGCCGGCGGAGGTCGCGATCGACCACGTGAGTGGTCTCGGCGACTTCGTGGAAATCGAGACCCAGGCCGATGCCGAAACGCTGGACGCGGCCCGCGATCGCGTCGAGGCCCTCGCTCGAGAACTCGGCTGCCGTGCCCCGGAGCGCCGCAGTTACCTGGAACTGCTGCTCGCCAGCGGCTGACGCGCGAACGTGATGCACACGGGCACCGGCACGTCGATGCTCGTGCCGGTGAAGGTGAGCCGGCCGGTCGCGGGATCGATCGCGAACACCGTCACGGTGTTCGATTCCTGGCCGCCGGCCAGCAGGAATCGGCCCGTCGGCTCGAGCGCGAAGGTCCGCGGCGTCTTGCCGCGGATCGGTTCGACGCCGAGAAACGACAGCTTTCCCGAGGCCGGATCGATCGCGTAGATGGCGATCGAGTGATGGCCGCGGTTCGACGCGTAGAGAAACCTTCCCGTCGGATGGACGGCGATCTCCGCCGTGGAGAAACCTTTGCGGTCCGTGACGTCGGCAGGCAGCGTCGAGAGCGATTGAATCTCCGTGAGCGTGCCGGCCTGCGGATCGAAGGCGAACGCCGTGACCGTCAGGTCGAGCTCGTTGACGCAGTAGCCGAACCGGCCGGACGGATGCAGGGCGAAGTGGCGTGGGCCGGCGCCGGCCTTCGTGGTCGCGGCGGCATGCGGGGCGAGGGTGGCTCGCGTGGTGTCGAGCGCATGGACGAACACCTTGTCGAGCCCGAGGTCGCAGACGATCGCAAATCGGCCGTCGGGCGTGGGGTCGATCGAATGGCCGTGCGGCTTCTCCTGCCGGCCCGGGTTGAAGCCCTCGTCAGGCTTCCGGTCATAGGCGTGCTGCAGCAACCCGCCGGGGTGACCGGCGACGACGGGCTTCAGACTGCCGTCGGCCTCGAGCCCCAGGCAGATCGCGCTGCCGCCGCCGTAGTTCGCCGTCAGGGCGACTCGTCCGCCGGCATCGACCGTCACGTGGCACGGGCCGTCGCCGCCCGCAGGCTGGTGGTTCTTCGCGGTCAGGTTTCCGGTGGCGGCATCGATGGCGAACGCCTGTACGGCTCCGCCCGGCTTGCCGTCGGCGTCGGCGACTTCGCTCACGGCATAGAGCACCGGCAGCGCCGGGTGCAGGGCGAGGAACGAAGGACTGCGGGCGGCTGCCGCAAGCACCGGCGCCGAGATCGCGCCGGTCGCGTCGTCGAACCGCGACACGTAGATCCCCTCGGAGCCCGTCTTGCCGCCGGTGTAGGTGCCGAACCACACGAGCCGCTCGGCGGCGTCGGCCGGCGCGGCCAACGCGACGACGAGGATGACGACGAGAAAGCGGATGGACGGCATCGGGGAAACTCCTCATGCTGCCGGAAGCAAGACTATGGCGGGCCCGGCTGACCGGTCCGCCGACCATTCTGATCGTACTCGCATGGCCGACGGTTACAACGACGAGCGTTCATCCACCTCCCCGGCGGCGCGCGAGCGACGCAACACGCTGTGGCTGGAGTGCTATCAGGTCGTCGTCCGCGTCGGCTGGATCTTCAAGACCGAGACGATCATCATGCCGGCCGTGCTCGACGCGGTCGTCGACTCGGGCCTGCTCCGAGGCCTACTGCCGGTGCTCAACCGCGGCGGCCAGAGCCTCCCGCCGCTCGCCTTCTCGGCGGCGCTCGCCCGCCGGCCGGTGAAGAAGTGGACGCTCGTCCGCACGACCCTGGCGATGGCCGCCTGCTTCGCCGTGCTGGCGGCGGTCTGGACGCCGCTGCAGGCCGCGCGGCCCGACATCCTGGCCGTCGTGTTTCTCGTGGTCTACGCGGCGTTCTCCTCGGCCAACGGGCTCACGCAGCTCGCCGCGGCCGCGCTGCAGGGCAAACTGATCGCCCCGGGGCACCGCGGCCGGGCGATGGTGGTGAGCGTGGCGGTGGGCAGCGTGCTGGCGATCGTGGCGGCGCTGCTGCTCCTCGGCCCCTGGCTCGGGCAGCCGAACGGGTTTCCAAAAATCTTCGCCGTCACGGCCCTGTTCTTCGCGATCGCCGCGTTCGTGCCCGCGCTGCTCGACGAGCCGGCCGATCCGGTGGAGACGCGGCCCGTGCCGGCCGCCCACGGCTTCATCGGCCGCGCCGTTGCCCATGCGTGGGGCGGCGTCGCGGGCTGGCGGCGGACGCTGGCCCGCGATCCGGCGCTCGTGCGACTGTGCCTCGTCGCCGCCTGCTTCTCGGCCGTGCTCATGCTCTTTCCGCACTACCAGGCCTTCGCCCGCGACCGCCTCGGCAGCGGCCTGGGCAGCCTGCTGACGTGGGTGGTGGTGCAGAACGCGTCGACGGGCGTCGTCAGCCTCGTCGCCGGGCCGCTCGCCGACCGGCGCGGCACGCGGCTGGTGCTCGTCTGGCTGGTGGCGCTGTCGTCGCTGACGCCGCTCGTCGTGACGGCGCTCTCGTTGCTCCCGCATGCGACGGCCGTGCAGTGGTTCTGGATCGTGTACGTGCCGCTGGGGCTCAATCCGATCTCGCTCAAGATCTTCACCAACTACGCGCTCGAGCTCGCGCCGCGGCGGGCCGATCACCCGCGGTACGTGAGCATCGTGGGCGGGGCGCTCGCGGCCCCGTTCGTGATCTCGCCGGCCGTCGGCATGGCGATCGACCTGCTCGGGTTTCGCCACGCCTTCGTCGTGGGGGCGGCCGTGATCGCCGCGGGGGCGGTGGTCGCGGGGGGGCTGCCGGAGCCGCGGCACGCCGGAAGCGACGCATAAAAAGCGGTTGCCCCGGGCCGAGCGCGGGGCGTATGCTCCCGGTCTGGAGTCGGGAATCGCTCCGGTTTACGCCACCATAAAAAGGATGTGTCATGAAGAGCCGTCTTCTCCCGGTCGCCGCGCTGCTGTTCGTCGCCATGGTGTGCTCCACCGTCGCCGTGTCGGCCGCGGTCAAGGAGCCCAAGGACGCCAAGTGCCCCGTGTCGGGCAAGGGCTGCAACCCGGAGAAGAGCGCCGATTTCGCCGGCGGCAAGGTGTACTTCTGCTGCGGCAACTGCGCCGGCGCGTTCGAGAAGGACTCGGCGAAGTTCGCCGCCAAGGCGCATCAGCAGATGGTGAGCACGGGACAGCTCGTGCAGAAGGGCTGCCCCTTCAGCGGCGGTGCTCTCAAGGAGGGCACGAACATCCAGGTCGGTGACGCCGAGGTCGGCTTCTGCTGCCCGAACTGCAAGGGCAAGGTCGAGAAGGCGTCGGCCGACGACCAGGTGAACCTGGTGTTCGGGAAGATCGAGAAGGGCTTCGCGCCGGCGAAGTGACCTTCAGGTCGCCGGGCTGCGAGGGTCGGGGCTGCCCATGCCCCGTCGCCGGACGTTCGCTGCGGCCCTCCGGGCCTCCGCTCACTCGGAGTTGCCTGCGCTCCGCCATCCATGGCTCCGCTGGTCAACTACGCCGGCTCTCAGGGCACGGGCAGCCCCTCCCGTTGTGCGTATTGAGGGAGTCCGGCTCTGCCGCATGGGGCAGGTCTGAAGCCCTCAAAAGTGACATAGGGTGAGCCGCAAAGATTTGAAATACTCCGCGGCGCGAGGCCTCTCGCGGAGTATTTCATGCGCGTTTTCCTCTCGGCCGGCGAGCCCTCGGGCGACCACCATGCGGCGCTGCTCGTGCAGGCGCTGCGGGCGGCGCGGCCGGAGGTGGAGTGCGTGGGGCTCGGGGGGCCGCAGATGGCGGCGGTCGGCTGCACGCTCGTGGCCGACATGACGCGGCTGGCCGTGATGTGGTTCCTGCGGGTGATCCTCAACATCCATCGCTTCGTGGACCTCGCCCGGCGGGCCGAGCGGAGCTTCCTCGACGCCCGCCCCGACGTCTGCGTGCTCGTGGACTTTCCCGGGTTCCACTGGTGGCTCGCCTGGCGGGCCAAGCGGCACGGCATCCCGGTCGTCTTCTACTGCCCGCCGCAGGTCTGGGCGTGGGCGCAGTGGCGGGTCAAGAAGATGCGGCGGCTCGTGGACCACGTGCTGGCGGCGCTTCCCTTCGAGCACGAGTGGTTCACCGCTCACGGGCTGCAGAGCACGCTCGTCGGGCATCCGTTCTTCGATGAACTCGATGCCGATGAAACGCCGCATGCGTCATCCTCGCGGCCACTCGTGCTCCTGCTGCCCGGCTCGCGGGGCCAGGAGATCGAGGGCGTGCTCGGCTCGCTCGTCCGCGCGGCGGCGGCGATCCGCCGGGACGTGCCAAATGCGCGGCTCGCGATCGGGGCCCTGCACGAGCGGCACGCCCGCCGGATCGAGGAGGTGCTGCGGTCGACCGACACGGCGCCGAGCCTCGGCATCGAGGTGCACGCCGGACGGACGCGGAGCCTGATCCACGAGGCGACGGCGGCGATCGCCTGCTCGGGATCGGTGTCGCTCGAACTGCTGGCGGCCCGCGTGCCGACGGTGATCGTCTATCGGATCAGCGGCCTGGCCTACGTCGTGCAGAGCTGGTTACGCCACGCCCGGTTCATCACGCTCGTGAACCTGCTCGCCTGCCGCGACCCCGTGGGGCCGGTGCGGCCCGTGCTCCGGCCGCCGGCCACGGTGCCCCCGGCCGATCCGGAGGCCGTGTATCCGGAATACCTCGCCGTCCAGGATCCGGCAGTACGGGCGGCGTCACACGTCGTCGAGTGGCTCACCGATCCAATGGCCCGCCGCCGCGTCGTGGACCGGCTCGAGGCGATCGCCGCGGAGGTGGTGCGTGGCGGGTCGGCCGAGCGGGCGGCGGCCGCGGTGCTCGCGATCGCCGATCCGCCCGCGGTGCCGATGGTGGGCCGGCGGGCCGCGTAGCCGCTTGCCACGCCGTCCGCGCAGGCTGAAGATGGTCGCCACGGCGTCGCCATCATTCTCGGAATCCCACCATGCTGCTCGCTGAACCGCAGGAGACCGGGGCCGACTGGCGGTTCGACGTCCTCGGCATCCCCGTCCGCATCTCCGTGTGGTTCTGGCTGGCGGCGGCGCTGCTCGGCTGGAACGTCTGCCAGTCGTTCTCCGGCGGCGACCAGCGGACCCTCCTGCAGATGCTCGCCATCTGGATCGGCGTGGTGTTCGTGTCGATCCTCGTCCACGAACTCGGCCATGCCCTCGCCTATCGCTGCTTCGGCCAGGGGGCGAGCATCGTGCTCTATCACTTCGGCGGCCTCGCGATCCCGCAGGCTTGGGGCCGCCGCGTGCACCTCCGGCCGCTCCAGCGGCTGCTCGTCTCGGCGGCTGGGCCGGCGGCGCAGCTGGCCCTGGCCGCCGCGGTCGTGGTCGGCCTCCGGGCGGCAGGGATGTACGTGCCGTTTCCGCTCGAGAGTCTCGGCCAGCGCCTCGGGCTCTACGCCGGCCGCGAGTTTTCGTCCCGTTTCGCCTATGCGGCGTGCGACTTTCTTCTCTTCGTGAACGTCTTCTGGCCGCTGCTCAACCTCGTGCCGGTGCCGCCACTCGACGGCGGTCAGATCGTGCGCGAGGGGCTGCTCGCGCTCGACGTGCCCGACGCCCACCGGATCGCCGGGATGATCGGCGTGGTGGCGGGCGGCGCGGTGGCCTGGTGGGGCTACACCCGCAACGAGCCCTATCTGGGGATCATGTTCGCGATGCTCGCGGCCTCGTGCTTCCAGTCGCTCTCGGCAGGATCCCCGCCGTGGCGGCGTTGGAATTGAGCAGCGGCGGCGCCGGGGCCGACCGGTTCGTCGTGCTCGGCGCCAGCAACGTGTCGCGCGGGATCGCCCGCCTGGCAGCCGCGCTGCGGGCCCGCGGCCCGGAGCCAGTGGAACTGTTCGTGGCGGCGGGCCACGGCCGCGGCTACGGCGTCAACACGCGTGTCGCCTGGCGACGGCTGCCGTCGATCCTCGCCAGCGGCCTGTGGCGGGCGCTCGACCGCGAGCAGGTGGTTCGACCTGCGGCGATCGTCACCGACGTGGGCAACGAACTGCTCTACGGCCTCGGCGTCTCGGCCGTGGCCACGGCAGTGCGGGAGGCGGTCGTGCGGCTCGCGGACCGGGGCGGCCGCATCGTGATCACGGGCCTGCCGCTGGCCGGCATCGCGAGCGTCGGATCCGTGCGCTACCGCCTCCTGCGCACGCTCTACGTGCCCGGCTGCCTGCTCTCGCTCGCCGCGCTCAAGGACGCCTCACGCTGGCTCGACGACGAGCTGCGGGCGATCGCCGCCGACACCGGGGCCACGTTCCTCGAGCAGCCCGGCGAGTGGTACGGCTTCGACGCCTTGCACGTGCGCCGGCTGCATCTCGACACCTTCTGGCAACGGGTCGGCGATGCCTGGGGGCTCCCGGTGGCGACCGCTCGACCGCAGCCGTCGCTTACGGAGTGGGCCGTGCTGGGTTCACGAGCCGCGGAGGTGCGATCGCTGGCCGGGCGGACGCGGCTCACGCGGCAGCCGGTCGTCGAGCGGGAAGGATTTCGCGTGTGGATGTACTGAGGCTGGCGGCGGTGTGGCCAACTCGCCCAAACCGGCTCCGGGCTCCCATGCCCCGTCGCCGGACGTTCGCTGCGCCCATCCTGGGCTTCGCTCACTCGGAGCTGGCTGCACTCCGCCATCCATGGCTACGTTGGCCAGCTACGCCGGCTCTCAGGGCACGGGGAGTCCGAAGCCTCCGCTCATCCGTTCGAGACGTTCGCGGCAGGCGCGGGGTGGTGCATGCCCTCGAGCGGGCTATGGGAGCGAGCGCAGCCATGGATGGCGCAGCGAAGCGGACATGCAGTGAACGGAGGTCTGGAGGACCGCAGTGAACGTCCGCCGAGAGGCCATGCACCACCCCGCGCCGGGTTGGGCGCGGAGAGACCGCGATGCACGAACGAGCGATGCTCGTCCAAGCCTTTACAGTACCGGCAGCGAGGGCAGCGGGGGACGGGCGGCGCTGCTCGCGGCGAGATTGCCCACGAGTCGCTCGCAGATCGCCTGCAGGTAGGGGCGGGCGGCGGGGTCGTCGTAGTTGGCGGCGGTCCTGCCGGCGTCGCCGTGCTCGCGGATCGGGATCTGGAGCGGCACCTCGCCGAGGAACGGGATCTCGAGTTCGTGGGCCGTCCGCTTGGCGCCGCCGGAGCCGAAGATGTCCCAGCGCTTGCCCGTGTCGGGGCAGATGAAAAACGCCATGTTTTCCACCATGCCGAGGACGGGGATGTTCACCTTCCGGAACATCGCGATCGCCTTCGTCGCGTCGAGCAGGGCCACGTCCTGCGGCGTGCAGACGACGACGGCGCCCGTCAGCGGCAGCACCTGCGAGAGCGTCAGCGCGATGTCGCCCGTGCCCGGGGGCATGTCGATGACGAGATAGTCGAGCGCGCCCCAGAGCGTGTCGCGGAGCATCTGCGTGATGGCGCCGTGGAGCATCGGGCCACGCCACACGACCGCCTCGCCGGCCGGCACGAGGAAACCCATCGACATCACCGGCATCGAGCGCTCGCCGATCGCGAGCCGCATGGGCACGATCTTGCCGTTATCGACCTGAGGCCGGCCGGAGAGGCCGAGCAGGTGGGGCACGCTCGGCCCGTAGACGTCGGCGTCGAGCAGGCCCACGTGGCTGCCGGCCCGGGCGAGGCCGATGGCGATGCTGGCGGCGATCGTGCTCTTGCCCACGCCCCCCTTGCCGCTGCCGACGGCGATCACGCTCTTGGCCTCGAGGCCGATCTGGCCGAGCTTCGTGGGCGGACGGTCGTGGGGTTCGATCGTGACCGTCACCGAGGGTACGGACGGGAAGCGGCTGCGGAGGAGTTCCTCGATCCGGCCCCGGGTCGCAGGCCAGAGGATCGCCGCGTGGGTCGTGAGCCCGACGGTGACCACGATGGCGTCGGCCGCGGCGGTGATCCGGCGGACCTGACCCATCTCGGTGAGCGGGCGGCCCGACTCGGGGTCGGCCACGCCGGCGAGTACTGCCGTGACGGATGCCTGGTCGGGAATGGTGCTCATCGGGAGACGGTCGTGTGGGATGCGGCGGCGGCCGCCGTGGCCGCCGGCTGCGTGCCGGTGAGACTGGCACCGGCTCGGGAGGCGGCGAGGAACAGCCCCTGCGGCTGGAGCGTGGCGATCAGGACCAGCGCCGTGCAGGCGAGCATCGCGATCCCGGCGGCCAGTCCGCCGTCGGCCTGCACGCCACGCTTGGTCGTGCGGAAGTACATCGCCGAGATGATCCGCAGGTAGTAGCCGGCGGCGATGGCGGCGTTGAGCACGAGGACGACGGCCAGCCCCACGAACCACCAGCGGCGGCTGCCGAGGGTGACGGGCGCGTTCCAGTCAACCTCCAGCGCCGAGGCGGCCAGCGTGAGCTTGCCCCAGAAGCCAGGCAGCGGCGGAATGCCGGCGAGGCTCAAGAGGAACAGGGCGATCGCGAACGCGGCGACGGGATTCGTGCCCGAGAGGCCGTCGAGGTCGGCGACGGTCGTGATCTCCTCGCGGGGCGGCCGCGGGCCGCTGGCGCTGGTCCACTCGGGCCAGCGATGCCCGAGGTACGTCAGGGCGCCGAAGATGCCGATCGTGGCCAGGGCGTAGGTGACGAGGTAGAAGACCGCGGCGGTCATGCCGCCGAGCCCGAACACCCAGCGGGTCTCGATGCCGGCGGCGTCGCCGAGCGGCCGCGTCGTCTGCGTGGCCGCGGCCGCGGCGGCGACCGCCACGCCCACGAGCAGATAGCCGGCGTGCGCGATCGACGAACAGGCCAGCAGGCGGCGCAGGTTCTGCTGCACCAGCGCCATCACGTTGCCCACGGTCATCGTCACGGCGGCGAGCACCACGGTGAGCTGCCAGAACAGGTCGAGGTGGAACTTCGCGGCTGGTCCTGCCGGGGCGGCGGCGGCGTCGGGGGCGATCGCCAGGCCGAGGACGCGGGCGAGGACGACCAGACCGGCCAGTTTGGGGAGCGTGGAGAGCACCGCCGCATTGCCCGGGCTCGTGCCCTCGTAGACGTCGGGGGCGTAGAAGTGCATCGGCACCGCGGCGAGGCGGAAGGCGGCGCCCACGATCGCCATGCCCAGCGCCGCGGGGAGGAGCACCGTCGCCATACCCGACACGTTCGGGTCGGTCGATCGCAGCCGGGCGCCGATCGCGGCCAGGTCGGTCGAACCGCCGAGGCCGTAGAGGCAGACGGCCGAGTAGAGGAAGAACGCCGAGGCGACGAGCGAGAGGAAGAAGTATTTGAGGCTCGCCTCCTGACCGCGGGCGTCGGTCCGCTTGAGTGCCAGCAGGATGTAGGTCGGGATGGAGACGAGTTCCAGGCCGACGAACAGGAGCACGAGGTCGCCCGCCACGCCCACGAGCGACAGGCCGGCGAGCAGCAACAGAAACGTGCCCGCTTCTTCGCAGGTGCCGCCGCGCCGCAGGCCCGGCCCGCGGCTCACCGCCGCGGTGAACAGGTCGCCGGCCTGCACGAGCGCGAGCAGGCCACCGAGCCCGAGCACGGCCCAGCGCACGAACATCGAGAAGCCGTCGATGCGGACGCCACCGCTGGCCACGACGGCCCCGCCGGCGGGCTGGCCGCCGGCCAGTGCCATCGCGATGGCGATGCCCGCCAGGGCCACGAGCCAGCCGCTCCGCAGCCCGAGAAACGCGGCGCCGAGGAAGGCACCCAGCGCCGCCACGACCAGGGCGATCTCCGGAGCGAGCAGGGCGAACGTGTCGAGGGAGGTGGGGGGCATCGTCATGGCATCCGGGCGACGTGTTGGGCGGGGGTGGCCGGCTCCTCCATCCGCGCGGCGAAGGCGACGGAGGAGGCCTGCGTGGACTGGCGGATCGCGGCCGCGGCCGGCGCCAGGAAGGTCGCCGGGGCCAGTCCGATCCAGAGGACGAACACCGCCAGCGGCGCGAGCGCCGCGAACTCGTGCCACTTCAGGTCGCACCGGTCCACGGGCGCGTGGCCGTGGCCATGCCCGTGACCGTCGCCGTGACCATGTGCGGCTTCGCGCGGTGGCTCGCGCGAGGGGCCGAAGAACACCCGCTCCACCGCCCACAGCATGTACCAGGCGCCGAGCACCACGCCCGCGACGGCGAGCAGCGCCATCACGAGGTAGGCCGTCTGCCAGGCCGCCGACACGCCGCTCCAGGCCCGCTGGAAGGAGCCGGCCAGGATCATGAACTCACCGACGAAACCGTTGAGGCCGGGCAGGCCGATGCTCGAGAAGGTGAAGAGCATGAACAGCACCGTCAGCCACGGGGCCTTGCTCGCGATGCCGCCGAGGCTGGCGATGTTCCGCGTGTGGAACCGCTCGTAGATCATGCCGACCAGCGCGAACAGGCCGGCCGAGGAGAGGCCGTGGTTGACCAACTGGAGGTTGGCCCCCTCGAGGGCCAGCGGCGTGAGCGCGAACAGGCCCATGACGACGTAGCCCATGTGGCTCACCGAGGAGTAGGCGATCAGCCGCTTGAGGTCGGTCTGCACCAGCGCCACGAGCGCCCCGTAGACGATCCCCGCCACGCCCAGGCCGAAGAGCCACGGCGCGGCGACGGCCGTGGCGTCGGGCAGCATCGGCATCGAGAACCGCAGGAAGCCGTAGATGCCGATCTTGAGAAGCACGCCGGCCAGGTCCACCGAGCCGCCGGTGGGCGCCTCGACGTGGGCCAGCGGCAGCCAGGTGTGCAGCGGCACGATGGGCACTTTGACGGCGAAGCCGGCGAGCAGGGCGAGGAACACGAGCATCTGCAGCCAGCCGCCGGCGGCGTCCATCGGCAGCGGGTGCCGGGCGAGGCCGGTCGTGAGGCCGGCGATGTCGAACGTGACGGTGCCCGAGTGGGAGGCGTTCCAGAGCACGATCGCCAGCAGACCCAGGAAGGTGAGCACGCTGCCGGCGAGCGTGTAGATGAAGAACTTCACCGCCGCCTTGCGCCGTTCCTCGTGGCCCCAGATGCCGATCAGGAAGAACAGCGGCACGAGCGTGAACTCGAAGAACACGTAGAACAGGATCAGGTCGCGGGCGGCGAACACGCCGAGCATCGCCGCCTCGAGCACGAGCAGGAGCACGTAGAAGCCGACGGCCCGTTCGCGGATGGCGTCCCAGCTGACGAGCACGGCCGTGAGCGAGAGCAGGGCGGCGAGGCCGAACATCCACAGCGAGAGCCCGTCGAGCCCCAGCGACAGCCGGATGTCGAAGATCCCGCCGGTGAGCCAGGGCACGTCGATCGTGGCGTAGGGGGCACCGGCCGCCGCCTCGGGACTGGCAAGATAGCGCACGATCAGCCAGCCGGCGAGGAGAAGCGTCACGCCGGCCGTCACCGCCGCGCTTTGCCGCACGGCGGCTACGCCCCGGGCGCCGATCACCCAGGCCACGACCGCGCCCAAAAGCGGCGCGGCGATGACGAGCAGCAGGTGGGAGGCGGGAGAAAAGCCGTTCATGATGGGGAGGTGCTCGCGGTGCGTGTGGGTTTCAGCGGAGGCCCCAGGCCAACGCGAGCACGATCAGGAGCGTGCCCATCACGCCCGCCAGGGCGTAGCGCTGCAGGAGGCCGGACTGGAGCCGTCGCACGCCCGCGCCGAGAACGCCGGGCAGGCGGCCGATGCCATCGACGACGCCATCGACGACGTGCCGGTCGAACGCCGCGGCGATCAGGGCCACCACCTCGAGCGGCTTGACGACCAACGCGGCATAGATCTGATCGACGTAGAAGCGGTTGGCGAACAGGGTCTCCAGCGGCCCGAGATACCGCTCCATCTGCGGGCCGTCGCTGCGCCGGCCGAAGTGGCCCAGCGCCGCCAGCGCGACCCCGACGGCGGCCGCGAGCGTGCCCTGCAGCGCCACGTCGAGGTGGAAGGCGTGGGGCACCGCCGTGTCGGCGATCGTGGGGCAGGTGAGGGACGGGGTCGAGGCCAGGAATCCAGCCAACGCCTGGGTGCGGAACAGCCACCAGCCGCTCACCGCCGACGCCGCCGCGAGGATGATCAGCGGCAGCGTCATCACCGGCGGCGACTCGTGGGCATGGTGGCCCGCCTCCTCCGGCACCCGCGTGGGGCCGGTGAACGTCATGAACACGGCGCGGAACGTGTAGAAGGCCGTCAGTCCCGCCGTGACGAGCGACATCCAGAACAGCAGTTGCCAGGTGCGCGGTGAATCGAGGCCGGCGGCCGGGGCGGTCGCAGGGGAAACTGTCGCCCGCGAGACGAAGCGGATGGTGGAGGCACCCTCACCCCGACCCGCGGCTGAAGGGAGAGAGGCAGTTTCTCGAAGCGTGGCCGTGAGCGAAGCGTGGCCGCTGGCCGTGGCGTCGTGGTGCCCGCCGTGGGCATCGGGCCAGCCGCGGCCGTGCAGCGAGGCGAGGATCTCGTCCTTGCTGAAGAACCCGGCGAACGGCGCCACGCCCGCCAGGGCGAGCGACCCGACGAGGAACGTGGCCGCCGTGATCGGCATGATCCGCCGCAGGCCGCCGAACCGCCGCATGTCGATCACGCCGCCCATCGAATGCATCACGGAGCCGGCGCCGAGAAACAGCAGCGCCTTGAAGAAGGCGTGCGTGACGAGGTGGAAGATCGCGGCGGTGAAGCCGAGCAGCGTGCCGGTGCCGAGGCTCGCGAACATGTAGCCGAGTTGGCTGATCGTGGAGTAGGCGAGCACCCGCTTGAGGTCGTTCTGCACCGTGCCGATGAGGGCGGCGACGAGGGCCGTGGTGGCCCCCACGATCGAGACCACCGTCAGCGCCTCGGGGCAGGCGACGAACAGCGGCGCACAGCGGGCCACGAGGTAGATGCCGGCGGTGACCATCGTGGCGGCGTGGATCAGGGCGCTGGCCGGCGTGGGGCCTTCCATGGCGTCGGGCAGCCAGACGTGCAGCGGCAGCTGGGCGCTCTTGCCGCAGGCGGCCAGGAGCAGCAGGAGACAGATGGCCGTGCCCACGGCACCGCCGGCGTAGCCCACGGCGTCGGCGAGCCGCGTCTGGCCGAGGATCCCGGGCACGATCGTGTTGTCGGCGGCGAGCGTGTCGTGGAAGTTGAGCGTGCCGTAGGTGATCCAGAGGAGGAACGTGGCCACCGCCAGGCCGAAGTCGCCGATGCGATTGACGAGGAACGCCTTCTTCGCGGCGCGGGCCGCCTCCGGCTTCGAGAACCAGAAGCCGATGAGCAGATAGCTGCAGGCGCCCACCGCCTCCCAGAACACGTAGACCAGGAGAAAGTTGCTCGCCGCCACGAGCATCGTCATCGAGAATACGAACGCCGCGACGAGCGCGAAGAACCGCGGGTAGCCGGGATCGTCGTGCATGTAGCCGATCGAATAGATCGCCACGAGCAGGCCCACGCAGGTGATGATCGCGAGCAGCGTGGCCGTGAGCGGATCGAGCCGCAGTGCGATGGGGATCGAGAACGCCTGCGACGCGGTGCCACCGGCCGGCGTCGCGTCGGCGACGTCGGCCCATTGCCAGAGCGTGGCCACCATCTCCACCGGGCGACCGGCGGCACCGGAGCCGACCTCGCGGCCGAGGCCCACGAGCAGCGACACGGCCACCGCCGCCGACGCCGCGATGGCAGCCACGGCCGGCAGGTGCGCCCGGGAGCCGAGCACGCGGCCGAGGGCGACCGTGAGCACCGCGCCGACGAGCGGCAGCAGCGGCACGAGGACCAGGAGCGTGGCGGGGGAGAGGTTCATGGGATGGCGTGGGCCGCGGGGTGGCGGAGCGTCAGACGTGTTCGCGTTGGAGGAGGTCGTCCTCGTCGGCCGCGGGGCGGATGCCCGCCGGCGTGAGCCGGGGGAAGGTCGGGGGCACGACGTCCACCGCCGGCAGCTCGCGATCGATGGAACGGGACAGCGTGTCCTCGCGGAGCGACTGCCAGGCGGCGGCGTCGAGCCGGCCGGTGCGGGCGAACGCCTGGAGCACGAGCACCAGGGCCACCGCGGCCTCGCAGGCGGCGACGGTGAGCACGAAGATCACGAGCACCTGTCCGCCCCAGTCGCCGTGAAACCGGCTCCAGGCGACGAGGCTCACGGACACTCCCTGGAGCATCAGTTCCGCCGACAGGAACATCACGATCAGGTTGCGACGGGCGAGGATGCCGACCAGCCCCAGCGCGAACAGAGCGGCGCCGACGACCAGCGCGTTTTGGAGGAGGGCGAGCGGGTTCATCGGGACCTCCCCGCAGCCGTCAGCTCGCCGGATGGATCGCCGTGCCGCGACACGATCGCGATCGAGCCGATCAGCGCCACCAGCAAAAGCACGCCGGCCGCCTCGACGGCCAGAAGGTGCCGGCCGAAGAGCTCGCCCCCCAGCCGGGCGACATGGTTCTCCGCCAGCGGATCGGCCGTGGACGCCATGGCGTCGGCGGCGTTCGCGGGCGTGGCGCTTTCGCCCGCGGCCGAGGCCAACGCCGCGCCCCGCGACGGCACGCGGCAGCAGGCGGGCGTCTCGGCGGAGAGCCGGCCCACGAACAGCGACAGGAGGCCGAGCAGCACGGCGCCGGCCACCGCCGAGAGCAGCGGCTCGTTCGAGACGCGGTCGTACGGGGCCATGCCGCTGGGCTGCGCGAGCATGAGCACGAAGAGGAACATCACGAGGATGGCGCCGGCGTAGACGACGATCGTGGCCACGCCCAGGAACTGGGCGCCGAGCACGAGCAAGACGCCCGCCACGCCGGCCAGCGCCATCGCGAACCAGATCGCCGCGTACACCGGGGATCGCGACACGACCGTCGCCGCCCCCGAGATCACGGCGACCAGCGACACGACGAGAAACACGGCCTCCTCGCCGAGCCCGCCGAGCCGACGGCCGGTGGCCACGAGCCCGGCGAGGGCCGCGGCGCCCAGTGCCAGGCCGAGCCAGCGGGCGAGCGTGCTTTCGGCGCCGCGCGGCAGCAGGAGCCAGAGGCTCGCCGCCGCCGCGGTGACGGCGGCCGCCAGGAGCAGGCCGGCGGAAGGCTGGGGCAGGGCCGCGACGATCACAGCGTGCCTCCCATCGCGGCCGACTTCATCGGCTCGGCATCCTTCGTCATGTCGTAGACGCTGAGCAGCTTCTCCTTGTCGAAGATCATCTCTTCGCGGCTCTTGCCGGTGAGGTCCAAGAGGCTGGTGAGCTCGATCGCATCGACGGGGCAGGCCTCCTCGCACATGCCGCAGAAGATGCATCGCAGCTCGTCGATGTGGAAGCTCTCCGGATACTTCTCGCGATCGGGCCAGGGGCTTTCGGTGGCCACGATGTCGATGCAGTGGGCCGGGCAGGCGGTGGCACAGAGGAAGCAGGCCACGCACTTCACGCGGCCCTCGTCGTCGCGGTTGAGCCGGTGCACGCCGCGGTAGATCAGCGGGTTGCCCACGTGCGGCCGCTGCTCGGGATAGCTGACCGTCACCTTCGGGCTCACGAGATGCCGCGCGGTCGTGGTCAGGCCGCCGACGAACAGCGGCAGGTAGAGCCGCTCGGCCAGGCCCAGCGGCTTCTCTTCCAGCCACGTGATCGAGGGGTCGGTCGGTTTCATCTCAGACCTCCACCAGTTCGTGCTCGATGTCGAGCGGGCCGTGCGTCCGGATCGGCGTGTTGTCGGTGCCGGAGGGCGTGAGCAGGCCGGCGGCGATCCAGCCGAGGAAGAACACGGCCCACGGGATGGCGACGGCCCCGGCCTTGGCGACGCCGTCGCCGAGCGCCGCCACGAGCTGCGGCCGGAACTCCTCGACCGCGGCGACCGTGACGAGGTTCGCCAGCCCCAGCGGAAGCATCACCTTCCAGGCCAGGTTCATCAGCTGGTCGAAGCGGAACCGCGGCCAGCTCCAGCGGACGAGCATGAAGAACAGGATGACGGCCAGGATCTTGGCGGAGAGCACGCCGAAGCGGATCAGGCACTGGACCCAGGTGATCTCCTGCGCCGAACCCGTCAGGCCCCACAGGTGCCAGCCGCCGAGGAACATGATCACGATCAGGAACGCCGCGGTGACCATGTGGAGGAACTCGGCCACGAGGAACAGCAGAAGCTTGATGCCCGAATACTCGGTGTGATAACCGCCGACGAGCTCCTGCTCCGCCTCGGGCAGGTCGAAGGGAAGCCGGGCCGCCTCGGCGAAGCTGGCCACGAGAAACACGATGAACCCCAGCGGCTGGGCGAAGGCGTACCAAATGCCGCTCTCCGCCTGCGCGTTCATGATCGCGTCGAGCTTCAGCGACCCGGCCGCGAGCACCACGCCGAGAAGTCCGAGACCGAGCGGGATTTCATAGGCCACGAGCTGGGCGCTCGAACGCAGGCCGCCGAGGAAGCCGTATTTGTTGTTGCTCGCCCAGCCGCCGAGCAGGACGCCGTAGACGGCGATGCTCGACAGGGCGAACACCCACAGCACGCCGACGTCGAGACCGGGGGCGACGAGGAACGGCACCGGGTCGGCCAGTCCGGGGATGCCCAGCGGCGGCAGGACGCTGCCGAATGGGATGGCGGCGAAGATCGCGAGCGACGCCGCGAGGATCACCAGTGGCGCCGCCGTGTACAGCACCTTGTCGACGTGGCGGGGCGTGAAGTCTTCCTTGAGGATGATCTTCAGGCCGTCGGCCAGCGGCTGGCCGAGACCGAAGAGCCGGACCTTCGTCAGCGGGATGCCGACGCGATTGGGGCCCTTGCGGTCCTGCACCCAGGCCGCCATCCAGCGCTCGACGAGCACCAGATAGGCCGCCGCCGTCATCAGCCCGCCGACGAGCAGGCCGATCTTCACGAGCGCCGCGATGGTTTCGGGGGATGGCAGCAGGTTCATGACGATGCGAGTTGGTGGATGCGGAGATCGACGCCGACGCCGGGCACGTCGCCGGCGAGGGCCGCAAAGGCGGCCGACGACTCGGCGATCTGCCGCCGCACGGCGGTCGGATCGTAGAGCCCGCGGCGGCCGAGCATGTTCCAATACAGTCGGCCCTCCGGCCAGGCGCCGGCCGGGGCACGGATCGCGGCCTCGAAGCACTGCGCCCGGTGGGCCACGTTGACCCAGGTCCCCGCCCGCTCGGCGAAGCCGGCCGCCGGGAGCCGCCAGGTCGCGTGGGCCGTCAGGGGCGAATCGAAGAGATCCTGCACCACCAGGGCCCGCAGGCCGGCGAACGTCGCGGCCGTGGCGTCGTCGATCCAGGGCGTGGGATAGCCACCGGTGACCCAGGCGGCGTCGGCCTGACCACCGGCGACGTGGGCCAGCAGATCTCCCCACGAACGGCCACCGGCGTTGAACTGGGCGAGAACCTGCTCGACACCGCGGCGATTGGGGCACTTCTCGCCACGGATCGTGAACCCACCCGGGAAGGTCTCGTCGTCGCCGGCGACGGGCACGAACCCCGGCGCGAGGTAGGCATCGGGATCGATCGACCGGGCGATGCCGCAGAGCATCCACGCTTCCTCGACGGTGAGGAACGGCGACACGGCCACGGCCAGCCGCCCGGCCTGCTTGAGGTCCGACCGCAGTCGCGTCACCACGTCCGCCCACTCCACCGGCTCGAACGTCGGCGCCGGCCCGCGGGCCGGCTCGGACCGGCGGCCCGCCTCCAGCACCCGTGCCGGGTCGTGGAGATGGTGCCAGCCGTAGCGGCCCTCGTCGCACATCCACCACGTGTTGACGTGCGGATTCTCGCGGGGCTTGAGCCGGTAGACCGTGTCCTGGTTGTGCTCGGTGTGGATCGAGCAGCCGGCCGCGCAGCCGCCGCAGACGTTGGCCTCGCGCTTCAGGAACCAGACCCGCTGCTGATAGAGGAAGTCCTTGTCGCCGAGGGCCCCGACGGGACAGAGGTCCACGACGTTGCCGGAGAGTTTGTTGTCGAGCGGATGCCCCGGGAAGATGTCGATCTCCTCCTTGGCACCGCGGCTCGTGACCATCAATTCGGCCGTGCCGGCCACCTCGCGGGTGAACCGCACGCACCGCGTGCACATGATGCAGCGGTCCACGAACAGGGTGACCGTCGGCCCGACGTCTCGCTTGCGGCTCGTGAACGGATGCAGGTCGGCCCGCCGCTCCGGCTGGCCGTGCTGGAAGTGGTAGTCCTGCAGCAGGCACTCGCCCGCCTTGTCGCAGATCGGGCAGTCGATCGGGTGGTCGATGAGCAGCGCCTCCTCGACCCGCGCCCGGCTGTCTTTGACGAGTTGGCTCTCGGTGACGATCACCGTGCCGTCCTTGACGGGCGTCTGGCAGCCGGGCACGAGCTTGGGCACCATCGTGACCTTGCCGGTGGCCGCGTCGCGCTGGCCGGTCTCGATGAGGCACATCCGGCAGCTGGCCACGACCGACAGGCCAGGATGCCAGCAGTAGTGCGGGATCTCCTTGCCGGCGCGGCGCGCGGCCTCGATGCAGTTGAGCCGCTCGTCGGCCCCGATCTCGATCTCTTGTCCGTCGACAATCACGACCGCCATTCAGTGGGCTCCCACGATCTGCAGGGCGGGGACGGGATCGGTGACCATCCAGCCGGAGGGGTTCGTCCGCTTGATGTAATCCTCGAACTCGCCGCGAAACTTCTTGATCGCGTTCTTCATCGGCCAGGCGGCACCGTCGGCCAGGCCGCAGATCGTGCTCCCGGGCATCATGCCCATGGTGTTGCCGAGCTCGAGGAGGATGTCGAGGTCCTTGAGCCGCCCCTGGCCGGCCTTGATCCGCTCCAGGATCCGCAGGCTCCAGCTCGTGCCCTCGCGGCAGGGCGTGCACTGGCCGCACGACTCGTGGGCGAAGAACCGGGCCGAGTTGTGGAGGAAGTCGACGATGCTCGTCTGGTCGTCGATGACGACGACGGCCGCCGTGCCGAGGCCCAGGCAGCCCACCTTGCCGGGGCCGGCGAAGTCGAGCGGCGTGTCGAGTTCGCTCTCGGTCATCAGGCCCATGGAGATGCCACCCGGGATCACCGCCTTCGCCTTGCGACCCTTCCACACGCCGCCGCCGAAGCCGTCGATCAGCTCGCGGGCCGTGATCCCCAGGGGGGCTTCGTAGCAGCCCGGCTTCTCGACGTGGCCCGACAGGCAGTAGAGCTTCGGGCCGTAGGAGCCGGGGTCGCGGGGGTTGTTCGGATCGGACGGCACGCCGATCGACTTGAACCAGTCGACGCCGCGGCGGGCGATCTGCGCCACGCAGGCCATCGTCTCGATGTTGTTGACGACCGTCGGCTTGCGGAACAGCCCCTCGATCGCCGGGAACGGCGGCTTGATCCGCGGCCAGGCCCGCTTCCCCTCGAGGCTCTCGATGAGGCCGGTTTCTTCTCCGCAGATGTAGGCGGCCGCGCCGCGGTGCAGGTAGATGTCGAGCGAGAAGGTCGTGCCGCGGATGTTCTTGCCGAGGTAGCCGGCCGCGTAGGCTTCGTCGATCGCCCCCTGCAGGCGATGCCAACTGTGCGGGTATTCGTAGCGCAGGTAGAGGTAGGCCGTGGAGGCCCGCGTCGCGAACGACGAGAGGATGATCCCCTCGATCACCTGGTGCGGGTCGTCCTCCATGAGGATCCGGTTGTTGAACGTGCCCGGCTCGCTCTCGTCGGCGTTGATGCACAGGTAGATCGGGCCGGGATGGTCCTTGGGCAGGAACGTCCACTTCAATCCCGTGGGGAAGCCGGCGCCGCCGCGGCCGCGGAGGCCCGAGGCCTTCACCATCTCGATCACCTCGGCGGGCTGCTTGCCCGCGAGCGTGGCTTCGAGAGGCGCGTAGCCGCCCCGGCTCTTGTAACTCGCGATCGTGTGGCCGTCGGGCACGCCGACCGCCTCGAGGAGGACGGGCTTGAAAGGCTGCATGGTCAGGTGGCCCTCGCCCGCGGCTTCTTGAGTTCGGCCGCGGCCGTCTCGGGGGTCATGTTCTTGAGCAGGTCGTCATTGGCGAGGATGCAGGGGGCGAAGTCGCACGCCCCCAGGCACTCGGCCGGCTCGATCGTCAGCTCGCCGTCGGGCGTCGTGCCGTACGGGGCGATGCCGTTCTTGTGGCACAGGTGCTCGAGCAGATGGTCGCCGCCCCGCAGGGCGCACGACACCGATCGACACACGAACGCCCGCACCTTGCCGTGCGGCTTGTCCTGGTGGAAGAACTGATAGAAGGACAGCGTGTCCTGCACCTCCGCCGGCGCCAGGCCGAGCACGGCGGCGATCTCGGCCACGGCCCCGAGCGGCACGTGCCGCAACTCGGCGTTGACGATGTGCAAGGCCGGCAGCGTGAGGGCGCGGCGGTTCGGATACCGCGGCGCGAGGGCCTCGATCTTCGCCACCATCTCGTCGGTGAGGATCTTTGTCTTGGCGATCATGGGTCGTTCGCAACCCGAAGCGGGTTCGTATCAGTGTCAGTGGCTAACGCCGGACGGGGCTGCCCGTGCCGCCTCGCCCGGACGCTCGCTGCGGCCATCCTGGCCTTCGCTCGCTCGAGGCCGTCTGCGCTCCGCCATCCTGGCTCCGCTGGCCGGCCACGCCGGCTCGACGGCACGGGCAGCCCCGTCCTCCCCCGGAACTGGTCGGCAGTTGGGTTCATCGGTCGAGCTCCGCGGCGATGATGTTCAGGCTGCCGAGGACGGCCACCACGTCGGAGAGCGTGTGGCCGCGGATGAGCTGCGGGAAGAGGGCGAAGTGGAGCACGGACGGCGGCCGGCAGCGGGCCCGGTAGGCCGTCTCGCTGCCGTCGCCCACGACGTAGAAGCCGAGTTCGCCGTTGGGGGCCTCGATCGCCGCGTACGACTCCTCGCAGGGCACCTC
>JBIKND010000155.1:0-9216 GCA_044358905.1 Pirellulales bacterium | reverse complement strand
CTCTACTCGGTGACGGGGCTGCTCGCGTCTTCGGCGTTCGGGAGCCTGGTCAACACTGCGACGGTGACGAGCCCGTTCGACACCGCGACGGACACGGTGACGGATGCGATCAACCGGAACGTGGACCTGACGCTCGACAAGGTGACGGTGACGCCGGTGGTGGCCGGCCAGCTGGTGTCGTACACGATCGCGATCTCAAACTCGGGCAAGAGCGACGTGACGGGCGCGGTGGTGACGGACCCGTTCGCCGGAGTCTTGAGCGGCGTGACATGGACGGCGGTGTTCAGCGGTGGGAGCGGGAATACGTCCGGCTCGGGGAACATCAGCGAATCGATCGACCTGTCGGCCGGTGGCTCTGTTCTCTACTCGGTGACGGGCCTTCTGGCGTCGTCGGCGTCGGGGACGCTGGTGAACACGGCATCCGTGACGAGCCCGTTCGACTCGGCGACGGACACGGTGACCGATGAGATCGCCGGTGTCGTCGATCTCACGGTGACCAAGACCGGTGACATCACCTACAAGGCCGGCGGCTTCTTGAACTTCACGATCGTGGTCACGAACCAGGGGCCGAGTGTCGCCTCCGGCGTCCGCGTGGTCGATGTTCCGCCGCTCGCCACGCTGCCGGCCGGGGTCGTGAACTGGAGCTGGAGCGTGACCTACACGGGTGCGGGCTCCGGCACGGCCGACGGCAGTCCCGACTCCGTGATCGACAGCACTTCCGGGATCGACAAGCTCATGAACCTGGCGGTGCTCGGCACGGCGACGTTCACGATCAAGGCCCTGACTCAGACGGGGTTCACGAGCGACATCACGAACACGGTCACGGCCTCGATCGGCGAAGAGGTGGCGGAAGCCACCTTCACGAGCGCCTACGACGGCCCGATCAACCCGACGGAAGACGTGGCCGCCCTGATCATCGGCACCGACGACGGCTGCGGCATCGCTCCCTGGGTGCGGGTGCTCGATCCCGTGACGGGCACCATCCTGACGCAGTTCCTCGCCTACGAGCCCGGGTTCCGTGGCGGGGTTCACGTCACCAGCGGCGACGTCACCGGTGACGGGATCGCCGAGATCGTCGTCGGACCGGGGCGCAACCGGATCGGCCAGATCCGTGTCTTCACGCCGCAGGGTGTCGAACTCCCCGCGTATCGCACGTTCCCCTTCGGCACCGGCTACCGCGGTGGCGTGGAGGTGGCCGTGGGCGACGTCGATGGTGACGGTGACGGCGACATCATCGCCGGCATGTCCACCGGCGCCGGGTTCGTCAACGTGTTCAAGGTGACGCCCCTCGCGATCGATCCGGTGGCAAACGCCGCGTTTCGCAGTTTCCGTGCCTTCCCCGCTCCGTATGCGAACGGCACGATGGTCGCCGCCGGCGACTTCGGCACCTACTTCAACGGCGTGAAGACGTCGTCGGCTCCCGACGGAATCGCGGAGATCGTCACGGGCACGAATGCGGGCAGCCGGGCGTGGACCCGCATCTGGGACATCTCGGCCGCGCCGAAGGTGGTCCGTGGGGCCTTCGTGATCGCCCCGGGTTTCCGTGGTGGCGTGACGCTCTCCACGGCGCGGTGGGACGGCGACACCGTCGACGACGTGATCGTCGGGGCGGGCGTCGGTGGCAACTCGATCGTCGAGGTCTACAGCGGGGCGACCGGTGCCCAGCTCTCGCGGCTGACGGCGTTCTCGTCGTTCGTGAAGACCAACGCCCGGGCATTTGCGGCGGCCCTCGATCTCACGGGCGACGGCACCGTGGACAATCTGTACGGCGTAAAGGGGCTCAACGGCGGCGGCGGAGCGCGGGGCGTGCGGCAGTACGTCCGGTCCTCCGGGACCGTGTCCCAGCTGACGAGCTCGCCGCTCCTCGCCCCGCCGCTCCGCATCGCGCCGATCACGCTCCGGGTGCCGGGATGATCCCGCTTACCAACGGGCCTCGAGGCCGAGGTTGGCACCGTGCATGAAGATGCCGCCGCCGGACACGAGCCTGGTTCCTGCTCCATCGGCGGTGGAGAAGTCGAACTGGTTGGGGGCGAGCGCCAGGCCGTCGATCCAGATCAGGTTGTAGCCGACACGGAGTCCCCAGACGTCCGTCAGCCGGTAGACGACCGACGTGTTGATGTCGCCCACGAAGGCGACCTGGCCGCCGGTCGATGACAGCCCTGGTCGCTGCAGGAAGCCGGTGTAGTCGTAGAGAGGATCCTGGATCTGCTTCTGGGCGTTGCCGAACAGGCCGGCCTTGGCCCAGCCTTCGAAGGCCCAGTTCTCCCAGGTCCACCGGGTGCGGTTGCCGACCTGGGCACCGAACAGGTTGTTGCGGGTGCGCACGCCATACGGCACCGGCGTGAGCGTGTCGTCGGCCACGCAGCAGTTCATGAGGATCGAAGCCTGCTCCTCGACGCCGAGGTAGCGGAAACCGACCAGCCAGTCGACCGTCCGCCAGCTGCCGGACGGCGACCGCCAGTCGGTGGACGTGCTGAACAGATTGGCTTCGGCGGAATTGATCACGGAGTTGTATTTGAGCGTCGCCGTCTCGCCATCGGCCGTGAGCAATGGGCCGAGCGGATCGGGCGTCTGGATGAAGTCGGGAGCGGCAACTGCGATGTACTGGGTGGCTGACTGCCCGTAGACGCCGAAGTAACCGACTTCCCACCCGCCGCGATCCGGGGCCCGTTGGCCGTAGAACGCGCGGACGCCCGCGCTGAAGGGGAACTGGAGATCCTGCGCCGTGACGAGCGGTTGGCCGGTGCCCTGCGACACGATCAACGGCTGGTTGGACGCTTGGTTGTCGCGGCCCCAGAACAGGGCATCCGTCAGGGCGTAGGACGTCCACAGCGGTTCCGGGAAGGTGGGGCCGCCATTGAAGGCGACCTCCGAGACGTCGATGTCGGGTGCAAACTGGGGCAGCGGCGGCGGGACCGCCAGCTCCTGGGCCCGGGTCGCCGTCGCGCACGACGCCGTCTCCACCACCACCGCCACCACCGCCATCAGCCAGGTCGAACGGACCCCCGCCGCCCTGGCGCCCAATGCCGCTATCATGGAACTGCTCCTTCGAGACCGAGTGCGACCGAACCCCCCACCGAGAGATACGCAAACCACCCGAAGTGGGGGATGCGCTCTGCCAGGGTTATTCGGCTTGATGCAGCGTCGGCATGACGCTGGCCGCCGGCGTGCGCTTTGCGTCGAGAGGGGTGGATGATTCAATCGGGCAGAGTCTGCCGGCGGCCGCCAGTCCGCCCAACCCGCCAGGTTTGCCGTCGAGCCCATGGGCTGCACCTACCACTACGACGTGCTCGTGATCGGAGCCGGCCATGCCGGGGTGGAAGCGGCCTGCGCCGCCGCCCGGCTCGGGGCCCGCACGGCGCTGCTGACCGCCAACTGCGACACCGTCGGGCAGATGAGCTGCAACCCGGCGATCGGCGGCGTGGGCAAGGCCCAGCTCGTCCGCGAGGTCGACGCGCTCGGCGGCGTGATGGGGCGGGCGATCGACGCCACCGGCATCCAGTTCCGCGTCCTCAACCGCTCCAAGGGGCCGGCGATGCACGGGCCGCGGGCCCAGGCCGACAAAAAGCTCTACCAGATGGAGGTCAAGCGGCTCGTCGAGGAGACGGCGAACCTCGACCTGCGGCAGGAGACCGTCGAGGATCTGCTCCTCGAACCAGACACGGATGCCCGGCACGCGCCCGCGGCGTGGCGGATCGTCGGCGTCCGCGTGCGCGGCGACGCCGAGTATCGGGCCGCGGCCGTCGTGCTCACGACGGGCACCTTTCTGCAGGCGGTGATGCACGTCGGGGAGGCGCAGACGGCCGGCGGTCGGGCAGGGGAGGGGACGACGTCCGGCGTCAGCCGGGCGCTCGCCCGGGCCGGTGTCGTGCTCGACCGGTTCAAGACCGGCACGCCCTGCCGGCTCTCCGCCACGTCGATCGACTTCTCCCGGCTCGACGTCCAACCCGGCGACGCGGAACCACAGCCGTTTTCCTTTCTGACGGACCGCATCGAGCAGGAGCAGATGGTCTGCTGGATCACCAAAACGAGCCCCGCGATCCACGACCTGATCCGCGCCAATCTCCACCGGGCGCCGATGTTCACCGGGCAGATCGAGTCCCGCGGGCCACGCTACTGCCCGAGCATCGAAGACAAGGTCGTGCGGTTCGCCGACAAGGAAAGCCACCAGCTGTTCCTCGAGCCGGAGGGCCGCCGCACGCGGGAGATCTACGTCAACGGCATCTCCACGAGCCTGCCGCGGGACGTGCAGGACGCGATGGTGCGGATGGTGCCGGGGCTGGAGAGGGCCGTGATCATGCGCTACGGCTACGCGGTCGAGTACGACTACTGCCCGCCCGACCAGTTGTTCGCGACGCTCGAGAGCAAGCGGGTCGGGGGCCTGTTCTGTGCCGGCCAGATCAACGGCACGACCGGCTACGAGGAGGCCGCCGCCCAGGGATTGCTCGCGGGGGCCAATGCGGCCCTGACCGCCGCGGGCCGCGACCCGCTCGTGCTCGCCCGCGAGGATTCTTACATCGGCGTCCTCGTGGACGATCTCGTGACCTGCGGCGTGGACGAGCCCTACCGCATGTTCACCAGCCGCGCCGAGCACCGGCTCGCCCTGCGGCACGACAACGCCGACCGCCGGCTCACGCCGGTGGCGGCGGCCCTGGGCCTTGCCGAGCCGCACCGCGTCGAGCGGCTCGCGGCCAAGGCCGCCGAGATCGAGGCGACGCTGGCGACGCTCGGGGCGCACCGCGTCGGCGGCGTCTCGATCGCCGACCTGCTCAAGCGGCCGGAGTTCACCTGGGCCCATGCGGTCGAGGCGGCTCCCGGCCTGGCGGCGGTGTCGCGGGAGGCGGCGATCCAGATCGAAAACGACATCCGCTACGCGGGCTACGTGGCCCTCGACAGGGAGCGGATCGAGCGGCAGCGGAAGCACGCCGAGCGGCTCATCCCCGAGGGCTTCGACTATGGCGGCGTGCGGCACCTGCGGGTCGAAGCCCGCGAGCAGCTCGCCCGGATCCGCCCGCGGACGCTCGGTCAGGCGGGCCGCGTGAGCGGGATCACGCCCGCCGACCTGGCGCTCGTCCTCCTGCACCTGGAGGGCGGACGATGAGTCATCGCGCCGTTCCGCTGCCATGAAGATCGTCCACATCACGGCCGGGGCGGGGGGGCGGCTGTGCGGGTCGTGCCTGCATGACAACACGCTCGTGCGGGCGCTGCGGGCCCGCGGAGCCGACGCGATCCTCGTGCCCGCCTACGTGCCCACCACCACCGACGAGGAAAACGTCGCCGAACGCCGGGTCGTGATGGGGGGCGTGAACGTGTGGCTGCAGGAGCACGTGCCCCTCTTCCGCCACACGCCGCGGTTCCTCGATGCGCCGCTCGACGCCCGGCCTCTGCTCGAATGGCTCTCGGGCCGCACCGGCGGCGCGAAGGCGGCCGATCTCGGGCCGCTCACCGTCTCCACGCTCCAGGGCGAGGAGGGGCGCCAGCGGAAGGAGGTGGCGAAACTCGTGGAGTGGCTTGCGGCCGACGTGCGGCCCGACGTCGTTCACCTCTCGAATGCGCTGCTCATCGGGCTGGCCCGGGCGATCCGCCGGGCGACCGGGGCGCGGATCGTGTGCACGCTCTCCGGCGAGGACATCTTCATCGACGCGATTCCCGAGCCACACCGTTCGCGGGTCTGGGCCCTGCTTCGCGAGCGGGGTGCCGACGTCGATCGGTTCGTCGCCTTGAACGGTTTTTATGCCGGCTTCATGGCCGAACGCCTGGGCCTCGCAGCGAAACGGCTCCATGTGATTCCGCACGGCGTCGACCTCGCCGCTTTCCCGGCTGTGCCGCCGGATCTCGCGGCCCGGCGGGCAGCGCGGGGTGGCCGGCTCGTCGTGGGCTATCTCGCCCGGGCCTGTGCGGAAAAAGGACTCGACGTGCTCGTGCGGGCGCTGCCGCGGCTCGCGGATCGGCACGACGTGGAGGTGGTTGCGGCCGGCGCGACCGTCGCTGCGGAGCGAGGCTATGTTGCCGAATGCGAGGGGCTGGCGACGAGCCTCGGCGTGGCCGACCGCTACCGCTGGCTGGGGCAGGTTGACCGCCCGGGCAAACTCGCGATCCTCCAGTCGATCGACGTGTTCGCGATGCCGACGGCGCATCCCGAGGCGAAGGGGCTTCCCGTGATCGAGGCCATGGCCGCGGGCGTGCCGATCGTGGCGCCCGATCACGGCACGTTCCCCGAACTGCTTCGCGACGGGCATGCCGCCGAAGCCGCGGGCCTGTTGCACAGGCCGGGCGATCCTGCCGATCTGGCCCGCGCGATCGGCGAACTGCTCGCCGATCCGGCCCGCGCCGCCGCCCTCGGGGCCCGGGGACACGCGCTGGCCCGCGAGCGGCACGCGGCCGAAGCGATGGCCGCCGCCCACGAGCGGCTCTACGCCTCTCTGTCGCGGCGTTCTTCTTTCTGTAGCGGCGGTCTCTGACCTGTAGCGGCGGTCTCTGACCGCCGTGCATCGAAACGGAGGCAACCCGGATTCGACGGTCGGAGACCGCCGCTCCAGGCGACGCAGTGTGCCTGTGGCCCTTGAAGCCCGAGGCGCAAGCCGAGGGAATGCGGCTCGTTCTCCGATGTGGCGGCGCGGATTCCCTCAGCTCGCGCTTCGGGCTTCCAGGCACCCCGACACGACGGACGGCGACCGCCGCTCCAGGCCGCCGCTGGGCGGCGGCCACGGCCGCCCGGAGGTGCGGCCGCCCGCCGTGTGCGAGCTGGCTCGCACGCGGCCAAGCCTGCGGGGGCCATGGATGGCCCCGCAGGCGCTCTCAAAAAATGCCGAGTTGATCCCGCGCCGCTTCGGTCATGCGGTCGGGCGTCCAGGGCGGATCCATCACGATCCGCACTTCCACGGCCGACACGTCGGGCCGCGTACCGACGACCCGCTTCGTGTCGCCGATCAGCTGCGGGCCCGCGGGGCAGGCCGGGCTCGTCATCGTCATGTCGATCGCCACGTGCTGCTTGCCAGGCGCGTCGGCTGCGGCGGCGAGCGTCACACCGTAGATCAGGCCCAGGTCGACGATGTTCACGAACAGCTCGGGGTCCTTGACCTCCTTGAGCATCTCGCGGACGACGTCCTCGGAGAGCGGCAGCGAGGCGAGGCTGCCGGATTCGGGGGATGGTGCAGCCGCCGCCGCACCCGCATCGGGAACCGCGGCAGGCTGGGGAGCGGCTCCCGGAGCGGGCATGCCAGCGGCGACAGCCACCGGTCCGCCAGCCGCGTGGGCCGCGGGGCCGCTGGCGGCCGCCACATCCCGCAGCCGCACCCACACGCCGCCGGCCTCCACCTTCACCTCGTGGGCCCGGGTCGGCCGCACCGCCGGCATCGTCAGGGCGGCGCCGGTGCGGATGTCGAACTTCGCTCCGTGCCGCGGGCACGCGATCTTGTGGTCGCGCAGTTCGCCGTCGGCCAGCGGGCCGCCGTCGTGCGTGCACACGTCGTCGAGCGCGTAGAACTGCCCGCCGACGTGAAACAGGGCCACCATCTCCCCCTCGACCTCGACGAGCGTCTTGCCGGGGTCGGGCACCTCGCCGACGTCGATCACGCGCTGGAAATCGTGCATCGCAAATCCTCGCTGTTCCGTGTTCGGCTCGCGGCCGCCGGGCCCCGGCTCACGAGATCCGTCGAATGCGGCTGGAGACCGCCCGGGCGAGCGCCTCGCGGACCGGCGGGATCGTGATCCGGTCGAAGACCTGCTGGAAGAAGCCCGCCACCACGAGCCGCGCCGCCTCGTCGGCCGTCAGCCCGCGGGCTTGGGCGTAGAACACCTGTTCCGCATCGACGCGGCCGCTGGTCGCGCCGTGCGTGCAGCGGACGTCGTCGGCCTCGATCTCCAGCCCCGGGATCGAGTCGGCCCGGGCCTCGGTGGAGAGCATCAGGTTGTCGTTCCGCTGGTAGCCGTCGGTCTTCTGGGCGGCCTTGTCCACCTTGATCATGCCGCGCCACACCAGCCGGCTGCGATCCTGCAGCGCGCCCTTGTAGAGCAGATCGCTCTTGCAGCCTGGAGCCTCGTGGTGCTGGAGCGTGTTGTAGACGAGGTGCTGGCGGCCCTCGGTGAACATCACGCCGTTCACCTGGGCATTGGCACCGCGGCCGGCGAGTGCCACGTCCTGAGCCACCTGGGAGAGCCGGCTGCCGAGGGCGCCGAGCGTCCATTGGAGCCGGCCGTTTTCGTGGACCACGGCCTTCTGTCGGGCGACGTGCCAAACCCCGGTGTTCCAATTCTGCAGGTTCACGATCCGCAGAAACGCCCCGCGGCCGACGACGATCTCGGTGCCACCGCAGTGGAAGCCGCCCGCCGATCCGGCCGGACCGCCGCCGGCGGTTTCCGTGAGCAGCGTGGCCTCGGCACCATCGCCGAGCACGACGAGCAGGTGCGAGGTGTCGACGCCTCCGGCATTGATCGCGGAGAGCACGTGCAGCGGCTCGGCGACCCGGACGCCGGCGGGCACGTAAAGAACGGCGCTCGCCCGGTGGAAGGCCGCGTGCAGGGCGGCGAACCAGTCGCTCTGTGCATCGATGACGGATAACCAGTGCGGCCGGAGCAGATCGGCATGCGTCGCCAGGATCCGCTCGGCGGAACCGAAGGCCACGCCCCGTGCGGCGAGGGCGGGATCGAGTTCGTCGCGGACGACGTGGCCGTCGAGCGAGGCGAACCGGCCCGCGAGCGTGGCCGAGGCGGTTCGCGTGGGCTCGTCGGCCAGGACGTCGGCCGTCACGTCGCCGGAGAGGATCGCCTCGGCGAGCAGCCCTTGGGGCACCGTCGCCGCTGCGCCCGGCGCGGCGGCGAGCCGCCAGGCGGCGGGCTTGAACATCCGCAGGTCGGTCCGCATCCAATTTTCGCTGCGGCGATCGGGCAGGCCGAGCGACTCGAGTGCCGTCAGGGCCGCGCGGCGGTGTGCGGTCACCCAGTCCGGGGCGGCGTGGCCCGCGATCAGGGATTCGAGGCCGGCGCGGTCGAAGGCTGTGCCGGCAGTGGGTGCGGGAACGGTGGCTGTGGTCATCGTGGGGAAGGCGGGGTGGCGGAAGGGGCGGGACGTCAGCCGACGGAGCCTTCCATCTGCAGTTCGATCAGCCGGTTCATCTCGACGGCGTATTCCATCGGCAGCTCCTTGACGAGCGGCTCGATGAACCCGCCCACGATCATCGTGCTCGCCTCGGCCTCGGAGAGGCCGCGGCTCATGAG
>JBIKND010000154.1:0-9287 GCA_044358905.1 Pirellulales bacterium | reverse complement strand
ACGTCGTCGGTCCGCGGCTTGAAGGCCAGGCCCCAGACGGCGATCTTCCGACCGGCGAGGTCGCCGCCGAAATGGGCGACGATCTTGTCGCCGAGCACCTGCTTCTGGGCCAGGTTCGTCTCGTGCACCGCCGCGAGAATGCGCGGCGTCACGCCCTTGTCGCGCGCCATCGCCGCCAGGGCCTGCACGTCCTTCGGAAAGCAGCTGCCGCCGTACCCGGCGCCAGGAAAGAGGAAGGCGAACCCGATCCGGCTGTCGTGGCCGATGCCGCGACGAACGTCGTCGATGTCGGCCTCCATCCGCTCGCAGAGGTTGGCCACCTCGTTGATGAAGCTGATCTTCGTGGCCAGCAAGGCATTGGCCACGTACTTCGTCATCTCCGAGCTCTCCGGCGACATGACGAGAAACGGGTTCTCGGTGCGCAGGAACGGGGCGTAGAGCGACCGCAGCGTCTCGCCCACCTCCGCCGACCGCACGCCCACCACCACGCGGTCGGGCTTCTGGAAGTCCTCGATCGCGGCCCCCTCCTTGAGAAACTCCGGGTTGCTCGCGACGCGGCAGTCGCGGCCGAGCGCGGCCTTGAGCCGCTGCTCGATGCCGGCGCAGGTGCCGACGGGCACCGTGCTCTTGGTGACGACGATGGCGTCGGCACGCAGGTGCGGTCCGATCGTCTCCACCACCTTCCACAGGGCCGAGAGGTCGGCCGAGCCGTCGGCCGAGGGGGGCGTGCCGACCGCCAGGAAGACGACCTCCGCCTCGCGGATCGCCTCGGCCGTGTCGGTCGTGAACCGGAGCCGGCCGGCCCGGGCGTTCCGTTCGACGAGCTCCTCGAGGCCCGGCTCGTAGATCGGGATCTCGCCCCGCTTCAGGCGGGCGACCTTGTCGGCATTGATGTCGAGGCAGGTGACGGTGTTGCCGCTGTCGGAAAAGCAGGTTCCCGTGACGAGCCCCACGTAACCGGTGCCGACGACGCCGATTTTCATGCCAAGTCTCCACCTTCGGGCGTCGTGTCGGCCTCCTCCTGCTCGCTCGGCGGCACCGGCACCACGGCGGCGAGCGTGTCGCTATCGTCGAGCCGCATGATTCGCACGCCCTGCGTGTTGCGGCCCATCGGCCGGATCTCGCGGACGTTCACCCGCTGGATCTTGCCCCGGGCGGTCATCATCAGCACCTGGTCGTCGTCGCGGACCGACACGATCGACACGACGGCGCCATTGCGGGCAGTGGCCTTGATGTCGCGAATGCCCTTGCCGCCGCGGCGCTGGGTGCGATACCGCACGCCGCTCGAGCCAGCGTCGCCCTCCGCCTCGTCGCCCGGCTCGCTCTCGGCCGGCTCCTCGGCGGCGGGCTGCTCGCCCCCCTCCTCGTCCGGCGCGGGGCCCGACACGGGCGTGCCGGCACCGAAGGGCGTCCGCTTGCCGTAGCCCTGCTCGCAGACGGTGAGCAGCGTGGCCTCGGGCTCGGCCACGACCATGCCCACGAGCCGGTCGCCGCTGCCGAGCTTGATGCCGCGCACGCCGCTCGTGTCGCGGCCCATCGGCCGGGCGTCGCTCTCGGGGAACCGGATCGCCATGCCCTTGGCCGTGGCCAGCACGAGTTCGTCGCCCGGCTTCGTGATCACCGCATCGACGAGTTCGTCACCCTCGCGAAGCTTGACCGCGATCAGGCCCTTCGTCCGCCGCCGGCGATACTGCTCGAGCGCCGTCTTCTTCACCATGCCGCTGCGGGTGGCGAGCATGAGGAACTGGTTCGGGTCCTCGAAGCCGCCCACGGCGCGGCAGTCGGCCACCTTCTCGCCCGGCTCGAACTCGAGCAGGTTCACGAGCGCCCGGCCCTTCGAGTCGCGGGCCAACTCGGGCAGCTCGAAGACCCGCATCGAGAACACCTTGCCGAGCGTGGTGAACACGAGCAGCCAGTCGTGGGTGCTGGCCACGAACAGGTGCTCGATCGGATCCTCCTCGTCGGCACTGGCGCCCTTGAGGCCCTTGCCGCCGCGCCGCTGCGCGCGGTAGGTGTCGGCCGCCGTCCGCTTCACGTAGCCGGCGCGGCTGATCGTGACCACCATCGTCGCCTCGGTGATCAGTTCGGCCATGTCGCGGATGTCGCCCGCCTCGCCGCTGATCTCCGTGCGCCGCTCGTCGCCGTGCTTGGCCTCGATCTCCATCAACTCCGCGCGGATCAGGGCCTTCATGTTGGCCTCGCTGGAGAGGATGCGGCGGAACTCGCCGATCTTCGCCAGCAGTTCCCGGTGCTCGCCGCCGAGCTTCTCCTGCTCGAGGTTCACCAGCTGCCCGAGCGTGAGCCGGAGGATGGCGTCGGCCTGCACGGGCGACAGCCCGTAGGTGTCGCTCGCACCCCGCTCCTCCTGGAGCACGGCGAAGCCGTCGGCGCCGAGCGCCCGCTCCAGGAGCGCCGCCGGGGCCTGCAATTGGCAGAGCCGCTCCTTGGCTTCGGCCTGCGACTTCGACGAGCGGATGATCTTGATCACCTCGTCGATGTTGGCCAGCGCGACGAGCAGGCCCTCGAGCGTGTGCTTGCGGCTGCGGGCCTTCTGGAGCAGGTGCTGCGTCCGCCGCCGGATCACCGTCGTGCGGTGGCGGAGGAACTCCTCCAGCATGCTCTTGAACGACAGAATCCGCGGCTTCCCGTCGACGAGCGCCAGGAAGATCAGCGAGAAGGAGGTCTGCAGCGGCGAGAACTGATAGAGCTGGTTGAGGACGACGTCCGGGTCGGCGTCGCGCTTCAGTTCCAGGATCAGCCGCACCGGCTCCTTGAGGTCGCTCTCGTTGCGGATCGCGGAGATCCCCTTGATCCGGTCATCGTTGACGAGTTCGGCGATCTTCTCCTCGATCGCGTCGCGGGTCTGCTGGTAGGGAATCTCGGTGACGACGATCCGGTGACGGTTCTTGCCGAACTCCTCAACGTGGGCCCGGGCTCGGAGCGTGATCGTGCTGCGGCCGGTGAGGTAGCCGCGGGCGAGGGCCTCGCGACCCATCACGATGCCGCCGGTGGGGAAGTCGGGGCCGGGCACGATCTGCAGCAACTCGGCCATCGAGATGGCCGGGTTGTCGATCATGGCCACCAGCGCGCGGCACACCTCGCCGAGGTTGTGCGGCGGGATGCTCGTCGCCATGCCCACGGCGATGCCGCCGGCGCCGTTGACGACCAGGTTCGGGAACCGGCTCGGCAGCACCACCGGCTCGGTGTTGCGCTCGTCGTAGCTCGGGACGTAGTCGACCGTGTCGAGGTCGAGGTCGTCGAGCATCAGGGCCGCGATCGGCGACAGCCGGGCCTCGGTGTATCGCATCGCGGCGGCGGGCAGGCCGGCGATCGAGCCGAAGTTGCCCTGCTTGTCGACGAGCACGTGCCGCATGTTCCATTCCTGGGCCATGCGGACGAGCGTGGGGTAGATCACGCTTTCGCCGTGCGGATGGTAGTTGCCGCTGGTGTCGCCGGAGATCTTCGCGCACTTCACCCGGGCGGCGCCGGGCGACAGGTTGAGGTCGTTCATCGCGACCAGAATGCGGCGCTGCGAGGGCTTGAGGCCGTCGCGCACGTCGGGCAGCGCCCGGCTCACGATCACGCTCATCGCGTACGTGAGGTAACTGTCCTTGAGCTCCTGCTCGATCGGCAGTTCGACGAGCCTGCCGCCGGAGATATCCCGCAGGCCGTCGTCCGGAGGGGGGCTGCTGTCGCCTGCCGCGGAGGGGTTCACGTCGTCAGCCAAGGAACGGTCTCCGAGCCCAAAAACCCGCCGGTGAAGTTGTCAGTGGAAAAAGTCATCCCTGACCTTTTTCCACTTGATCGACCGCAGGAAACGCCGAGGGTTTCCTGGGTCGATGGCCATCGCATCCCGCTCGGGCAGCCTTGATCCATAGTCTGCGAGCCCCGTAGGGATGCCTGAACATACCCGGCGTGCCGGGGCGGTCAACCGGCCTGAAACCGCCGCACGACCGTGGTTTTTCGGCCACCCGTGATGCCTTGACCCGCGCCGCGGCAGGCACCTATTCTCCCGCCCCCGATCGGCACCCCAGGCCCAGGCCACGCCCCTCATGACAGCACGCTCGCAGGGACTCGTCGTCGCCGCCTTCGCGGCGCTCGTGCTGCTGCCCAACCTCGGAACTCCGCCGCTGTGGGACGACGACGAGCCGCGGAACGCCGCCTGCTCGCTGGCGATGCACGCCACCGGCGACTGGATCGTGCCCACGTTCAATGGCCGGCTGCGGGTCGAGAAGCCCGCGCTGGTGAATTGGCTCCATATGGCCGGGTTCGCCGTGGCCGGCGTCAACGAGACCGGCGCCCGCCTCGGCTCCGCGTTGCTCACCATCGCCACCTGCCTGCTCGTGTGGCGGATCGGCACGGCTCTCTTCCGGCCTGCGGCCGGCTGCTGGGCAGGGATCGTGATGGCCACCTGCCTGTGGACCGGCGTGGGCGGCCGTGCGGCCACCCCCGACGCGCCGCTGGTGTTCTTCACGACGCTCGCCCTGTGGCTCTTCGTGCGCGGCGCCCGGGTGCCGGCGGCCGGCGGCCATGGCTGGCGCGACGCGCCGGTGCGGCTCTCGGCCGGCGCCGCCGCGGCGATCGGCGCGGCCTGCGGCCTGGCGGCATTGACCAAGGGCCCGGTGGGCGTGGTGCTGCCACTTGCGGCGCTGGGGCTCTTCGCCTGGTGGCAGGCGGTTCTCGATCCTGCCCGCTGCGGCTCCCTGCCAGCTCGGGCGGCAGCGACGCTTGCCGCCGCGTGGCACGGCGTCCGGCCGCTGGTGATCCTCGCCGCGTGCGTGGCCGTGGCGGCACCCTGGTACGTCGCCGTCGGCCTGCGGACGGAAGGGGCGTGGCTCAACGGCTTCTTCCTGGTCCACAACGTGGGTCGCTTCGCAGCGCCGATGGAAGGACACTCCGGATCACCGCTGCTCTATTATCCGGCCGTCGTCCTCATCGGCATGTTTCCCTGGTCGATGGCCGCGGCGCTCGTCGGCATTCATGCGATCCGCACCGCGCGAACCGGCGGCGACGCCGTCGGCGTGCGGCTGCTGGCCTGCTGGGCGGCGGCCTGGATCGTGCCATTCTCCTTGGCCGCCACGAAGCTGCCGGGCTACGTGTGGCCTGCCTATCCCGCAATCGCCCTGCTGACGGGGCTGTTCTTCGCCGATTGGGTCCGGCTTCCGACGACGACGACCGACCGCTGGATGCGGCTGGCGTGGGGGCTGCTGGCCGGCTCCGGCGCGGCGTTGGCCGTCGGCCTGCCGCTGGTGGCCAGCCGCTTCGCGCCCGGCGCCGAGTGGCTCGGCCTGATCGGACTCGTGCCACTGGCGGGCGCCGCGCTGGCCTGGGCCTGCCAATCCCTGCACTCGCGACTCGCGGCCTCGGCCGCGCTGGCCGCGACCGCCTGCGCCACGGTGGGCCTGCTCATGGCCACCGCCCCCGGCACGCTCGGCCGTGCCGGCGGCACCCGTCAGTTGATCGCTCGCATGCCCGCCACCGCTCCCGGACACGTGCCGATCGCCAGCTACCGCGCGCCGCCGAGCACCGCGTTCTACGGCGGCCGACTCGCCACCGACGGCCGGATCGCCGACCTGCGCGAGCCCGCCGAGGTCGTGGCCTTCGTCGACGCCCATCCACACGCCCACCTCGTCGTCGACGCGCGGTTCGAGGCGCAGGTCACGGCGGCGCTGCCGGCCCACTACCGGGTGCTGCACGCCACGACCACGCTCCCCGAGTCCCGCCGGCTCCTGCTGGTGGGGCCGGGCGATCGTCCCGACCGGCTCGCCGCCGAGGCCGCACCGCGGCTCCGCTGAAGACTCCCCTCCCCCTGGACCGGACCCATTCATGACCTTCAAGCACCCCACGACCATCGTGCTCGTCGCGGCCGCGGCCGCCCTCGCCGTCGGCTTCTCGCGAACGCCGCTGTGGGACGAGGACGAACCGCGGTTCGCCGCCATCGCCCGGGCGATGGTCGAGTCGGGCGACTGGGTCGTGCCGATCTACAACGACACGCTCGCCGTCGACAAGCCGGTGCTCATGCACTGGTGCATGGCGGCGGCGATGTCGGTCTTCGGGCCGAACGAGTTCGCCGCCCGCCTGCCCTCGGTGCTGGCGGTGCTGCTCACGGCACTCGCGCTGCTTCGCGCCGGCCGACGCTGGTTCGACGTCGAGACGGGCGTCGTGGCGGCGCTGGCGTACGTCGGCTGCCTGCTGGTGGGCATCGAGGCGCACGCGGCCACGCCCGACGCGATCCTCGTGGCCCTCACGGCCTGGGCCACCGTGCTGGCCGCCGAACCGTTCCTGCCCGACCGACGCTCGGGCCAGGCCCCGATGGCCGCCGCACCGCTGCCGCTGCTCTCGGTGCCGCGGGCCGCGGCGATCGGTGCGCTCGCCGGCGTCGCCGTCGTCTGCAAGGGTCCGATCGGCTTCGTCGGCCCCGCCGCGGTCATCCTCCCGTGGGTCGGTTGGCTGGCGCTCGAACGCCGCATGGCGGCCGGCGACCGGCTCCTGCCGGCCCTCGTGCCCGCGGCCTTCACCGCCTTCCGCGCCATCCGCCCGCTGACCATCCTCGCCGCGACGCTCGCCGTAGCGGGGCCGTGGTACGTCGCCGTGTCGCTCCGCACCGACGGCGCCTGGACGAGCGGCTTCTTCTTCGTCCACAACGTCGGCCGCTTCCTCTCCCCGATGGAGAAGCACGGCGGCAGCGTCCTCTTCCACCCGCTCACCATGCTCGTGGGCTTCTATCCGTGGTCCTGCTTCCTGCCGCTGGCGATCGGCGTGGCCGGGTGGCGGCTGTGGCGACGGACGGCCCCGCCGGCGATCACCGCGACGCTGGGCCTGCTGCTCGTCTGGCTCGTCGTCTGGGTCGGCGGCTTCTCCGCCGCCGCGACGAAGCTTCCCAACTACATCCTGCCGGCCTATCCCGCCGCCGCACTGCTCGTCGCGGCGCTCGGCGTCGAAGCCGCACGCCGGGCGGCCGCCGCCTCCTGGCCGCATGGATGGTGGCTGGCATCGGGCCTGGGCTGGCTGGCCTTCGGCGGCGCCGCGACGGCGGCGACGGTGATCATCGCGGCCCGTCACGGCATGCCCGGCGCCGAGCCGGCGGCGCTCGTCGGCCTCGTGCCGGTGGGCGGCGCGATCGCCGCCGGCTGGCTGGCGCGGCGGAATCCGCAGGGAGCACTCGCGGCGCTGGTGCTCACGGGGCTGATCTACACGGCGCTGGCCGTCGGCCCCGCCGGCAGCCGCCTTGCCGGCGCGAACACGCTCCCGGCGCTGGTGCGGGAAATGCAGGCCCGCCACGGCGGTGCCGCCCGGCTGGGCACCTACCTGCTCGGCAGCCCGAACGTGGTCTTCTACTCCAACGGCCACGTGCGGCAGTTCGTCATGGAGCACGACGCCGACGCGGCCGCGTTCCTCCGCACCGGCACCGACGCCATCCTGCTGGTCCCGGAGAACCGCTACGACGAAATCGCCGCCACGCTGCCCGCGGGCTGGGGCGTGCTGGGCCGGGCCCGCCCGATCTTCCGCAAGCACGACGTGCTCGCGATCGGCGCCCTGACCGAGGGCACGCCCGCCACGGCACGCACCGCCGCCGCGCCGGAGGTGACCCGATGACGCAGGCCAACCCGGAAATCCTCGCCTGTCAGTGGCCGCCGGCCGGCTCCGACCGCCGCCGCGCCGCGCGGGGTCTGCTCTCCGTCGTGATCCCGTGCCACAACGAGGAGGACGTGATCGCAGCCACCCACGCCCGGCTCGCCGACGTGCTGCCGACGACGGGCATGGACTTCGAGATCATCTATATCGACGACGGCAGCCGCGACGGCACGCTCCGCCGGCTCGAAGCGATCGCCGCCACCGATTCGCGGGCCGTCGTCATCGAACTGGCGCGGAACTTCGGCCAGCAGGCGGCGATGTCGGCCGGCCTCGCGGCCGCCCGCGGCGATGCGATCGTGATCACCGACGCCGACCTGCAGGACCCGCCGGAGGTGATCCCGGAGATGGTCCGCCGCTGGCGCGAGGGCGTGGACGTGGCCTACGGCCGGCGGCGGCGCCGCGACGGCGAGACGGCCTTCAAACTCGTCACGGCGAGCCTGTTTCACCGCCTCTTCGCCAGCCTGATCCCGTATCCGATGCCGGTCGACACGGGCGACTTCAAGCTCATCGACCGCGCGGTGGCCGACGCCGTCAACGCCCTGCCGGAAAAGCGCCGCTACATGCGGAGCCTCGTGCCCTGGGCCGGCTTTCGCCACGAGCCGGTGTGGTACGACCGCCACGCGCGGATGGCGGGCACGACCAAGTATTCGCCGTGGAAACTCCTCAAACTCGCCGGCGACGCGCTGATCCTCTCCTCCGACGCCCCGGTGCGACTCACGTGGGTGGCCGCGGCGGCCCTCGGCGCGATCGGCATCGTCACCGGCGGTGCGGCGATCGTGTCGCACTGGATGGCCGCCACGCCGCGGCCGGACGTCTCGCTGGCGGCGGTGACGGGCGTGGTGGCGACCGTCGCGGCCGTGCAGACGGCCGCCGTGGCGATCGTCGGCGAGTACGTCGTCCGCGCCTACCGCGAGGCCCAGGGCCGACCGACGTGGGTGGTGCGCCGCACGATCAACGCCGACCGGGCCGCAGCCCCCGCATCGCGAGCGGCGTGATGACGTCGATTGGCTGAGAATCTCCTGGCCAGCGTGTGGCTCGGGGCTGCATCGACGATTTCTCTGACGATGCCGCGATGCCCGAGCCGCGAGCCGTGTAGGTGCAGACTGGCAGTCTGCACACCGTAGCAGTGCGTCTTCCGCAGAGTGCCACTCTGCGGCTCCAAGGGATCGCCAATCGGGATGGCAAATCGTCTCCCAAACGCGCGGAGACCGACGGGGAATCCGGCGCGTGAAAGCCTTGCCCGAACGCGAATCTGACGACGCCGCGACGCCTCACTTCGCGAGCGCCGCCTCGATCGCCTGCACGAGCTTCGCGTCGTCGGGGGCCACGCCGCTCTTGAAGCGGCCGATGACCGTGCCATCCTTGCCGATGAGGAACTTCTCGAAGTTCCACCCCACTTCGCCCTTGGGGTCGGCGGCCTCGGTGAGCGTCTTGTAGAGCGGAGCCTTGCCCGCGCCCTTGACGGTGATCTTGGAAAACATCGGGAACGTCACCGCGTACTTGGTCGAGCAGAACTGGGCGATCTCGGCGTCGCTGCCCGGCTCCTGGGCGCCGAAGTCGTTGGCAGGGAAGCCAAGGATCACGAGGCCCTTGTCCTTGTGGGCGTCGTAAAGCTTCTGGAGGCCGGCGTACTGGCCGGTGTAACAGCAGCG
>JBIKND010000016.1:0-30609 GCA_044358905.1 Pirellulales bacterium | reverse complement strand
GTCAGTTGGGCAGTTTGACTGGGGCGGTCTCCTCCAAAAGAGTAACGGAGGAGTTCAAAGGTACCCTCAGCCTGGTTGGCAATCAGGCATCGAGCGTAAAGGTAGAAGGGTGCTTGACTGCGAGACCCATAAGTCGAGCAGATACGAAAGTAGGACTTAGTGATCCGGCGGTGCTGGATGGAAAGGCCGTCGCTCATCAGATAAAAGGTACTCCGGGGATAACAGGCTTATCGCTTCCGAGCGTCCATAGCGGCGAAGCGGTTTGGCACCTCGATGTCGGCTCATCACATCCTGGGGGTGGAGAAGCTCCCAAGGGTTTGGCTGTTCGCCAATGAAAGTGGTACGTGAGCTGGGTTCAGACCGTCGTGAGACAGGTCGGTCCCTATCTGCTGTGGGCGTACGAAACTTGAGGGGATTCTTCTTTAGTACGAGAGGATTTGGAAGGACGTTCCTCTGGTGTCCCAGTTGTCGCGCTAGCGGCACGGCTGGATAGCTATGAACGGAAAGGATAAACGCTGAAAGCATATAAGCGTGAAGCCCGCCCCAAGATGAGGTTTCGTAGGGTTTAACCCGAAAGTCCCCTGGAAGACGACCAGGTTGATAGGCCGGACGTGTACGTGCAGCGATGCATTTAGCTTACCGGTACTAACGGACGAACGCTTGACCACTCGTATCCAGTGCTTGCGAGCCAATGCTCGCAGCATGCCAATTACCACGACCTTTCGCCGCGAAGGCGGCGACTCAGATTGTCGCCGCGAGAGCGGCGAATCAGCTTTACGCCGCTTAGGAGGCGTTACAGCATTTCCGGTGAACATATCTGGAAGGTCACACCCGTTCCCATCCCGAACACGGTAGTTAAGCTTCCAGAGCCGATGGTAGTGCCAAAAGTGCGAGAGTAGGTATCGCCGGAATCTTTCAAGAACTGCCCGTACGGCCGCAAGGCCGTGCGGGCAGTTTTTTTGTGGCCTGTGGTGCCGCAGGCTCGGGGCTATCCACGCCCCATCGCCGGACGTTCACTCCGGCCCTCCGGGCCTTCGCTCTCTCGGAGGCGTCTGCGCTCCGCCATCCGCGGCTCCGCTGGCCGCCTACGCCGGCTCACGGGGCATGGGCAGCCCCGAGCTAACCATTGCCGTCGTTGGTCGATTCGCACTCGAGCTGCTCGAGCAGTTTCCGCACGAGTTCGAGCGGGAGTCCGACGACGTTCGATTCGCTGCCCGCGACCAGCCGCAGGGGCAGACGCTCGTCCTGGTAGCCGCAGGCTCCCGCCTTGCCCTGCCACAGGCCGCTGTCGAGATACCACTCGAGAAATCCATCGTCCAACGGGTCCATCACGAGCAGGCTCTCGCTGTCGGCCATGACGGGATCGCCGCCCGGCCGGCGCCACAGGCAGACGCCGGTGACCACGCGGTGCCCGCGTCCGGAAAGCGTCAGCAGCATCCGGTGGGCGTCGTCGCGGTCGGCAGGTTTTCCCAGGACCTGACCATCCACCTCGGAGAGCGTGTCACAGGCGAGAATGGTGCCGGTGATTCCCGTGGCCGCCACGGCCTGGGCCTTGGCGGCCGCCAGCCTGCGAACGTAGGCCGCCAGCGTTTCGTCGGAGGACCGGGGGGCCGCATCGGCTTCGGCCGCTTCGGCCGGCTCGATGACGGTGACGTGCCAGCCCTCCCGTCGAGCCAGTTCCAGCCGCCGTGGCGAGCGGCTTGCAAGCACGATCGACCGAGGCGAGGCTGCATGCATGAATGATGCTTCCGGCGGCGTTGAGATCATGTTCGAGGACGATCAGCTGATCGGGCTGGTGAAGCCCGCCGGCCTGCCCACGGCGAACGCCCCGCGAGGCGCCGCGAGCGTCTATGCGTGGCTCCGTCGCCGGCTGGGGCCGACGGCCTTCGTCGGGATTGTAAGCCGGCTCGATGCTCCGGTTTCGGGGGTGCTGGTCGTGGCCAAGACCTCGGCTGCCGCAGCCGACCTTGCGGGGCAGTTTCGGGATCGGGTCGTGGAGAAGAAGTACGTGGCGGTGGTCGCCGGGCGGTTTCCCGCCCCGCTCGCGCAGTGGGTGGAGTGGCACGATGCGATCGCCCGCCGGGCGAACGAGCCACGTTCGACCATCCACCCGGCGGCGGCATGCGAGGCTGGGCCGGACCCGCAGGATGACGACGACGGCGAGACTGCCGGTGTCGCCGCCCGGCCGGCCCATGTGCGGGCGCGGGTCGTCCGTCGCGCCGGCGAGGTGTCGCTCGTCGAACTCGAGCCCTCGACGGGACGGCGCCACCAACTGCGGGTCCAGCTCGCCTCACGGGGATGCCCGATCGTCGGCGACCACGTGTACGGATCCCGCCTGCCCTACCCGCCGGGCATCGCCCTGCACGCCCGCAGCCTGCGGATCGCCCATCCCCGGACGGGTGCCCCGGTCCTCGTGGAGGCCGCGTGGCCGAAGGGGTGGGAGACTCGATTTCCGTCGCTCTGTCGCTCGGCCCGCTGAATGCCGCCCGCTCCGTCGCGGCTGGTACACTCGCCGCTCCCTCTGCGACGCTGCCCGTCGGCGTTTCCATGTCTTCATCCGCCCCGGATCCCTCGACCTCCCCGTCATCCGCCCGCTTCCGGGAGACGGCACTGGCCAGCGGGCTGGTGCAGCCCGGACAGGTCGAGGCCGTCGAGCGCGAAGTGCGTCTGATTCTCGACGAGGCGGCGGACGCCGCCGCCTGGGACCAGGCGGTCGCCGACAAGTTGGTCGCGCAGGGGGTGCTGACGAAGTTCCAGGCCCGGGAGATGCTCGCGGGCAGACGTCGGTTCAGGCTCGGGCAATACACCGTCCTCGACGAGATCGGCCGCGGCGGCATGGGGCAGGTGTTCCTCGCCGAGCATGCCATGATGGGCCGCCACGTGGCTTTGAAGGTGCTGCCCCGGGCGAAGTCGACCCCGGAGTACGAGGCCGCCTTCCAACGTGAGATTCGCGTGTTGTCGCGGCTGGATCACGAGAACCTCGTGCGCGCGCTCGACGCCGGGCACGACGCGAAAGTGTATTACCTCGTCACCGAACTGGTGCCGGGGCTCGATCTGCGGCGGCAGGTTCTCAAGTACGGCCCGCTCGACGAACTCGCAGCGGCGGCGGTGATCACCCAGGCGGCCCTGGGGCTCGCCTACGCCCACGAGCAGGGGTTAGTGCACCGCGACGTGAAGCCGGGCAACCTGCTGGTCACACAGGACGGGCGGGTGAAGGTGCTCGACCTCGGTCTCGCCGGTTCGCTGCTCGACGCCGAGAGCACGAGCACGGGCCGGGTGGTGGGCACCATGGATTACATGGCGCCCGAGCAGATTCGGTCTCCCGACACGGTCGGCCCCACGGCCGACGTCTATGGACTCGGCTGCACGCTCTATTTCGCGCTCTCCGGCCAGGTGCCGTTTCCCGGAGGAACCCGCAAGGAGAAGGCGCAGCGTCAACTGACGGAGATGCCGGTGCCGTTGGGCCAGTTGGCGCCGCACGTCGATTCCGGGCTCGTCCGGGTCGTCGAGGGCATGATGAAGAAATCTCCCTCCGAGCGGCTCGGCACGGCCACGGAGGTGATCCAGCGTCTCCGGCCGTGGACGCCGCGGTCGGCGGTGCCGATGCCGCGGACTCCCGTGGTGGCCGCCGACCGACAGCCCGTGGATGCGGGCCGCCCGCTGCCCCCGCCGCTGCCGTCCATCCGGGACTCGTCGGCCGGCGACCAGTCGTCGAGCCAATCCGCCCCCCGGGCGGCGCCGCCCGGTGACGAAGGCTGGCCGACGATCGTGGACGCGCGGGCGCCGGATTTCGTTCGGCCGGTCCGGCGGGCGGCTGGAGCGCCGGTATCGGGATGGCTGGGGCGGCTCGGTGCTCTGGTCGCGAACGCCGGCGCCTTGCTCAGCGGGCGTTCGCGTCGCTGACCGGCGCGGCACCCGTGCCTCGCGGCCGCGTGTTGACACGGGCGGCACGGCATCCTACGAAAGAGCCTATCGCGGGCCTTTTTCGCAGGGCGTGCGGCTCCGGACGGGTAGCTCAGTTGGTAGAGCAACGGACTGAAAATCCGTGTGTCGCCGGTTCGATTCCGGCCCCGTCCACTTCCAGCATCGCGCCGTCCGCGTGAGACCGGTCGGCAGTGCGAAAAGAAAGCGGGCGGTGCCGTGCGGCACCGCCCGCCTGAGTTGCTGACAAGGATCGAAGGGGCCGGCCGCTCAGCCGGACACCATCGCCTTGAGGTTCTTGAGGGCCCGCACGCGGACCTTCACGCTCGCCGGCTTGGCCGGACGATCCTGCAGCTCGCCGGTGAAGGGATTCTTCACGCCCTTCTGGGCCGGACGGGACGGAACCTTCCGCCGCTCGATCTTCACCAGGCCGGGGATCGAGAACACGCCGATGCCCGAGCCCTTGAGGGCCTTGTTGATCTCGTGGGTCAGGGCCTCCATCACGGCCACGACGTCCTTCTTCTGCAGGCCGGTCGTCTCCGAGATGCTTCGCATGATCTCGGTCTTCGTCATGGGCTTGCTACCCGACTTCTTCGCCATCGCCGACTCCTCTGAAAACGGAAAGGAAAATTGTGTGCGGCAGAACCCCCGCCGCGCCTGGAAAACTCGGCTGAAAACGCCGAACGCGAGCGTGATTAGACTTTCGGAAAAAGAAAATGCAAGGCAAAAAGTTCGGTTTGTGGGCGGGAAATAGGACTTTTGCGGGCTGTCGCCGGGGGTTTTTCGCTGTCGGACGTCCGTTTGTCGGCGGGCCTCCGGTCGCCGTAAGATGAGCCCAGACGGCGTGATAGGATGCGATTTTGGTCGTCAGCCACCGCGCCGGGGGCCGGGCTGACCCCGGCCGTTCGCCCTGCCCGGAAGCACCCCATGGCCGCACGATTCGCCGGGATACTGTCGCGCCGGGACGCCCCGTGCCGTGGCTGGTCAGGGGCGAGCGGAGCGGCGCGGTGGGGCTGCGGGATCGTCGCCATCGTCCTCGGGGCGTTCATCCCGGCCGTCGCCCGCGGCGCGGAGGACGGTGATGGTGCCGTCGCCGATGGCGAGGATCTCGACCGCGGCGTGGATCTCCCGACCGATCGCGTGCAGGAACGGTTGCTGGACCGGGCGCGCCGGCTGGTGGCCGACGGCGGTTGGAGCGACGCCGCGACATTGCTCGACGAGATCCTCGGCGCGGATCGCGACTTCTTCGTCAAGCCGCGAGACGCTCGTGTCGGCGGACCGTGGAGCAGCGTGAAGACGGAGGCGGCCCGGCTGATCCGGTCGTTGCCGCAGGCCGGCCGGACCGCCTACGAACTCCAGTTCCGAGCCCGCGCGGAGCGGTTCCTTGCGGACGCGATCGCGACGGATGACTCCGCGGCGGTCGTGGCCGTCGCCCGCCGCTGGTTCGCGACGCCGGCCGGGCAGCGGGCCGCGACGCTGGCAGCCCTCGAGGCGCTGGAGTCCGGGCAGCCGCTCGCGGCCACGGCCTGGCTCGAGCGGCTGTCCGCAGGTGATGCCGCGATCGAGCCGACGATCGCCTTGATGCGGGCCTGGGCGCGGGACCGGGCGGGAGATGCGGCCGGCGCCGCGGCGATCCTGGAGCGGGCCCGCGCCGGCGGGCGCGGCATGGCGCGGGTCGCCGGCCGCGAAGTGGCGATCTCGTTTCCGCCTGACCGCGGGCTCGACTGGCTGCGCGAACTTGGCGGCAGCGTCGGCAGACCGGCGGGTGACGCCGAGTGGCGTCAACTCCGTGGCGATGCCAGCCGCAACGCCGTGACCGTCGCCTCGCGGCCGCTGCTCGTGCCCCGATATCGCGTCCCGCTCACCCGCCATCCCGAGGAGAGCCGCCGGCTCGACAAGCTGCGCCGCGAGTTCGCCGACCAGGGCACCGTCCAGTGGCCGGCGGGCTCCGCGCTGGCAGTGGGGGGAACGATTCTCGCCCATGCCCCGCTCGGCCTGTTGGCGGTCGATTTTGCGACGGGCAAGCGGATCTGGCTCCAGACCGCGCCGCGGGCGGCCGCCGAGGTGGCAGAAGAGGGCGGCCGCGAAGCCCCGGCCCGGACCTTTGACGACTTCACCAGCGGCGGGATTTCGAGCGACGGCCGCCTGGCGTTCGCGGTCGATACGCATCCGGCCGCGCTCGCGGGCCGGCCGTTGGCCGGCGACCCGTTCATGGCGGCGCCGCGGGAGCCGGCCTGGCAGGGGGGCAACACGCTCTCGGCGTACGAGATCGCCGCCGGCGGCAAGCTCGCCTGGCGGCTTCCCGCGGGCGCCGGCGAAGCCGGCGGTCGCGACGCCGGACTGGCTGCCGGTGCGATCGAGTCTTCGTCATGGTTCGCCGGGGCGCCGCTCGTGGCCGGTGATCGACTCTACGTGCTCGTCGAACAGGGCGGGGAGTTGCGGCTCGACGTCCTCAACGCCGCCGATGGTCGTGTGGTCTGGTCACAGCCGCTCGCGGAATTGGACGAGGAGCACGCGATCACGGGACGGGCGGCGGTCGCTCGCCGGCTCGCCGGGGCGGCGCCGGCGCTGGGCGACGGCGTGCTCGTCTGTCCGTTGGGCGCCGGTTCGGTGGTTGCCGTCGACGTGGCGAATCGGACGCTCCTGTGGGCATACGACTATGCCCGCACGCCGCGGGATGCGGACGAGGCGGCCCTGCTCAACGGCCGGTTGCGCGGACTTGGCGGCGGGCTGCGCGGGGCCGCGCTTGCCGACGTTCAGCCCGGTCGACCCCGCGCCGGCTGGTGTGACGACGGTCCGATCATCGCGGCCAGCCGTGTGCTGCTCACGCCGCGCGACTCCGACGAACTGCACTGTCTCGACCTGCAGGACGGCGGCCTGATCTGGAAGACGCCGCGTGCCAGCCGGCTCCAGGTGGCGGGGGTCGTCGACGGGCGGGTCGTCGTCGTGGCCCGGGACGGGGTCGAGGCGCTGGCCTTGGACACGGGCCGCCGGGCGTGGCGGCATGCCTTCGAGCCGGGCGTCGCGCCCAGCGGCCGGGGCATCCTCACCGCCGATCGCCTGTTCCTCCCGCTCGACGCGCCGGAGGTCGTGGAGATCGCGCTGGAAGACGGCACGGTCCGGGGTCGGTCACCGGCCCGCGGGGGCGCCGTTCCCGGCAATCTCGTCGCCTATCGCGGCGAGGTCATCTCGCTGGGTGTGGATGCGATCGACGTGTTTCATCAGGCCGCGGCGGTCGAGGCGCGGATCGAGACGGCCGCCCGTGAGCCGAGGATGCCGTCGGCGCAGGCGTTGTGGGAGGCCCAGTTGATGCTCGAACGCGGCGCGGTGTGCGCGGGCCTCGAGCGGCTGCGGGACGTGGTGCGGACGGGCGACCTGCAGCCGCCGCCCGACACGTTGGCCACGGCGCTGGCTTTCGCGCTGGGCCGCGACTTCGCGGCGGCCGTGCCCTTGTGGCGCGACTGCCTGCCGGCGGAAGGCCTGACGCCCGCGTCGCGGGCCGCGGTACGCGCGGTGGTCGACGGCTCCCTGAAGACCGGCAATCTCGCCGAGGCATGGGCCGCCTGGCGCGAGCTCTTCGTCCGCGGCCGCGACGTCGCGGCCGAGCCCGCCGCGGACGTCGGCGATCCGCGGTGCTTCGTGACGGAGGGGCGGTGGCTTCGCGGCAGACTGGAACGCCTCTGGAAGTTGGGCGACGCCCCGCTCCGCGCCGAGATCGACGCGGTGCTGGCGGCGGAACTGTCCGCCGCCTCGGTTGCCACCGCGGTCGGCCGGGAGCGGGCGTTCGAACGGCTTGCCGAGGTGGCCGGGGCGATGCCCGCGGGGATGGCGGCCCGCGAACGGCTCGCGGCCGCGTTCGCTGCGTTGCTCGACGCGGCGGCGGAAAACGACGATGCGTTGCGGACGGTCGCGGTTCGACGCGACTTCCTCCTCATCGATCTGGCGCGGTTCGGTGACGACCGTCAGCGGTCCGCGGCGAACGAGGCCATCGCCGCCGTGCGTCGCGGTCTCGAACCCGATGCAGCCGCCGATTCGGCGGCTGCGGCAGCCGCGTGGCCGCTCGGGCGCGTCGAGATTCGACGCTCGACGGCGGATCGCACCACCGCCGACGAGACGCGATCGCGGCTGGTGCCGCTCGGTCTCGACGAGGTGGCGGATTCGTTCGTGCCCGGGCTCGCGGCGGCGTGCGATGCTCAGCAAGGGCGGCTGTTGTTCGTCGATCGTTTCGGCCGGCGGCTCGGCGAGCCGGTGGCCGTGCACGACAGCGGCCGCTTCGGCGCGCCGATCTTCGACCAGGCGGGGCTCGGAGCGGCGGCGCTGGGGCGCACGGTGTTCGTGCGCTCGGCAGGCGGCATCGCGGCGGTCGATCTCTCGGGGCGGGGAAACCGGAGGCTGTGGGGCACGAGCGACGTCGGCCGGCCGGGCCTGCGGTTTCGGATGCCTGGTCCCGCCATCCCGCGAAACGGCGTCGTTCCTCTGGGCATGCGGATCGTGGAGCCCGACGCCGCGCCGCCGCCGGCGGCCGTCTGGGGGCGGCCGGTCACCGCCGGGCTGCCGGTGATCGCGGGGCGTTCGCTGACCGTGCACGATCCGGCCACCGGGGGCGTGCTCTGGGAGCGGCACGGCCTGCCGCCGGCGGCGGACCTGCTCAACGACGACGACGTGGTGTGCGTGGGAACCGCCGACGGCCGCCGCTCGGTGGTGATGTCGCTGGTCGACGGCCGCCTGCTCCACGAAATCGATCTGCCGGACCGGCGCCGCCGGCTGCTGACGTGCGGCCGGCACGTACTGGCCATCGGCCCGATCGAGGGGCCGGCGGAAGGGGGCATCGCCGATACGGTGCGGCTCGAGGTGCTCGATGTGGCGGATCGATCCACGACGTCGCTGGGAGAGTTTGCCGGTGGGGCGCGGGCCTGCCCGTTCGCGCCGGGCATGGTGGCCGTCGTGGAGCCGGCCGGCGGGCTGACGGTGATCGACCTCGCCGGGCAGCGGGTCGCTTGTCGTGCGCGGCTGCCGGCCATGCCGCGGGACATCGATTTCGTGGAGGTGCGGCCGTGGGAGGACAGGCTCCTGGTGTGCACGGGCCGGCGCGAGGAGCCGGAAGAAGACGAGAACGACCGGCACGCCATCGCACCCTTGCAGCAGATGCTGATCGCAGGTGTCGCGAACCAGCCGATGGACTTTTGCGTGTGGGCGGTCGACCGGGGATCGGGCGCGGTGCTGTGGGACGTGCCGGCGACGGTGGCCCGGCATTGCCTCTTGGCAGGGCAGCCGGCCGGCCTGCCGGTGCTCGTGTTCGCCCGCCAGATCCAGCGAAATCACGATCGCGAGCACACGTATCTCAGCGTCCTCTGCCTCGACAAACGCACCGGCCATGCGGTGCTCGAGGACGATCGGATTCCCGCGCAGCCGCACCTGCTCTTCGGCTGCGACGTGGTCGGCGATCCCGAACGGCACCGGATCACGGTCCGCGAGCACGGCGGCGACCCGCAGCGGATCGCGCTGGAGTTCACCGCTGGCCCGCTGCCTCCCCGACCGCCGCATCAGGGTGTCGGTCGGCCGGTCAAGGCGCGCGGCTTCTTCGAAGGCTGGGGGCGCTGGATCCAGCCCTGGCTGCCCGGGGGATCTTGAAGCCGTGTACGCGTCGCCTTCCGAGTCACGTTCGTCGATCCCCCGGTGCGCCCGACGCCGCGGCTTCGTGGCGGTGGTCGCGGCGCTGGCGTGCGGTTTTTCCGCCGTGCGGCCCGCAGCCGCGGCGGACCCGCGGGTCGAGCAGGTGGTGGCCAAGGGGCTCGACTGGCTGGCGGCCCGGCAGTCGCGGCGCGGGAGCTGGTCGGCCAACGAGGGCCGCTATCCGACGGCGATGACGGCGCTGGCCGGCACGGCGCTGCTCATGGAGGGCTCGACGACCACCCAGGGCCGGTATGCCGAGCCGGTGCGGAATGCGGTCGACTACCTCGTGGCCCGGGCCCGGCCCAACGGCCTGATCGGCGACCCGAAGAACGACGATCGCTACACCTACGGCCACGGCTTCGCGATGCTCTTCCTCTCGCAGGTGCTGGGCGAGGAGGAGGACGAGCGGCGCCGTGAGGAACTGGTGCAGGTGCTCACCAAGGCGGTCGAGTTCTCGGGGCGGGCGCAGACGAAAGACGGCGGCTGGGGCTACGTGAGCGCCAAGGACGGCAACGATTTCGACGAAGGCTCGACGACGATCACGCAGGTGCAGGGGCTGCGTGGCTGCCGCAACGCCGGCATTCCGGTGCCGCGGGAGATCATCGCCAAGGCGATCGCCTACATTCACGCCTGCACGCTTCCCGACGGCGGCGTGCAGTACAGCTCCAAGGGAGGCGGCGGGCGGCCGGCGATCTCGGCGGCCGCCATCGCCTGTCTGTTCAACGCGGGCGAGGAGGACGACACGCACGTGCCGCGGATGCTCGCCTACGCCGAAAAGCACCTGGGCAACATCGCCAACAATAGCTTCGGGCACTGGCACTACGCCCACTTCTACTACGCGCAGGTCATGTACCGTGCGGGGGGCAGGAAATGGGAGGCCTACCGCAGCCAGGTGGAAAAGCGGCTCCTCTCCGAGGCGCAGGCCGACCGCGCGGGCATGTATTGGCCGCAGGGGTACATCGGGCCCGTCTACACGACGGCCACGAACCTCACGATTCTCCAGCTCGACAAGGCCGCGCTTCCGATCTACCAACGTTGATGCGACGATGATCCGGCGGGGCGTCCGCGCGATCGCCCCGGCCTCCCCCGACCAACCGCTCCGGAGCCCCGCATGACGCAGTCCACCGCCCCGGCCGTCGACCGCCTCCCCGCCGCCCGCGACCGCATCCTCGAGCAGCTCGCGCGGGTCATCGTCGGGCAGTCGGCGGTGATCGAGGAGCTGCTGATCTGCCTGTTCAGCCGCGGCCATTGCCTGCTCGAGGGCGTGCCCGGTCTGGCCAAGACGCTCCTCATCAGCACGCTCGCCCGCAGCCTCGATCTGTCTTTCAGCCGCATCCAGTTCACGCCCGACCTGATGCCCGCCGACATCACCGGCACCGACGTGCTGGAGGAGGACAAGGCGACCGGTTCGCGGCAGGTGCGGTTTCTGGAGGGGCCGCTGTTCGCCAACGTCGTGCTCGCCGACGAGATCAACCGCACGCCCCCCAAGACCCAGGCGGCGCTCCTCGAGGCGATGCAGGAGCGGCAGGTGAGCGTGGGCCGCGTGCGGCACCGGCTCGCCGACCCGTTCTTCGTGCTCGCCACGCAAAATCCGATCGAGCAGGAAGGCACCTACTCGCTGCCCGAGGCGCAGCAGGATCGCTTCATGTTCAAGGTGTTCGTCCGCTATCCGACCTTCGACGAGGAGTTCGAGATCGCGCGGCGGACAACGGGGTCGCCTCTCGCGGATGCCGAGCCGGTGCTCACCGCCGCCGACATCCTGGCGCTGCAGCGCAGCGTGCGCGAGGTGCCGGTGAGCGACCACCTCGTCCGCTACGCCTTGGCGCTCGTGCGGCAGACGCGGGCCGGCGAGCGGGGCGTGCCCGACTTCGTGTCGGACCAGCTCACCTGGGGAGCAGGACCGCGGGCCGTGCAGTTCCTCGTCCTCGGGGCGAAGGCCCGGGCCCTGCTCCAGGGCCGCAGCCACGTCGCCGTCGACGACATCCAGGCGCTGGCCGCGCCGGTGCTGCGGCATCGGATCGTGGTCGGCTTCGCCGCCGAGAGCGAGGGCGTCACGCCCGACGCGATCATTCGGCGGATCATCGAGAGCACCCCGGCCAGAGAGGACGAGCTGACGCGTGACCCGCGGTTCCAGACGATATTTGCGTCCTGACGCGATCGCCCGCATCGCCCGGCTCGAACTGCGCGCCCGGGCCGTCGTGGAGGGCGTGCTCGCCGGGCTGCACAAGAGCCCGTTCAAGGGGCAGAGCGTGGAGTTCCTCCAGCACCGCGAGTACGCCCGGGGGGACGATCTGCGCCGCGTGGACTGGAAGGTCTGGGGGCGACAGGACCGGCTCACGGTGAAGGAGTTCGAGGAGGAGACGAACCTCCGTCTCACGCTCCTCGTGGACGGCTCGGCGAGCATGGACTATCAGCCCGACCGGCCCGCAGGCGCCGCGGCCCGCCTCGGCAAGTACGACTGCGCCGCCACGCTGGCGGCGAGCCTCGCCTGGTTGGCGCTGTCGCACGGCGACGCCGTGGGCTGCGCCGTCTTCGACGATCGCGTCCGCGCGGCCGTGCCGGCGCGGACGGCGCGGTCGCACCTGGCGAGCATCGTGGAGGTGCTGGAGCGGCCGCGGGCCGGCCGGGCCACCGCCTTCGCGCCGGTGCTGCGGCAGATCGCCGAGTCGCTGCCGCCACGCGGGCTCGTGGTGATCGTCACCGACCTGCTCGGCGACCGTGACGGCGTGTTCCAGGGCCTGCGTCTCCTGCGGAAGCGTGGTCACGATCTCGTGCTGCTGCATGTCATGGACGACGACGAGCTCGACTTCCCGTTCACCGGCCCGACCCGGTTCGAGGGGCTCGAACTGCCCGAGCACGTGGCCTGCAACCCGCGGGCGCTGCGGGCGGGATACCTGGCGGCGTTGGAGGAGTTTCTCGCCGACGCCCGACGCCGGGCCGCCACGGATCGCTGCGACTACGCCCTCGTCCGCACCGGTGAGCCGGTCGACGTGGCGCTGGTGAAGCTCCTCTCGCGGCGGGCGAGCATGGCCGTCTGACTTTCCGTGGACAAAGCCTTCCATGGCCTTTGTCCACTTGATCGACCGCAGGAAACGCCGAGGGTTTCCTGGGTCGATGACCATCGCATCCTGCTCAGGCATACTTGAGCCACGGTCTGCTGGAGGGACCGCTGCGAGGCGAGGGTGTCGATGCCGACGTTCGATTTTCAGCCGTTGCTCTGGTGGGGACTGCCGCTCGCGGCGGCGCCCGTGGTCATCCACCTCATCAACCTGCTCCGCCATCGGCGGGTGAAGTTCGCGGCCATGGAGTTTCTCCTCGCCAGCCAGCGGAAGTACCGGACGCGGGTGCTGCTCAAGGAGATCCTCCTCCTCCTCCTGCGGACGGCCGTCGTGGCCGGGATCGTCCTCGCCCTCGCCCAGCCCCGCTGGAAGCACGCCCTGGGCACGCTGCTCGGCGGTGGGCGGACGCTGCACGTGATCCTTCTGGACGACAGCTACTCGATGGCCGACGTCTCCTTGGCCGGACGGATCGGCACCACCACCGCGTTCGACCGGGCCCGGGGTGTCGCCGATCGGGTGTTGGCGGAACTCGCGGCGGCCGGCGGACAGCAGGAGTTCATGGCCGGCACGTTCGCGGCGCTGGGCTCGGACACGACGGCGGCGTTCGAGATTCCCCGGCAGACCGCAACGCCGCAGACGGTAGGAGCGGCCCGCGCGGAACTGGAGCGGCTGACGGCTTCCGCGCGGAGCACGGGGCCGCGTCAGGCCCTCGCGACGACGGCCGACATCCTGGCTGCGGAATCGGGCGCGGGGAAGGTGGTGTGGCTGGTGAGCGACTTTCGCGCCCGCGACTGGCTGGCCGCGGAGGAAACCGTCGCCAGCCTGCGACGCCTCGCCGCGGCCGGCGTCGAACTGCGATTCGTCGACTGTGCGGAGGCGGCGGCGGGCAATCTGGTCGTCGAGCGGCTCGCACCCGCCGGCGGTGTGGCGGCCGCGGGGGTGTTGATGCCCTGGGACGTGACCGTCCGCAACGTCGGCGACGAGGCGGCGCGGGACGTGCAGGTCGAGCTACGCGAGGACGGCGCCGCACGGCCAGGGCTGCGGCTGGCGGAGGTTCCGCCGCGGGCGACCGTGACCCGCCGCTTCGAGACGCGGTTCGCTCGCGCCGGCGGCCATGTCGTGGACGCCCGGCTTCCCGGCGACGCCGTGGCGGCCGACAACCTGCGGACGGCGGTGCTCGACGTCGCGGAACGCATCGACGTGCTCGTGATCGACGGCGCCGGGGCGGACGCGGGCCGGGCCGGCGACGCCTTCTACGTGGCCGCCGCGCTGGCGCCCGGCTCCGGCGCGCCCACGGGCCTGCGGCCCCGGGTCGAGCCGCCGCGGGCTCTCGCCGCGCTCGACCTGGCGGCCTTCGACGCCGTCTGGCTGCTCGACGTGGAGCGGCTCGACGCGCGGGAGATCGCGGCGCTCGAAACCTACGCGCGGGCCGGCGGCGGCGTCGTGTTCTTCATGGGGCCGCGGAGCGACGCCGACACGATCAACCGCACGCTGCATCGCGGGGGCGAGGGGCTGTTTCCGGTGCCGCTGGCCGGGGCGGTCGATCTCCTGCCCGACACGGCCGCCAATCCGGTGCCCGACCTGGTCGTGGAACAGCACCCGGTCGTCGCCGTGCTCGCCGGCCAACGCAACCCGCTGCTCGACGCCGTGCGCGTCGGTCGGTTCATGGCGGTCGCCCGTGGGCACGACGCCGATGCCGGCGTGCGGCGGCTGCTGTCGCTGCGCACCGGGCCGCCGCTGGTGGTCGAGCGGCCGTTCGGCGCGGGCATGGTGGCCGCCGTGCTCACGACGGCGGCGCCGACGTGGAACAACTGGGCCCGTGGCAACCCGAGCTGGGTCGTCGTGCTCCTCGAGTTGGAGGGGCACGTCGCCCGCGGCCGACACCGAATCGAGGCGGCGGTCGTCGGCGATCCGCTGGTGGTCGGCCTGGAGCGCGGCGTCGATGAGCCGGAGGTCGACTTCGTCGTGCCGCCCGCGGGCACGATCGTCCGCCAGACGGCGGCCACGACGGAGGGATTCGCGGCCCGCCTGCCGGCGACCGCGGCCCCGGGCGCCTACGCCGCCCGCTGGCGCAGGCTCGACGGCACCGAACGGGAGCGGACGTTCGCGGTGAACGTGGATCCGGAGGAGGGGCGGCTGGAGCGGGTCGGCCGCCCGCGGCTCGACGCCGCCCTCGCCGGCGTCCCGTTTCGCTACGATGCCGCGGAGTCGCTGCAGCCAGCCGCCGTCTCGACCGCGGGGGAGCCGCTCGCCAAGCCGTTGCTCTACGGGCTGCTCGCGGCCCTCGTCGCCGAGCAACTGCTGGCGTACGCCGCGAGCTATCACCCGCGCCGGCCGGCGGTGGCCGCCCGGCACGCCGCCTGACGACCCATGCAACACGCCTCGCCACCGCCGTGCCTGTTCGCCGCCGCCGAGAGCGTCCGGCACATGGTGTCGAGCCGCCTGCTGGAGGGCTTCTCCGAGTGGTGGGAGATGCCCGTCGCGGTGACGGCGGCGGGCCTCGTGGCCGCGTTCGCCGTCTGGATGGTGCGCCGCGACGCCGCCGAACTGCCGCCGGCCGTCCGCTGGCTGCTCGCCGCGTTGCGGCTGGCGGCGCTCGGAGCGGTGGCGGCGGCTGTGCTCGACTTCGAGCGCACCGCCGAGCACGAGATCGTGTCTCCCTCGCGGGTGGCCGTGCTCTTCGATACCAGCGCCAGCATGACGCTCGGCGACGGCAGCGACGGGCCGGCGGCGACGAGCCGGGCCGGCCGCGGTCGCGATCTGCTCGGCGCGGGCGGCCTGCTCGAGTCGCTCGCCGCGCGGCATGAGGTGTCGGTGTGGCGGTTCGACGCCGACGCGGAGCGGCTGGTGACGCTGCCGCCGGCGGAGGCGGTGAGCGGCGGCCGCGACGCCGGAGCGGAAGCCAGTGCGGCCTGGTCGGAACGGCTCGCGCCGCGCGGCTACGAGACGCGGCTCGGCGAGGCCTTGGCGCGGGTCGTCGATCAGGAGCCGGGGGGCGTGCTGGCCGGGGTGATCGTGCTCACCGACGGCGGAAACAACGCGGGCGTGGATCCGGTCGCCGCCGCCGAATCATTGGCGGCGGCGGACGTGGCCGTGCATCCGCTGGGCCTCGGGTCGGAGCGGCTGCCGGCGAACGTCCGCGTGGCCGACCTCGTGGTGCCGGCGCGGGTCTTTCCGGGAGACCGGTTTGCCGTCACCGCCTACCTCCAGGCGCAGGGGTTGTCGGGCCAGACGGCGCGGGTCGAACTCGCCGAGGCGCCGGTGGCGGACGCCGCCGATGGCGGCGGTTCGCGTCGCGGGTTCGATGCCACCGACGTGGTGCTCGGTGCCGACGGTGAACTCGTCGCGGTGCGGTTCGACGTGCCCGGACTGGCGGCGCCTGGCCGGCGGTCGCTCGTGGTCCGCGTCGCCGCTCCGGACGCGGATCAGACGCCGGCCGACGATGCCCAGGAGGCCGAGATCGATGTCGTGGATCGCGTGACCCAGGTCCTGCTCCTGGCCGGTGGCCCGAGCCGCGAGTACCAGTTCATGAGAAACGTCCTCCAGCGCGACAAGAGTTTCGCCGTGGACGTGCTGCTCGGCACCGCCGCCGCCGGCGTCTCGCAGGACGCCCGCGCGATCCTCGACGCCTTTCCCGCCAGCGACGAGGCGCTCGCCGCGTACGACGCGATCGTGGCCTTCGACTACGACTGGCGGCTGCTCGATCCGCCCGCCGTGGCCCGCCTCGACCGCTGGGTGGCCCGTGAATCGGGCGGCCTTCTCCTCTTCGCCGGCGGCTTGTTCTCCGACGCCTGGCCGGCGGCGCCGCACACGGCGGCGATCCTCGGCCTGTATCCGGTGGAGCTGCGCCGCGGACCGCGTTTCGGCTCGGGTTCGCAGGCTGCGGCGGAGCCGATGCCCCTGGTGTTCACGCCCGAAGGCCGCGACGCCGAGTTCCTCTGGCTGGCGGCGAGCCGGGTCGCCAACCAGACGGTGTGGGCCGAGTTCCCGGGCGTGTATGCGTGCCATGACACGGGGGGCGCGAAGCCCGGCGCCACCGTCTACGCGCACGCCGCGGCCGGCCGCGGAGGCGCCGGGCAGCCGGTCTATCTCGCGGGCCAGTTCTACGGATCGGGCAGCGTGCTGTATGCCGGCAGCGGTGAACTCTGGCGGTTGCGGGCGATCGACGACGCGGTCTACGAGCGGCTCGCCGCCCAGCTCGTGCGGCACGTGTCGCAGGGCCGGCTGCTGCGCGGCGGCCGCCGCGCCCGACTGCTGGTGGATCGCGACCGGTTTCCCGTCGGCGCGACCGTGACCGTGCGGGTCATGCTGCCCGAGGCCGCGTCACCGCTTGGCGTCGCCTGTCGTGTCGTCGGACCGGACGGTGTCGACGTGCCCATGGCGCTCGCGGCGGAAGCGGGGCGTCCCGGCGTTCTGCAGGGCGGATTCGTCGCGGCCCGCGAGGGGGCCTGGCAGATCGAGGTCGAGGCCGACGGGGACGAGAAGCTCTCCCGTCGCATCCAGGTGCAGCTGCCCGATCGCGAACTGGCGAAGCCGAGCCTCGATCGCGGCCTGCTGGAACAGATCGCCGCCGCCACCGGAGGCACGCCGTCGTATCCGGGCCCGGAGTGGACGGCGGCCGACACGGCGCGGCTTGTGGCCTCGCTTCCCGACCGGTCGCGTCGGGAGTACGAGGCCGGTGCCGACGACGCCGAGTTCAAGCGGCGGCTGAACACCGCGCTGCTCGCGCTGGGCGTCGGCTGCCTGTGTGTCGAATGGATCGTCCGCCGCCTCGCGAAACTCGCCTGATGGAGCCGCCGTCGTCGCGGGCACGATTCGCCATGTCCTCCGCCCCCACCCATCCCGCTGCCATGACGCCCGCCAGCGGGCCGCTGTGGCAACTGCTCGCCGACGTCCGCCGGCGCGCCCGGGCCTGGATCTGGATCGAGTCGGTCGCCTGGCTCGCGCTAGTGGCCTGCGGCGGCTTCTGGGTGTCGCTCGCCTTCGACTGGTGCGTGGAGCCGCCGCCAGGGGTGCGGGGCGTGCTGCTCATGGCGACGGCAGCCGGGCTCGTGTGGGTGCTCGTGAATCGGCTCGTCATGCGGCTCGCGGTGCCGCTGCGCGACGACGCCCTGGCGGTGATCGTCGAGCGGAGCCACCCGGAGTTTCGTGACAGTCTCTCGACCGCCGTCAGCCTGGCGGGCGGGCGACGGGACGACATCGATCGAGCGCTCTTGGAGCGGACGACCGCCGCGGCGGAGGCGATCGTCGCCCGCGTCGATCGGCGGCGGATGTTCCGCCACCGCAGCCTGTCGTCGCTGGCCGTCGCAGCCGTCGCGGCGGCCATGACGATCGCCGTCTTCGTGGGATGGCGGCCGGCGGTCGCCGGGGTCTGGGCCCGACGGGCGCTGCTGCTCAACGACGAGCCGTGGCCGCGGCGCACGGCCTTGGAGGCGGATGGATTCGTGAACGGTGTGCGGAAGGTGGCCCGCGGTGCCGACGTCGATGTGATCGTGCATGCCCATGCCGCGGACGGTCCCCCCGCGGCGGTCGATCTGCGGATCCGCGGTCCGGCGGGCTGGAAGACGGCACGGATGGGAACCCGCGGCGGTGCGGACGGCGAGCGCCAGACGTTCGGCCACATGATCGAAGCCGTGGGCGAGGACCTGCGGCTCGAAGTCCGCGGCGGCGATGCGCGGCTCCGCAACCTCCGCCTCGTCGTCGTCGAACCTCCGGCCGTGGAGACGCTCGCGATTCGCGGCGTGCCGCCGGAGTATCTCGGCGGACCGGTCCGCAGCCCGCCGGTGTCGCGGCTGGTGAATCTGCCACGCGGGTCGCGCGTGGCCATCGACTGTCGGGCGACGAAGCCGCTGGCCGCGGCGCGGCTCACGGTCCGGCCCGTCGGCACGCTCCCGGGCGCGGACGCGGTGGTCGTGGGCGAGCGGACCGCCAGCCCGTCGGGAACGGACGTCGCGGGCGTCGTCGAGATGCTCGACCGCGACCTCGTGGTGACGCTCGAACTCGTGGACACCGACGGCCTGACGAATCGCGAGCCGATCACGTTCACGCTCGTCGCGACGCCCGACGAGGTGCCGCGGGTGGCCGCCCGCCTGCACGGCATTTCAAGCGCGGTCACGCCGCGGGCCAGGCTGCCGATCGTGGGCACGCTCAGCGACGACCACGGCTTGACGGCCGCGGAGGTGCGGCTGGTCTGGCAGCCGCCGGCCAACGCGGCCTCCGCGAGCCACACCGTTTCGCTCGACGCCGTCCACGGCGGCGCACCGCTGGTGGAACTCGCCGCGGACGACGCGTCGGTGCCGCTCGATTCCTTGGGGCTCGTGCCGGGCACGCGGCTGACGGCGATGGTGGCCGCCCGCGACGCCTGCACGCTCGAGGGCATGCCGCAGACGGGCACGAGCGACACCTGGACACTCGACGTCGTCGCGCCCGAGGCCCTGCAGGCCATGCTCGAGGCCCGCGAGATCGTCCTCCGGCGTCGCTACGAGGCGGCGATCGAGGATCTCGCGCAGGGCCGCGAGCGGCTCACGCGGGACGGCAATCCCGACGCCGCCGGGCGGTTCGCCGAAGCCGTCGCTCGGGCGACGGGCGAGACCGGCGAGATCGCCGCCGCCTTCCGCGAGATTCGCCTCGAGTTCGCCAACAACGCCCTGCTGACGCCCGAACTCGAGACCCGCCTCGTCGCGCAGATCGCCGATCCGCTCACGGCGATCGCGACGGGCGATCTCCCCGGGCTGGCCGCCGCCTGCCGGGCCGCTCCGGCCACGCCCATCGAGCCACTGGGCCGGCGGGCCGACGAGGTGCTCGCCCGGATGCGGGCGGTGCTCGCCCGGATGATGGAATTGGAGTCGTTCAACGAGTTGATCGAGCGGCTGCGCGGCGTGATCCGGACCCAGGAGGAGATCCGCACCGAGACGCTGCGGCGGCAGAAGCAACGCGCCCGGGAGGCACTGGAGTGAGCATGCGAGGCATCGTGGCCGGGGCGAAGGCGGGGCGGATCGGTGCGGTGGCGCTCGGGCTGCTCGTCGGGCTGGCGGGCGGCGTGCGGGCCGCGCCCGGCGACGTGCAGCCGGGGCTCGTCGACCGCGAGCAGGAACTGCTGCGGCAGTATCGCGATCTCGAGCGGTCGCTCCTCCGGCTCGCCGACCTGCTCGCGGCGAGCGATCCGCGGCGCGCGGCGCTGCTGCGCAGCGTGTTCGACAAGGCCCGCGAGGAGCAGGTGGGCGATCGGCTCGGCACGATCGTCGAACTTCTCGAGAAGGGCCAGTTGCTCAAGGCCGGCACGAGTCAGGCCGGGGCGATCGAGCAGTTTCGGGCCCTGCTCGACCTGCTGGAGTCGGGCGACACGGATCGCCAGCAGGCCAGCACCAAGCAGGAGGTGCGGCAATACCTGGCCCGGCTCGCCAAGGCGATCGCCCGGCAGCGAGACATCGAGGGCTCGACCGAGGCCGGCACGCGGGAGGCCGAACTGGCCGAGCGGCAGCGGGCGCTCGCCGAGGAGACGCGGGCGCTCGCGGAGGACATCCAGGGTTTTGCGCGACGGATGGACGCTCGCGAGGGAACGGGAGGGTTCGACGCCGGCGAGCAGGGGCCGGCGGAGGAGGAGCAAGAGCCGGCCACCGGAGACGGCAAGGACGCCGGCGCAGCGCCGGTGCAGAAGTCCGAGGAGGGTGGTGAACCTGGTGAGCCCGCGGTCGGTGGCGAGGCCGCAGCCGCCGAGGAGGCGGAACCACAGGGCGACGACGACTCCGCCCGCGCGCGGCGTACACGGCAGCGGCTGGCGGCCGCCGAGAAGCGGATGCGATCGGCTCGCGAGCGGCTCGAGCAGGCCCAACGCCAGGAGGCCCGCCGCGAGCAGGAAAAAGCGGTCGAGGAACTGGAGACGGCCCGGGCCGAGCTGGAGGAGATTCTCCGGCAGATGCGCGAGCAAGAGGTGGAGCGGCTGCTGGTGCAACTGGAGACCCGCGTTCGCGAGATGCTCAAGGCCGAGCGGCTGGTGTGCGCCGGGGCCGACGCGGTGGCGGCGGCGGGCACGCCCGGCCGGGAACGCGAACTGGAAGCCACGCGGCTTGGCCGCGAGCAGCAGGCCATCGCCACCGACGCAGCCCGGGCGCTCGTGCTCGTGCGCGACGACGGCTCAGCGGTCGCCATTCCGCAGGCGTTGGAGAGCATCCGCGACGACGCCGCGCAGGCCGCGGCCCGCCTCGGCCGTGGCGACGTGGGTGGCACCACCCGTGGCCTGCTCGCCGACCTGGTGACGAACCTCGAGGAACTGCTGGCAGCGCTCGAGAAGTCGCAGCGCGACCAGGAGCAGCAGCAGGCCGGGGCCGCCGGCGGGCGGCCACAGGAGCCCGGCGAGCAGCCGCTCGTGGACAAGCTTTCCGAGCTGAAGATGATCCGCAGCCTGCAGATGCGGGTGAACGCCCGCACGCAGCGGTTCGCCCAACTGCTCGACGAGACGGCCGACCGGGCCGACGCGCCGGAAATTCGCGCGGCGCTCGAGCGGCTCGCGGAGCGGCAGCGGCAGATCGAACGGGCCGCCCACGACATCGTCGCGGGCCGCACCGAGGAGTGACGCGGCTCGTGGGAGCATCGGCCGATCGTCGTCACGGTGCCATGCGGCCCCAGGCATGCGACGGGGGGCTCCGGGCATGAAGGCCTTTCCGGCTCCGTTGGCCCGCAAGGCCGCACGCTGCCTGCCGGCGGCTCCGGGACTCTATGATGGTGGAACGGCGGAGGTGCCTGCCGTGCCCGGAGCGGTGCATGTCATGCGAACCCTGTGCGGACCGGTCGTGATGCTCGCCGCCCTCGTGGGCTGGGGCGTCGCGGCGGGCAGCGAGTCGCGGCCGCCGGCCGGTCAGGCGGCGGAGTTCGCCCGCGAGCCGTCGTGGAGCCAGCCGGATCCACGGGCCGTGCGGGCGCGGATCGAGGAGTCGCTGGGCCGCATGCCGGCGGCCGACGCCGCGACGCGGACGCGGCTCGACGAGGCCTGGGCCGCGGTCGCGGCCGGGCGGGGCGACCTCCTCGACGCCGTGCTCGAATCGATCGCGGCGCGGGAGCCCCGTGCCGCCGCAATGACGGCCGCCGTCCGTCGCGATGCGGAGCCCGATGCGTCGTGGCTCGACGAACCGCCGATCGACACGGCTCTCCGCGACGCGGTGCGGCTGTGGTGGGGCCGCGAGCTCGTGCGCTGGAACCGGTTCGACGAGGCACTGCCGCTGCTGGCCGGCCTCGACGTGGCGTCGGCCGTCGATCCCGCCGCGCTCCTCTTCCACCGTGCGGCCTGCCAGCACTGGCTGCTCGATGCCGATGGCGCCATCGAGTCGCTCGACCGGCTGCTCGAGCGGGAGGGGGAGCTGCCGGCCCGCTATGCCCGGGTGGCCCGGCTGCTGCGAGCCGACGCTGCCGGCATCGAACGCGAGTCGCTCGACCACATCGCGCGGCGGATGCGCGACGTGGGCCGTCGGCTGGCGCTCGGCCGGACGGGCGCGGGAACCCGGGACCTGCAGGACGGCGTCATCGAATCGCTCGACAAGCTGATCAAGAAACTCGAGGACCAGCAGCAACAGCAGGACCAGGGAGGCGGAGGCGGTGGCGGCGGCGCGGGGCAGGGGGGCGAAGGCATGCCGATGGACGACAGTCGGATCGCCGGCGGCAAGGGGGCTGGTGACGTGCAGAAGCGGGACGTCGGTGCCGAGGACGGCTGGGGCAACCTGCCGCCGCACGATCGCGAGCAGGCCTTGCAGCAGATCGGCCGTGAGTTTCCGCCCCACTACCGCGAGGCGATCGAGCAGTATTTCAAGCGGCTGGCTGCGGGCGGGGAGGATCGATGATCACGGTGCGCTTTTCCGCAGCGGCGATCGTAGCGCTGGCGTGCGTCGCCCGCGGCCTGGCGGTGGAACCGGCTGTCGTCGCGACACTGGAAAAGATCGACGGCACGACGGTCTCGGGAACGCTCGCCGCGGTGTCACCGACCGAGGTGACGCTCGTCGGAAACGATCCCGTGCCCGTGCCCATGGCCCGCCGGCTCACGGTCGCCGGTGCCCGGGTCCGGGGGAGCGTGGGCGTGGAGTGCATCGACGGGAGCACGCTCTCCGGCACCGACTTCACCTGGGACGGCGGCCCGGCCGTGATCCCGGTGAGCGGTGGGAACGTCGAACTTCCAACGCAGCGCGTGCGCAGCGTGACGCTCCGCACGCCGCGGGTCGCCGCCGAGGCGGCAACGCCGGACTGGCGCGCCCTGCTGCCGGAGTCGCCGCAGACCGATCTCCTCGTGGTCGGCAAGCAGGAGGACGACGGTGAGCGGCTCGACGTGGTCGAGTGCGCGATCGCCGCGGTCAATGCCGAGACCGTCACGGTCGTGCTCGACGACGAACGGATCCCGGTGAAGCGGGCCAAGGTCGTCGGCCTGTGGTTTCTCCGCGAACCGGTGCCCGGCGGCGGCACGCTGGTGGACGTGGCGGGCGGCAGCCTCGCGGCCCGCACGGTTTCGTGGACACCGGAGGCCCTCGTCGTGGACGACGCCGTGCGGCTCCCGGCGACGCTGCTGCGATCGATCGACTACGCCGCGGGGCGGACCGTAAGGCTTGCGTCGCTCGAGCCGGAGCGGTCGGAAGCGGAGCCGTTCTTCGGCTCGCTCAGCCGCCTCGAGGGGCTCGGCCCGTACTTCGCGCCGCGGTTCGTCGGCGCGGACCCCGCCACGCTCGTCATGCGGCCGCGCAGCAACGTCGTCTGGCGGGTGCCGGCCGATGCCCGCCGTTTCCGCACGGCCGTGGCCGCCGCACCCGGGAAACTGCCCGGCGGCGTGCTGGTGACGGTGCGGCTCGACGACCGCGACGTGTTCCAGCGCCGCGTCGACGACGCCGCGGAGAGCCCCGTCGACGTGGACGTCACCGGAGGCCGCCGCCTCGCGATCAAGGTCGAGTTTCCCGCCGGGGGCGGCATGGGCTGCCCGCTCCGCTTCACCGATCCGGTGTTCGAGAAGTGATCCACGTGCTCCGATTCCCGCCGCCATCGCGGGCCGCCCTCGTCGCGGTCGTGAGCGCCGCCTGGGCGGCGGCCGCGTGGGCGGCGGCCGCGTGGGCGGCCGTCGACGAAGACGTGGTCGCGGCCGAGCGACGCCGCGTCGAGGCGATCCGGCGGGGTTCGGCTGCGGCGGTGGCGATCTTCGCCGGCGAGTCCGGCGGCGGCTCGGGGGTGCTCGTGACCCGCGACGGCTACGCGCTTTCCAACTTCCACGTCACCCAGCCCGCTGGCCTGGCGATGAAGTGCGGACTCGACGACGGCAAACTCTACGACGGCGTGCTCGTGGGCCTCGACCCCACGGGTGACGTCGCCCTCGTCAAGCTCCTCGGCCGCGACGACTTTCCGTTCGTGCCGCTGGCCGACAGCGATCTCGTCGAGCCCGGCGACTTCTGTTTCGCCGCCGGCAACCCGTTTCTGCTCGCCACCGACCTGCGGCCTTCGATCAGCGTCGGCATCGTGTCCGGCGTCCATCGCTACCAGTTTCCGGCGGGCACGATCCTGGAATACGCCGACTGCCTCCAGGTCGACGCCGCGATCAATCCCGGCAACTCCGGGGGCGGCCTGTTCGATGCGGCCGGCCGGCTGATCGGCGTGAACGGGCGGGCGTCGTTCGAGAAGCGGGGCCGCGTGAACGTGGGGGTGGGCTACGCGATATCGGCGAACCAGCTCCGCAACTTCATGGGCCAGCTCCGGGCGGGTCGGATCGCGGACCATGCGACGCTCGGCGCGGTCGTGGCGACGAGCGCCGACGGGAAGGTGGTGGTGTCGGACATTCTCGATTCGGTGGACGCCTGGCGGCGCGGCCTGCGGCACGACGACGAGATCGTGTCGCTCGCGGGTCGCCCCGTGCGGACCGTGAACGCCTTCAAGAACGTGCTCGGCACGTTGCCGGCCGGGTGGCAGGTGCCGCTCGTCTACCGTCGCGGCGGCCGCCGGCACGAGGTGCTCGTGCGGCTTGCGGCCGTGCATGCGACGGCCGAATTGGCGGCGATCGTGGCCGGGGAGTCGCCGGCGCCCGGGGCGGAGCGGGACCGGGAGGGCGGCCGTGAAGGGGGCCCGGAGAAACGCGAGCCGAAGGCCGAACCGCCCGCCACCGGGCGGCGCGACGCGCTGCCGGCGGCCGTTCGCGATCTCGTCGATCCGCGGCCCGGCTTCGCCAACCACCACTTCAACGTCGTCGAGCGGGATCGTGTGGCCAAGGCCCTCGCGGCCGGTGGTGGTGGCGACGCGAACGGCTGGGTGCTCACCGGCACGCTCGACGCGGGGGGCGAGTTTCGCATCGAGCTCACCGACGACGTGGCCACGATCGACCTGCCGACCGGCCGCTCGACCATCGACCCGCGGGCGGATCTCGATGCCCGGCCGGAACCGCCGGGGAGCGGCGGGCTGCTGGCGGCGCTGGTCGTCTGGCGGCGGCTCGTCCGCGAGGGGCCCGCGGCGACGGGCCGCACGACCTACTGGGGCACGGCGCCGGCCGATCCCACGGCACTCGGCGAGTTCGCCATGCCCGAACTCGTGGACGTGCTCGAGTCGGCGGTGGCGGGTGTCGAGACGCGGCTGCTCGTCAACGGCGCCGGTCGCGTCGTCGGCATCGACCTGTGGACATCGCCCGACGCCGATCCGTGCGAGGTGCGGTTCTCGGGCGATGCCGGCGGGATGCCGGCCGTGATCGAGGTCCGCCGCGGCACCGAGCCCTTTGCGACGTTGCGCGTGGCGAAAGACGCGACCGCCGGAGGTGCCCCATGAGCCCCGCGTCGCGCTGGCTGTTCGGTGCCATGCTGCTGACCTGCTGCGGACTGCCTGCCTCCGGTGCGGGCGAATCGCCGCAGGAAGTGATCGCCGCCGCCGCGCGGAAGGTGGTGAAGATCTACGGTGCGGGCGGGCTGCGGGGCCTCGAGGGCTATCAGTCGGGGATCCTCGTCTCGCCCGACGGCAGGATCGCCACCGCGGCCAGCACGGTGCTCGACTCCGACGAGATCGACTGCGTGCTCGACGACGGCCGCCGATTCCCCGCGAAACTCGTGGGTGTCGATCCGCGGCGGGAACTCGCGTTGCTCGCCATCGATGCCGAGGGTCTGCCGGCCTTCACGCCGGTGGCCGACGAGCGGGCGGCGCCCGGCACGCGGGTGCTGGCGCTGTCGAATCTGTTCGGCGTGGCCGTGGGAGACGAGCGGGTCAGCGCCCAGCGGGGCGTCGTCTCGGCCGTCGTGCCGCTCGCAGCACGCCGCGGCGCGGCCGAGGCGCCGTATCGGGGTGATGTCTACGTGCTCGACTGCACGACCAACAATCCGGGGTCGGCGGGCGGCGCCCTCGTGGACGCGCGGGGCCGTCTGCTGGGCATGCTCGGCAAGGAACTGCGATCGACGTCGAGCGGCATCTGGCTGAACTACGCGCTCCCGACGGATGAACTCGCGAAGGGCTGCGCCGAGATCCAGGCGGGCACGGCCGCACCCGCCAGGGTCGTCGAGTCGCGACCTTTCGACCTCCGCCGTCTCGGCATCGTGCTCGTGCCGGATCTGCTCGACCGCACGCCCGCCTACGTCGAATCGCTGGTCCCCGATGCGCCCGCGGCGCGGGCCGGGCTGACGCGAGACGACCTGGTGATCGCCGTCAACGGCCTGTCGGTCGGGTCGCGGGCCGCCGTGGAACGCGCATTGGGGGACCTGGCGGCCGGCGATCCGGTGCGGCTGACGCTCGTGCGCGACGGCGGCGTCGTCGAGGTCGAGGTGGGGCCGCGACCCAAGGACGAGGAGACGCGATGAGCGACGCGTGGTGCCGGATGCGGGTCGGCGACCGGGCGGCCCTCGTGCTCGCGCTGGCCGTCACCGCATGCGTGGCCTCCGCGGCCGACCCCGGCGAGCCGACGCTCGCGGAAGAGGCGGCGTTCCGTGCCGCGGTCGCCAGGGTCGGCGCCGCGGTGGTGCGGATCGAGCCGGTAGCGTCGGCCGAGGCGCCGGGCGAGGGCGAAGCGGCCGCCGCCTCCGGCCCGTCCACTGGGCTCGTCGTCGCCTCCGATCCCGAGGCGTCGTGGATCCTGACCACGGCATTCGCCGTGCCGGGCGACGTGTCGGACGCGGTGGTCGTGCGTGCCGACGGCGGCCGGCAGGCGGCCCGGGTCGTGGCTCGCGACGCGTCCCGCAGCCTCGTTCTCCTGAAGACCCAAGCCGTCGCCGATCTGCCGGCGCTCGAGCCGGCGCCGCGTCGCGAACTGGAGCCGGGCCAGTGGGCGATCGCCGTGGGCCGCGGCTGGGCACAGGCGGCGCCGAGCGTGGCGGTGGGCGTGGTGTCGGCCGTGGATCGCGCCTGGGGGCGGGCGGTGCAGACCGATGCGTCGGTGTCTCCCGCCAACTACGGCGGACCGCTGGTGGATGTCGCGGGCCGCGTGATCGGCATTCTCGCGCCGCTGCCGGCCGACACCGCGGGCATGAAGCTGGGCACCGAACTCTACGACGCAGGCATCGGCTTCGCGGTGCCGCTCGAGGACATGCTCGCCGTGCTGCCGCGACTGCAGCGGGGAGAAAGCCTGGCGGCCGGTGTCCTCGGGATCACGTGGCGGTCGCGTGACGTCGTCAACGGCGAGCCGGTGATCGCCTCCTGCCGCCAGGGGTCGCCGGCGGCGCTCGCCGGCCTGCGGCCCGGCGATCGCTTCGTGCGGATCGGCGAGCGTCCGATCACGAGGATCGGTGAGGCGCGGCACCAGATCATGCCGCGTCGGGCCGGCGATGAACTGGCCGTCGAAGTGGAACGCGCCTCCGCCGCCGGGCCGCGACGGATCGAGGCGCGGGTCACGCTGGCGGAGTCGCTGCCTCCGTGGCGGGCCGCGATGGTCGGCGTCCTGCCCGCGGCGCCGCCGGCCGACGCCGCGGCCGCGGGCGTGACGGCGGAATGGCTGCTGCCAGATGGTCCCGCGGCCGCCGCGGGACTCGGCGCCGGCGAAGTCATACGCGCCGTCGTGCTCGGCGGCACGGCCGAGGGTGAGGGGCGGGTGGCGGTCGATGCGACGGCCGCGCTGGCCGGAGCCCTGGCGGGCGTGGCCCCGGGGGATGCCGTCGGGCTGGAAGTGGTCCGCGACGGCCAGCCGCACACGGTGACGGTCACCACCGGCGCCGCGCCGGCGGACGTACCTCCGATGATCGAAGGCTGGCAGCCGGCCGCCGGCGATCCGCTGCGTGGCCCGGTCGCCGCTGCCGTCGTGAAGCTCGAATCGCCCGACGAACCGCGGCCGCCGCTGGCGGTGATTCCAAACGCGGGCCGCAAGGAGCCGGTCGGCGTGCTCGTGTATTTCGGTGTGCCGCATGGGCCGGCAGCCGAGGCCGAGGCGGTCGCCTGGAAGGCGGCGGCGGCGGCGTGGGACGTGGCCGTGATCCTGCCGGGCTCCGCGGATCCGCAACGCTGGAGCGGCGACGACCTGCCCGCGATCCGCCGCAGCCTCGCGGCCCTCCACACCAAGCGGCCGATCGACCCGGCGCGGATTGCCGTCGCTGGCCGCGCCGCCGGCGGTGGCTTCGCCTGGTTCGTTGCCGACCGGCTCGGGGCCGCGGTCCGGGGCGTCGCGGTCATTGACTCGGCCTTGCCACGAACCGCGGAACTCGAGCCCGCCGAGCCCGGCCGGTCGCGCTGGGTGCTGCTGGGGAAGGGCGGGGACGGTGACGTCGCCCGACGGCTCACCGAGGATCGCCGCCGCCTGGAGGCGGCCGGATTTCCGGTGGGCACGGTCGCCGCCGATGGCGAAACGCCGCCGGCCGACCTCCTCTGCCGCTGGAACGTCTTGTTGGGACTGTTGTGAGCGCGTCGACCACGGTGCGGATCGTGTATGCCGACCGGGATGTCGTGGTCATCGACAAGCCTGGCGGGATGCCGAGCGTGCCGGCGCGGACGCCGCTCGATCCGCCCGCCGTGGCCGCCGTCCTGGCGGCGGAGTGGGGGCCGCTCGAGGCCGTGCACCGGCTCGACCGCGACACGTCGGGGCTGCTCATGCTTGCGCGGACGGCCGCGGCCCGTGCCGCGCTCGGCCGGGCGTTGGAGTCGCGCCGTGTGGCGAAGCAGTATCTGGCCGTCGTGGCGGGCGGTCCGCCGGCTGCCGGCGGCACGATCCACCTGCCGCTGGCCGACGATTCCGCGCGGCCGCCGGCCAAGCGTGCCGACCCGATCCTCGGCCGGCGGGCGACGACCCGCTGGCAGGTGATCGAGACGATTCGCCGCGGCGACGACGTGCGGACGCTCGTCGCACTGGAGCCCGTCACCGGCCGGTCGCATCAACTGCGGGCGCATCTCGCCTGGCTCGGCTGTCCCATCGTCGGTGACCGGCTCTACGGTCGGGATGGCCGCGCTCTGCACGCCCGGCTGGCCTTGCACGCGGCGACGCTCGAGTTTCCCCATCCCGACGACGGTCAACCGGTGTGGCTCGCGGCGTCGCCCGCGGGATCGCCCTGGAGCGACTTCGCCGGGCCGATCGCGGCATGGTTCACGAGCCGGTCGACCGCAGCGCCGACCGGCTGACCTTCTGCCAGAAGCGCGAGAAGCGGCCGAGGTCGTCGACCCGCGAGGGATCGCAGAACGATGGCCAGGCGACGCCGTGCACCGGCAGCGTGGCCGCGATCGACGCGGCGGTGCCGCGAGCGCGCGGGCAGGGCGAATCGGCGACGGCGACGGCATCGCAGCCCAGGGCCGCGGCCCGGGCGGGAACGATCGTGGCGGGATCGCCGACACGAACCTCGAGGCCCGGCACGTCGGCGAGACACTCGAAGAGAAACAGGAGCCGACCAAGCGACGGCCACTCGTCGGCGAGCCACTGCCGGTCGACGACGAACAGCCGGGGCGCGTCGGGGTGGGCGGCCGCGGCGGGGCTCGTCGTGGCGGCCGAGTCGAGCGTGAGCCAGACCAGCGGGCGGCGGGCAGGGGCGGCACCGGGGGCGGACCGCCACGCCGCGGCGGGTCGGATGCGCAGCGGTGGTCGCGGCGGCGCGTCAGGGACGAAGAGCCGCGCGTCGAGCGCCTCATACGAGCCCTCGACGTCGCAGCGGCCCAGCAGCGGACAGCCGCGGCAGTGCAGGCCGGACGTGAACCGTTCCAGATTCTCCCGATTGAAAAGGTACGGCTTCGCAGAAAAGGTTCCCGCCACCCACTGCCAGGAAAGATGGTTGCTCGCCGGGTCACCGTCGAGGAGGTGCGTGAGGAACCAGTCGGCGCCGGCGCGCCAGTGGACGCCGCGCACGTGCACGAGCCATGACGCCAGCCACATCCGCTCGTGGTTGTGGAGCCAGCCGGTGGCGTGCAGCGACCGCACGAAGGCGTCGGTGCAAGCCATGCCCGTGCGGGCCTCGAGCACGTCGTCCGGCACCGCAGCGAGCGGTGTCGGGCGTCGCCAGGTCCGTGCCGGCGGCTCGATGTCGCTGCCGATGCGGCCGCCGAGCGCGGCCTGCACGTGCCGCCAGTAGTCCCGCCAACCGAGTTCCGCCACGAACTTCTCGGCATCCTCGGGCCGCACGACCCGTGCCAACGCCGCATCGCGAACCTCGGCGAGCGACAGGACGCCGTGGCGGATCCAGGGGGAGAGCCGGCTCACGGCGCCATCGATGTGGTTGCGTGATCGGGCATAGGCGACCGGATCGATCGCCGCCAGCCGCTCGACTGCTGCTGCCCGTCCGCCGCGCATGGTCGGTGCGCTCGCGGGCATGCCGGAGATGCCGCGCGGCGCATGGGGAAAGAGTTCCGCCAGCCGATTGATCAGTTCCACGCGGGGGAGCGCAAGGAGCCGGCCCAGGTCGTCGGTTTCGGGAACCAGAGGCTCGATCGGTGAGGAGCGGGATGCTGCGCCCATGAGCAGGTCGTGCTTTCAAAACGCGCGGGAGAAAGGGGCCGAGGGGATCGACGAACGGTGCGTCAAAAAAATCTGCCCGCCCATAACACCGCGAATAAATCTGGAAAACGCGGC
>JBIKND010000153.1:0-9443 GCA_044358905.1 Pirellulales bacterium | reverse complement strand
GCCCGGGGCTCCACTCACTCGGAGTTGGCTGCGCTCCGACATCCATGTCTCCGCTGGCCAACTACGCCGGCTCCCGGGACACGGGCAACCCCTCCCTGATGTCTCGAGAAGGGGCCTTCTCTGAACTGCGTGGTCGTGCAGATTTGGGAGGGGCTGCCCCGGCCATGTCGCCGGGCTATGGAAGCAAGCGGAGGCAAGGATGCCGGAGCGCAGCGGACATGAAGAGAGCGGAGGCCCGGAGGGCCGCAGCGAACGTCCGGAGACGTGGCTGGGGCAGCCCCGACCTGCGCGAAGGTCGAGTGGAGGTAACTCCGCCGTGTCACTGCGACAGGTGGCGGCGGTAGTCGGCGTCGAGGTCGGGGTACTTCCGCTTGCAGAGGCGGGAGAGGGTTTCGGGGTCGGCGGTGCCGGCGTAGACCCGCGACAGATATTCGACGAAGGCCTCGCGGTAGCGGCCACGCTGGCCGTTCATGAAGAAGTCGGCCAGGCCGGAGATCTGGCTGTAGAGCTGCGGCAGCCGGGCGTCGGACTGGAAGTCCTTCCGCCCCATGGCGGTGAGGTCGGCGAGCGGCACGTAGAAGTCGTCCTCGACGAGCCGCTCCCGGGCGGCGGGCACGCGGCCCGCGTCGCGGCCGCCGACGCTCCAGCCGAACGCAGTCGGCCGGATCGACTCCATGTAGCAGGCCGCCGCCTCGATCGCCCAGAAGCCGCACCGCTCCCCCGCCAGGGCGGCGAGTTTCTTCATCTGCGGGCTCGACTCCATGAACAGCTGATGCGTCGCTTCATGGTGCATGGTGATCGCGTGCGGCCGCGGCTCCGCGTCGGCCGCGGCGGGCGCGGCGAAGAACCAGGCGGTCTGCGTCGGCGGCCAGTAGAGGCCGTCGGTGCGGCCGATCGTCGGCTCCAGTTTCGTCAGTTCCGCCACGTACTGATCGCGATCCGCGCAGAGCACCGCCGCGAACGGCTCGTGCGGCATCAGCCGGCCCCGGCCGCGGAGCCGCTTTTCGAGGTCCGCGGGCTCCAGGCCGAACGTTCCAAACACCTGCCGCCAGACGAGAAGCGTCTCCTCCAAAACGGCGGCCATGGCGGCGGCCGTGGGCAGGGGCGCGGTGGAGAGGATCTCCCAATGGTCCGAGTCGAACTTCCGACCCTTGTCGATCGCGAGATCGGCCCGCGCGTCGTCCTCGGCCGCCGAGAGCCAGCGGCCGCGGTCATACCGCTCGCCGGCCCGATAGCGGGCCAGCCGCGCCGCGGGCAGCCAGCCGAAGGCGGCGTCGAACTCCTCGCCCTTGTCGAGCCGCCGCGCCGTCTCGGGCCACTCCCACCCGGCGCCGCGCCGCGTCCAGCCGAGGGCGGCGCGGGCCTGCTCGTGGTTTGGATCGTCGCGGAGCACGCGATACAGCAGCCGGATGACTTCGCACGACCGCTGCGGCAGTGGAGGGCGGTCCGGCTCCGGGCTGGCCAATTCGGCGCGGGTGGGCACGCGGTCGTGTGCGGCTGCGGCGGCGCGGGCGTGATCGAAGACTCCTTTCGCCCGGGCCGTCCGCGCGGCGACGAAGTCGTTCCAGAGTTCCTTCTCACCGTCGGCGACGATCCACTCGGGCGCCGTGAGGGCGGCCGGAATCGCGAGGGCCAACTGCCGGTCGGCCTCCGCGGGAGGTTCCCAGCCGGCGATCATGGCGGCGAGCTTTTCCCAGCCGCCCGCCTCGGCCCCACGCACGAGTCCCCGCGCCGCCGCCGCGAACCGCTCGTCGAGCTGCGCGAGCGACGTGGCGGGGGCCGGCTCGACGGCGACAAGCGGCACCGGCAGCGTCATCGCCCAGGCGACCGCCAGCCCGCCGCCCCAGGCCGTCCGCCGTCTGCGGAGCATGCCGATCAGGCTTCGTCGCCGAAGGCGGAGTCGAACTGCCGCCGGCTCGGTGCGAAGTCGAGGTTCTTGACGAACTTCGCCGCCTCGGCCGCGCCGTGCTCGCGGTCCATGCCGCAATCCTCCCACTCGACCGACAGCGGGCCTTCGTAGCCCACCTGGTTGAGGGCGCGGATGATCTCCTCGAAGTCCACGCCGCCGCGGCCCGGCGAGCGGAAGTCCCAACCGCGGCGCGGGTCGCCGAAATTGATGTGGCTGGCGAGGATCCCGGTGCGGCCGTTGAGCGTCACGATCGCGTCCTTCACGTGCACGTGATAGATGCGGTCCGGGAAGCTGCGGATGAACTCCACGGAACTGACGCCCTGCCAGTGGAGGTGGCTGGGGTCGAAGTTGAAGCCGAACTCCTCGCGGCGGCCGAGGGCCTCGAGGGCCCGCTGGGCCGTGAAGATGTCGAAGGCGATCTCGGTGGGATGCACCTCGAGCGCGAACCGCACGCCGCACTCGGCGAACACGTCGAGGATCGGGTTCCAGCGGTCGGCGAACTCCTGGAAGCCGGCGGCGATCATCGATTCGGACACCGGCGGAAACGAATAGAGCAGGTGCCAGATCGACGACCCGGTGAACCCGTTGACGACCGAGACGCCGAGCTTTTGGGCGGCGCGGGCCGTGTTCTTCATTTCTTCCGCGGCCCGCTTGTTGACGCCGTCGGGCTTGCCGTCTCCCCAGACGTGCGGCGGCAGGATCGCCTTGTGCCGCTCGTCGATCCGGTCGCAGACGGCCTGGCCGACGAGGTGGTTGGAGATGGCGTAGACCGAAAGGTCGTGGCGCTCGAGCGTGTCACGCTTGGCGGCGCAGTAGCCGCTCTCGTTCATCGCCCGTGTGACGTCGAAGTGGTCGCCCCAGCAGGCGAGCTCCAGGCCCTGGTAGCCGAAGTCCCGCGCCTTGCGGGCGAGGTCGTCGAGGGGCAGGTCGGCCCATTGGCCGGTGAACAGCGTGACGGGACGGGACATGCACGGGCTCCTGGTCGATCGGATGGGAAGGAGACGGCGAAATTGTGGCGATTTTCCTGGCGCCGGCAACCAGGCCCCTTATCCACCCGGGGGATCTGGGCTGGACGGGTCTGCAGCGACGGCCTACCGTCCCGCCCTCTCCCGGAGCACCGACCATGATCATCAAGCGCGCCGGCTTGCAGCCGGCCGACGTGTTTTCCGCGACGGCCTGGCACCACGACATCAATGCCCGGATCGTCGCCGACCACGACTTCCTGCTCACGCCGCGGCAGCGGTCGCGCCGCTATCCCTCGCGGCTCCTTCGCTACTTCATCCCGTTCCACTGGCTGGGGCGCGAGGCCGCGCGCCGCGGGCGGCCGCTGCGGGTGTGCGAGATCGGCATCGCCCACGGCCTCATGCTTCGCTACGTGCTCAGCGGCCTGGAGCACCTCGGCGTCGATCCCGCCGACGTGATCGACGACTGGATCGGCGTCGACATGAAGCTCCTCCACGACGACCTCGCCAAAGTGCCCTACGACGGCCTGATCGAGGCCAACTTCGAGACCGAGCCGGAGAAGATTCCCGGTGACTGCGACGTGTACGTGCTTCTGCACGTGCTCGAGCATCTCTACGAGCCCGAGCGGGCGATCCGCCAGCTCGTCTCCCGCGTGCCGTCGGGAGCGCTGCTCCTCGTCGGCTTTCCCTCCCATCTGCACCCCTTCATTCCGCTGCGGGAGCCGCGGCTGCGGGCCCACACCAACTCCAACGGCCACGTGTCGGCCCTCTCGGCCCGCCGCTTCAACGATGCCGCCCGCAGCAACGGCTGCGATCTCGAGGAAGCGCGGGGCGCCTTCTTCCTCCGCGCCAGCGGCATGTTTCTGGAGGACCAGCGCTGGTGGCAGCAGTTCAACCTCGCCTGGGGCCGCCTCGTGCCCGGGTGGTTCGGCGAGGTGTACATCGCGACGCGAAAGCGGTAGGGCGCGACGCACCGCCGGCCGTGATGCACGCCGCTCGGCATGGATGGCGGGGTGGTGTTCGTGCGCGGAGTCCCCGGGCTTCCGCCCGGGGCTTGTCGGGAAGACACTCGCGACCTGCCGACAAAAAGCCCCCGGCGGAAGCCGGGGGACTCCGGGTCGCGCACCTTCCCGCGTGCCATGCGCAAGAAGACACCGGGTGACGAGCCTCCCCGGCTGCCATGGCATGCGGCACGTGCGCCGCCTACCGCTGCACCGCGCGGCGGAGCAGCCACCAGCCCCAGGCGGCGATCAGGAGGTTGCCCATCCACACCGCGACCGGCGGCAGGCGGCCGTCCTTGGCGCCGTCCACCCCGAGCATGAACAACGGGTAGTAGACGACGAGGATCGGCAGGAAGCAGAGGAAGAAGCTCGTGAGGAAGTCGGCGTTCCGCATGCGGATCGCCATCGGGGCGCCCACGAGCACGAAGCACAGGGCACTGAAGCCGTTGGCCCAGCGGCGCCAGGGCTCGACCACGATCCGGGAGAGCGTGCGATGCTCGTGCTTGAGCTTCTGCCGCTCGCTCTCGGTGGCGAAGGGCGCCGTCCACTCGAGACGGCCGGTCAGCATTCCCATGGCGACCTTGCCCGCGGCCATCTGCTCGACCTGGCGGATCTTCTCCTTTTGGGCGACGCGGGCCGTGGCGAAGTCGGCCATGGCGATCTCCGACGGGCTCCGCGACGTGGCCCCCTTGCGGCTCACGGCGTCGAGCGGCACCTCGCGGACGATGGTGTCGGGAAACGACGCCTTCACGTCGCCCATGTGGAGCGTGCCGTCGCGGAAGGTCACGATCAGGGCGTTCTTGGCCGGATCGGCCCGGAGTTCGGCCTCGGTGGCCGACACCGTGGCGGGCTTGTCGGAACCGCCCGACTGAAACGAGAGCGTGGGCCGGATCAGCTTCCGTCCGTCCACGCCCTTGACGTTGATCGAGAGCTGCGAGGTGCTGTAGGACCGCTGCTGCCGCAGCCGGCCGTAGATGATCTGCTCCACGCTGTTGACCACGACCCGGCGCACGCCGTCGCGGCCCCAGGTGACGGCCACGTCGTTGAGCCACACGGACACGAAGCTCACCACGAGCGCCAGCCCCACGGCGGGCCAGATCGCCGCCATGGGCGTGACGCCCGCCGCCTTGAGGGCCGTGATCTCGTTGTTGGCCGAGAGCCGGCCGAAGACGCTGGCCACGGCGAAGAGCATGGTGCCCGGCACGGCGAACCGCATCGCCTCGGGCAGCACGTACGGCACGAGCATCACGATCTGCAGCAGGCCCAGCCCCTGCTGCTGGGCCTCTTTGACGAGCCCCACGATGAGCATGAAGAGCGTCAGCGCCGTGAGCGTCACCAGGAAGACCTGGAGCAGTTCCGTCAGCACGTAGCGGGTGAGGATCTTCATGGCGGGCGGAGTGTAGCGACCGCCGCCGCCCCGCCGGCAGGCCGATTTCAGGCCGGCGCGCGGCCCTGGCGGCCGTTCGCATCGGCCCGCGCCGCCTCCACGGCCCCGGCATACACGCCGATCGCGGCGGCGGCCGCGCCGATCGCGCCCCGGTGATCGCCGGAGCCCGCGAGCGCCCGGGCCTTTCGGGCCGACTCCTCCGCCCGGGCGCGCGGGGAGCCGTCGAGCCCCTCCGCCGCGGTCTCGATGCTCGCCACGATGCCTTCCAGGAGGTCTGCGGTGGCGGTGCAGTCGTGGCTGCGGTAGGGGCCGCCGCCGAGTTTCGCCCCGACGGCGAGCATCCGCTGCGCGGGGCCGGCGGGTGACAGGAAGCCGAGGAAGGCGAAGAGCAGGGTGGAGATGAATGACAGCAGCGCCAGCCCGGCGATGGCGAGCGCGACGGCCCGCTTCAGGTCGGTGTTTTCCGGCTGCTGCCAGAATCCGATGGCCACCAGCATCGCGAACAGACTGACCGCCGCGGCGGCCAGCAGCCGCCACGGCACCGGCCGTGGGGCCGACGCCGCCGGCTCGTCGGTGAGCGGCCAGGGCGGGTCGCCGACGGACGCCTTCGAAACCTCCTTCGCGCCGGCCCGGGCCACGATCACCGTGACGTTGTCGGGGGCACCGCGCACCAGGGCCAGGCCCACCAGCGCCTCGGCCGCCTCGCGGGGAGGCAGCGTGCCGGCGAAGAGGCCGATCTCCGGATCGGCGACCTGCCCCGAGAGTCCGTCGCTACAGAGCAAGAACACGTCGCCGTCCTCGACCGGGAACGGCCCTTCCAGGTCGACCTGCACCTGCGGGTGCGGTCCCATCGAGCGGGTGATGATGTTCTTGGGGGTCTCGCGCAGATCCAAGCCCGGCACGGTCTCGCCGGCCGCCTGCAGGTCTTGGAGTTCCCAGACCAGCGAGTGATCCCGGGACAGCTGTTCGATGCGCTTGCCGCGCACGCGGTAGGCGCGGCTGTCGCCCACGTGGCCCACGATCGCTCCACGCGGCACCAACACCAGCGTCGTGCAGGTGGTGCCCATCCCCTTGAGGTCGACCGAACTCTCTCCCTTGGCGTGGATCTCGGCGTTGGCGTGCTCGATGGCCTGCCGCAGCGCCAGCGCCGGCGACTTCCCGGCGTGCTTTTCATAGATGAGAGGCACCTGCTCGGCCGCGATGGCGCTGGCCATCTCGCCGGCAGCGTGCGCACCCATCCCGTCGGCCACGACGAACAGCCAGCCGCGTCGCTTGTAGACCTCGCGGCTCCAAGGCTCGAGAACGGCCTTCGAGTCTTGGTTGTTGGACCGCCGGCGACCGATGTCGGTGCGGTCGCAGTAGTCGAGGGTGGAGCCGATGGCCACGCGACGGTGCCTCGGGGCGGCGGAGGGCGAACAACGGGCCACGGGTCGGAGGAGTCTCCAAGTCTAGCCAGGTTGTCCAGACGGGGCGATACGAGGCGGCGGCCGTGGACTGGGCAAGATCGGCTGCACTGGCGGCGGTCGCGGCGGGTTCCTATCGTTCCGCCCATGCACTTCCTCGCCCGCTCGATCCCGATGCTGCTCCTGGCGGCCGTGGCCGCCGGCTGCGTGCAGCGACGGATGACGATCCGCAGCAACCCGCCCGGGGCGCTGGTCTACGTGGACGACTACCAACTCGGCACGACGCCGGTGTCGCACGACTTCGTCTATTACGGCACGCGGAAGATCCGCCTCGTGAAGGACGGCTACGAGACGCTCACGGTGCGACAGCCGTTTCCGATCCCGTGGTACGAATACTTCCCGCTCGACTTCGTGAGCGAGAACCTGATCCCGTGGGAGATCCGCGACGAGCGGGTCGTCGATCTCGCGATGGCGCCGGCCGCGGCCGCGCCGCCCGAGGTGGTCGTGGCCCGCGCCGAGCAGGCGCGGCTCGCGGCGGGCAGCCTGCCGCCGGCGATGCCGGCCGCCGCCGTGACGCCCCCGGCCGCCGCCCCGCCGGCCGCCGTCCAGCCGTTGCCCGCACCGCCGTCGGTCGCCGCTCCGCAGCCGTTCGCGCCCCCCGCCCAGCCCTTGCCCGCGCCGCAGCCGTTCGACCAGGGGCCGACCTTTCCTTCCGCTCCCAGCCCGCTTCAGGGCCTGCAGCCGCCGCTCCAGAACGCGCCGACGCAGGGCGTGCCGGGGCTGGGCGTGCCATAATCGGGCCATGACTGGCCTCCGCTCCCGTTCCGCCCTCGACGCGGTCAAGCTCGATCGCTTGCGCGGCCTGTTGCAGACGATCCTGCCGCACAACCGCTTTTACGCCGACAAGCTCGCGCGGGTTGGCGACGTCACCGCCGTCGCCACGCTCGATGAACTCGCCGGCTGGCCGTTCACCTCCAAGGAGGAACTGGTCGCGACCGCGGCGGAAGGCACGCCCGCGAACCTCACCTGGCCAATCGATCGCTACGTGCGCTACCACCAGACGAGCGGCACGCACGGCCGGCCGTTGCCCGTGTTCGACACGGCCGCCGACTGGGAGTGGTGGATGGGGTGTTGGCGGGAGATCCTGGCCCGCGGTGGCGTCGGCCCGGGCGATCGGGTGCTGGTGGCTTCGTCGTTCGGTCCCTATGCCGGCTTCTGGAGCGGCTTCGAGGGCGCCCTCGAAACCGGCGCGATGGCGATCCCCGGCGGCGGCCTGTCCACCCGCGGGCGGATCGAGCTCGCCCGCAGCCTGCGGGCCACGGTGCTCGTGGCCACGCCGAGCTACGCCTTGCATCTGGCCGAGGTGGCGGCGGCCGAGAAGCTCGACCCGCAAGGCCTGGGTGTGCGGCTGGTGATCGTGGCCGGCGAACCGGGCGGCTCGTTGCCCGCCGTGCGCCGGCGGCTCGCGGAACTCTGGGCCGCGGAGGTGCTCGACCATGCCGGTGCCACGGAGGTCGGCCCCTGGGGCGTGGGCGACCTGCGCGGGCCGGGGCTCGACGTGCTCGAGCCTTGGTTCCATCCCGAGTTCATCTCCACGGAGACCGGCGCGGCGGCCGGGCCGGGGGAACTGTCCGAACTCGTGCTCACCACGCTCGGCCGCGCCGGGGCTCCCGTGATCCGGTATCGCACGGGCGATCTCGTGCGGCCGCAGTGGGCCTCCGCCGACGACGTCGCGGCCGGCGCCTGTCCGTGGGTGCGGCTCGCGGGCGGCATCCTCGGCCGCACCGACGACATGCTCGTGATCCGGGGCGTGAACGTGTTCCCCGGTGCGATCGACGACATCGTCCGCGGGTTTCCCGAGGTGGTCGAGTATCGTGTTATCGTCCGCAGCCGCGACAGCCTCGACGAGCTGGCGGTGGAGATCGAGGACCGGCTGGCCGCACCCGAGCGCGTGGCCCAGGATTTTCAGGTGCGGCTCGGCCTGCGGGTCGACGTGCGGGCGGTGCCGCCGGGCAGCCTGCCGCGGTTCGAAGGCAAGGCCCGGCGATTCGTGGACGAACGGAGGAGCCGAACATGAGCGGACCTGTTCCCACCGCCATCGCCCGCTGCGACGCGGGGCAGGCGGCCGGCGCGATCGAGATCACCTGGAGCGACGGGACGCGGGGTGTCTATTCGCCGCGGCTGCTCCGCGACGCCTGCCCCTGCGCCACGTGCCGGGAACAGCGGGCCGCGCCGCGGCCGCCCGCGCTGCTGCCGGTGCTCTCCCCGGCCGACGTCGCTCCACTGGCGATCACGGAGATGCGGCCGGTGGGGCAATACGCCTACGCGATCGGGTTTTCCGACGGCCACTCGAGCGGCATCTACACGCTCGACTACCTGCGGGAATTGGCCTGAAGCCGCGAACCGGCCGCGGCTGATACGATATGGGAGGGATCGGCGGCGGCAGCGCCGGCGCTGATCGCCGTGCCTCTGGAGGGACATTTCGATGCCTGCATGCCCTGCCGACAAGCGGCGTTTCCGTCGTGGCTTCACGCTCGTCGAGATGCTCGTGGTGATCGCGATCATCGCCACGCTCGTGGCCCTGCTCCTCCCGGCGGTGCAGGCGGCCCGGGAGGGGGCGCGGCGGACGGAGTGTGCCAACAAGCTCCGCCAGATCGGTGTCGCTTTGAGCCGCCACGCCTCGACCGCGGAGTCGTTCCCGCCCGGGATCGCCGCCCGCGGATGGAACCGCGGACGACAAGATACCGGCGGCGGAAATGACGACGTCTTTGCAAAAATGGA
>JBIKND010000152.1:0-9578 GCA_044358905.1 Pirellulales bacterium | reverse complement strand
CATCGGCGCGGCTCCGTCAGACAGGGTCGGGGACGACGAACGCCAGGTCGCGGGTGAACGCCTCGGCGAACTCGTAGACACCTTGGAAATCTTCTCGCCGGTCGGCCTTGGTCTTCCGCATCTGGCCGATGTCGATCATGTTGAACACGATCGCGCCAAAGTCGTCGGTCGCCCGGATGCCCCAGGTGGCAAGGACCGTCGGGGCAAGGTAGCCATACTGCTGCAGGCCGTAGAGCCGGGCCGCCTCGCACAGCTGCTGGCCCGACACGTGCCGCTCCGCCTGCCGCTTGCGGCCCCGGCCCGACCGCGACCGCGGCTTGCTGCCCGCCTCCACCTCCGCCAAGGGCTCCAGCTCCTCGGCCGCCGGCTCCGCACCCATGCCGAGCGTTTCCTGCGCGAAGGACAGGGACTCCAGCACGAACAGGTAGGCGTCGAGGGTGTAGCGACGGTCGCGTTCCAGAAGCTGGTAGAGCGGATGGGAAGGATCGACGGGCGACATCGTGGCCTCGGGACGGTCGGTATCCCACGGAGTATATCCGCGCCGCCGGCCGCTGAATGATGCGGCTTCAGCGTGGCAGATTCGCCGGCACCGGCGGCCGCGAACCCGCGGGCGGCGCAGCCTGCGGGCCGGCCGGCACGTCCTCGAGGATGTACTTGTAGCCGAAGGGTGTGCTCGGCTTGGCGAAGTCCCGGAACAGGTCGAGCCCCTTGTCGATGAGGTTCGTGTTCGGGTCGAACTGGTAGACGTCCTGGTCACGGCCGCCGGGCTTGAAGATCTGGATCGCGAAGGGCATCAGGTCCCTGGATCGCAGGATCAGCTCGACCTTGGAGAAGTTGGCCGCGTCGGCCTGGAACCGCGGCAGGGCCTCGAGCCACATCTGGTCCGTGGCGTTGGGTGGCGTGATGATCCGCATCCAATACCGCTTCTTGAGCGTGTCGGCCTTGGCCCCGAAGACGAAGGGCAACGGGCCGTCGCTGATCGCCTTGCCGCGCATCTCGGGCGGCAGCTTCGTCTCCCGGAGCTGCCGGTCCGTGTGCCGAAACTCGAAGATGCTCTCGCCGTTACAGACCCAGTGCTCTCCCGACTCGCCGCCGCGGACCTCGTACCGCCGCGTCTGCGGGTTCCACTGCTTCGATTCCTTGATGCGGAAGAGCCCCTTGTCGGGGGCGGCGTACTTCAGTTCGCCGGCGCTCTCGGCGAAGGCCAGCCGCTCTCCCTTGGGGTCGGCCGGGCTCCAGGCGTTGTACTCCCACTTGTGGAACGTGCACGACCACGTCTTCACCGCGGCGCTGCGGGCCTCCCAGGCCGCGAGCAGCTGGTCGAGCGCCGCCTGCTCCTGGGGCGACAACGCGGGCGGCTGCCGGGGGGCCGGCGGCTGGATCGGGGAAGCCTGCGGCGCGGCTGCGGCCTGGCCAAACGCACGGCCGGCGGCAGCCGCCCCGGCGAGGAGCGCGGCCGCGACGATCAAGCAGGCGGAGGCGGGGCGGCGGGCCATGACTGCAGGGCTCCGGGGGAACATTGAGGTGGGAATGTAGCAAGGCTCCGGCGACCGGGCGAGGCCGGTTCCGGCTACGATGACACCGCTGAAAACAGCCTTTTTCGTCCCCGTGGAGTCCTGCCATGCGTGTCGCCGCGTTCTCGATCAAGCCGTACGACCGTGAGTCGCTCGCCGCAGCCTCGGCCGGGCTGCCGCTGGAGTGGACGTGGCTCGACGCCCGGCTCGACGCCCGCACGGCGCGGCTCGCCCAGGGGGCGACGGCCGTGAACTGTTTCGTGAACGACGAGCTCGACGCCGCCGCGCTCGAAGCGCTCTCCGCGGCAGGCGTGCGGCTCGTGACGCTCCGCTGCGCCGGCTTCAACCAGGTCGACCTCGCCGCCGCCGCCCGCCTGGGGCTGCCGGTGACCCGCGTGCCCGAGTACTCGCCGCACGCCGTCGCCGAGCACACCGTCGGCCTGATGCTGATGCTCGACCGCAGACTGCACAAGGCCTACAACCGGGTCCGCGAGGGCAACTTCTCGCTCGACGGACTGCTGGGCTTCGATCTTCACGGCCGCACGGCCGGTGTCGTGGGCACCGGCCGAATCGGCCGGCGGGTCGCCGAGATCCTCCTCGGCTTCGGCTGCCGCGTGCTGGCCCACGACCCGCATGCGCCCGCCGACCTCGTCGCCCGCGGCGTGGCCTTCGTGCCGCTCGACGAGCTGTTCGCGTCTTCCGACGTGATCACCCTGCACTGCCCGCTCACGCCGGCGAGCCATCACATGATCGACGCCCGGGCGCTCGGGCTGATGAAGCCGGGCGTGATGATCGTCAACACCAGCCGGGGCGGCCTCGTCGACACGCGGGCGGTGATCCACGGGCTGAAGAGCGGCCGGGTCGGCCATCTCGGCCTCGACGTCTACGAGGAGGAGGCGGATCTGTTCTTCGCCGACCACAGCAACTCCATCATCCACGACGACACCTTCACGCGGCTGCTGACCTTCCCCAACGTCGTGGTCACGGCCCACCAGGCGTTCTTCACGAAGAACGCCCTCGACGCCATCGCCGCCCAGACCGTCCGCAACCTCGTGCATTTCCAGCGCGGCGAACCGCTCGAGGCGGTCGTCGGTCAGGCCTGAGCCGCGGCGCGGAGGACGGCGAGTTCGCGGGCAAAGCCGCCGGAGAGGATCGGGAACCGGCACCAGGTCTTGGGGTCGAGGTTCTCGTCGTCGAGGTGAAACGACGGCGCGTAGCGCTCGCGTTTCCACTGGTTGCGGCTCCAGAGCGTGAAGAACCGCTCCGTCCAGCGGGCCAATTGGCCGCGGTCGAGCCCGGGGAAGTCGGCGACCAGCCGCCGCCAGACGGCCACCGGATCCAGCCGGTCGCGGATCGCGTACCGCTCCGCCCGATCGAGCACGTCGTAGGGCATGAGGTCGGCCTCGTCGGTCTGGCCCGCAGCGGCGGGCCGCAGTTCTGCGGTGGGCGACTGGACGTTCACGGCCGCAAGCGCCGGGATCGGGCCGATGCCCGTCGGCCCGTGCGTCTCCAGCCAGACGAGCCAGCGCCGCAGGTAGGCCTTGTCGATGCCGGCCAGCGGAGCGATGCCGCCGGAGGTGTCGCCGTCCATGGTGGCGTAGCCAACGGCGGCCTCGGAGCGGTTGCTGGTGGAAACGAGCAGCGCGCCGGTGAGGTTGGCCAGCATCCACACGCCCGGCGAGCGGGCCCGGGCCTGGACGTTCTGCCGCGCCACGTCGTCGCGGTCCCAGGTGAGCGGCCGGCCGATGGAACGCGACACCATCGCTTCGTAACCGCGGACGAGCGGTTCGACGTCGAACTCGTGGAACGTGGCTCCGAGCGCCTCGGCCAGGCCACGGGCGGCGGCCCGGGTGACCGCGCCCGAGTTGGCGGTCGCCTGGTAGACGCAGGTCAGCGTCGCGCCGATCAGCCGCCGGATCGCGGCGTCGCCGGAACCGGCGGGAGTCGGAAACCCGAGGCGGGCGGCCGCGACCGGGAGCGAGAGTTCGCCGGCGGCCAACCGCACGGCGATCGCGGCCAGACAGGCCACGGCGGACGAGTCGGCACCCCCGCTCGCCGACACGACGAAACCTCGCGAGCGGCTCTTGCGGGCGTAGTCGAAGAGCCCCAGGGCGACGGCCCGGGTGAACTCCTCCTCCTTGACGTGTCCGCCGTGTTCCCAGGCCTCGCGCCGGTCGCCGCCATCCGTCGGCACCGCCCCCGACGCCGGCGGCGGCACGAAGGCGACCGGCACCATGTCGCCTTCGGCGGCGTCGGGCACCGGATCGACCGCGAGCCGCGCCTGCGCCGCCCGGAGTTCGTCCACGTCGATGTCGGCGACGGTCAGGGACCGGTCGGAGAACGAGAACCGCCGGCCCGCGGCCAGGATCCGGCCGGCGGCGGCGATCATCACGCTGCCGTCGTAGATGGCGCGGCCCGCCTCGTTGCCCACGAGGTTGGCGTAGACGTACCCGGCCGCGAAGGCCCGCGAGCCTTCCTGCACCAGCCGGCGACGGATCTCGTCCTTGCCGAAGGCGAAATGGCTCGCCGATGGATTGAGGATCAGATCGACGCCGCGGGCTGCCAGGGCGGCGCCGGGGCGGTCGGCGACCCAGGCGTCTTCACAGATCTCGAAGCCGATCCGCAGACCGCCGCAGTCGAACCGCAGATCACCGACGGGCACGTCGCGTCCGGCCACCGCCACGACGCCCCGCTGCCCGCGCCGCCACGGCCGGAACCAGCGCGGCTCGTAGTGGATGCCGTCGCCGGCAAGGTGCTGCTTGCAGACGATCCCCACCAGCCGGCCGTCGGCGACGAGGGCCGCCGCATCGTAGAGGCCGCTCTCGAACCGCAGCGGGAGGCCGAGGGCCACGACGATCCCGCCGGTGTGCGGCACGATCTCGGCGAGCACGTCCAGGGCCATCCGCTGCACGCCGGGCGCGAGAAACGCGTCCTCGCAGCCGTAGCCCGTGATGCACATCTCCGGCAGGCAGAGGACCGCGACCCCCGTGGCCCGCGCGGCGGCGATCGCTGCCAGGATGCGGTCGCGGTTGCCGTCCCAATCGAGCGGCGTCTGATTGAGCGCCGCCCCGGCGACGCGGATGACGTTCATGGGTGATGTCGACTCCCCGCACCGAAAAATGTCAGGCGAGCGGTTGGCCGTACCCGGAGAGCCAACATTCCCGCGCAGCCGCCGGAAATCCGCACCATGCGGGGAGGCGCGGGGCTGCCCGTGCCCCGGGAGCCGGCGTAGGTGGCCAGCGGAGCCTGGAGGGCGGAGCGCAGACACCTCCGAGTGAGCGACGGGCAGGATGCCCGAAGTGAACGTCCGGCGATGGGGTACGGGCAGCCCCGCGCCGGGGCCAGTTGCAGTCGAAGGTCAGATACCGCCGCCCGCGTCTTACCGTCCCCTGGGGCCATGCGTCACCCCTGCGACGGTTCTTCCAGATACGTGTAGCCGCCGAGGCCCTCCTCGTAGAACTTGAGGAACCGGCCCGCCTGGCCGTCGCAGATCCGCCCCTCGCGGACCGCCTGCTCGATGGCGTCGCGGAGCTTCTGCACGAGCTGGTTGGCGTCGAACTCGACGTAGTCGAGGACTTCGCGGACCGTGTCGCCCTTGATCACCGCGTCCACGACCACCTCGCCACGGTCGTCGAGGCTGACGTGCACCGCATTGGTGTCGCCGAACAGGTTGTGGAGGTCGCCGAGGATTTCCTGGTAGGCGCCGATGAGGAACGCCCCGAGGTAGTAGGGCTCGTGCTGCCAGGTGTGCAGCGGGAGCGTCCGCTTCACGTCGCGGCGATCGATGAACTGGTCGATCTTGCCGTCGGAGTCGCAGGTCACGTCGCCGAGCACGGCGGCCCGCGTCGGCCGTTCGTTGAGCCGATGGATCGGCATGACCGGAAAGAGCTGCTTGATCGCCCAGCTGTCCGGAATCGACTGGAAGAGCGAGAAGTTGCAGAAGTAGGTGTCGGAGAGGTTGGCCTCGAGGCCCTCCAGTTCCTCCGGCACGTACTCGAGCGACTTAGTGAGCTTGCAGATCTTCCGGCAGATGGCCCAGTAGAGATTCTCCACGGCCGACCGCTGGTCGAGCGGCAGGTAGCCGCTGGCGAACAGGTTCATGGCGGTGTCGAGCGACTGCTGGGCGTCGTGGTAGCTCTCGAGCAGATTGCGGACGTTGATCCCCTGATAGGTTTCCGTCAGGTCGTGGAGCGGCTGCTCGGCGTCGGCGGGTGGCTCGGCCACCTCCGCCATGCCCCCCTGCTCCGAGACTCCCAGCACGCCGAAGATCAGCATGCTGTGGTAGGCGACCACGGCCCGCCCGCTTTCGGAGACGATCGTGGGATGCGGCACCCCCGCTTCGTCGCAGGCGTTTTGCACGTGGTAGACGACGTCGTTGGCGTATTCCTGCAGGCTGTAGTTGACGCTCGATTCGAAGTTGGTCTGCGAGCCGTCGTAGTCCACGCCCAGTCCGCCGCCCACGTCGAGGTAGCGGAGGCCGGCCCCGCGCTTCACGAGCTCCGTGTAGATCCGCGAGGCCTCGTTGAGGGCGGCCTTGATGTGGCGGATGTTGGTGATCTGGCTGCCCTGGTGGAAGTGAAGCAGTTGGAGGCAGTCCTCCATGCCCCGCGAGGCGAGCAGTTCCAGCCCCTTGACGAGCTCGCTCGCCGTGAGGCCGAACTTGCTGCGGAAGCCGCCCGACGACTGCCAGCGGCCGCTGCCCCGGGTGGCGAGCTTGACCCGCATCCCGATCCGCGGCCGGACGCCGAGCTTCTCGGCGTACTCCAGGATCAGGTGCAGCTCCGAGAATCGTTCCACCACCGGGATCACGTGGCGGCCGATCTTCTGGGCCAGCATCGCCGTCTCGATGAACTCGGCGTCCTTGAAGCCGTTGCAGATGATCGGCGTGTCGTTGTCGGCCAGCGCGATCACCGCCAGCAACTCGGGCTTGCTGCCCGCCTCGAGGCCGAACCGGTACGGCTTGCCGAAGCGCAGCACCTCCTCGACCACCTGGCGCTGCTGGTTGACCTTGACCGGATAGACGCAGCAGTAGTCTCCCCGATAGCCGCTCTCCTTCATGGCGGCGGCGAAGGCGCCGTGGATCTCTCCCAGCCGGTGCTGGAGAATCTCGGCGAACCGCAGCAGGATCGGGAGGTCGATGCCGCGAACCTGGAGCCGATCGACGAGCGCCTTGAGGTCGATGCTCTTGGTCGGATCCTTGTCGGGATGGACGAGGAGGTGGCCGCCGGGGCTCACCGAGAAGTAGCCGTTGCCCCAGCGGGCGACTTCGTAGAGGTCGGCCGCGTCGGCCGTGCTCCAATGCTCGACTTCGAGATCGACGGCTGCCATCCGCGGCCCTCGCTGACGAAACGACCGGTGTCCGCCGATCGCTGCATACGTCCCAGAGTGTAGCGTGGCCGGCAGGCGAGACCATGCCAATCGGCGTGAGCAGTCGGTCAGACGGCGACCCGTGACCAGCGGATCCGTGAGAAGATGACGAGCATCGCGAGGCCCCGCGCCGTCAGGTCGACCGCCATCGCGACCCAGGCGCCCACGGCTCCCCACCCGGCGGCGCGGAGCGTGCCGAAGCCGGCGGGCAGGGCGACGTCGGGCCAGGCGAGCAGGATCGCCAGCGGAAGCCGGATCACGAGCAGCCCCACGAAGTTGACGACGAGCGGCGGCCGGGTGGCGCCGCCGCCCCGGAGGCCGCCGGAGAGCACCATCAGCAGGGCCAGCGGCGGCTGGGCGAAGGCCACGATCCGCACGAGTTTGGCCGTCAGGGACGCCACCTCGGGCTGGCGGCCCGCGCCGCCCGTGAACCAAGCGGCCAGTGTATCGGCGGACCACAGAAACCCGGCCGCGGCGCAGGTCATGAACGTCAGGCAGGCGACCGCCGCGAGCCAGACACTCCCCCGGGCCCGCCGCTCGTCCTGGGCGCCGAGGAACTGGCCGGCCAGCGTCGCGGCGGCCACCTGAAAGGCCGTGCCGGGGAGGAAGGCGAGTGATTCGATGGTGACGGCGACGGAGTGGGCCGCGGCCGCCACGTCCCCCAGCCGGTTCACGATCGAGAGGAACGTCAGATGACAGGCCGCGTTGGCCAAGGCGTCGCCGCCGGCGGGCAGGCCGACGCGAAGGATCCGCCGCAGCCACTCGGGGTCTGGCAGCCAATCGGCGGCCCGGGGAGCGAGGCCAGCTCCCGGCCGGGCAAGCAGAGCCGCGACGCACACTGCCCCGGCGACATAGCCCGCCGCCGTGCCCCACGCGAGCCCTTCCCAGCCGAGCCGAGGAAGCCCGAAAGCCCCCACGGCCAGGGCGAAGCTTGCGCCCGCGTTGACGAGGTTCACCACGGTCATTCCCAGGAGGCCCGCGACCATGTCGCCGGCGCCACGGAGCACGGCCATGCCCACGTGGATCAGCATCATCGCCGGCAGCACCGGCAGCACGATCGCCAGGTAGCGGCCTGCCAGGGCCGTGCTCCCCTCCGGCAGGCCCAGACAGCCGAGGAGGGGCCGCCCGCCGAGCCAAATGACGACGAGGGCCGCGGCCGAGATCGCCGCGCCCACCAGGAGCGCCTGCGCCGCCGCCCGCCGCGCGGCCGCCCGGTCACCGGACCCGACCGCCCGCGCGACCAGCGCCGTCGCCGCCACCGCCGGCAGCGCGAACGTCACCGGCAGAAATGCCAGGCAGTAGGCCACCAGGCCGACGGCCGCCAGTGGCTCCTCGCCGGAGAACAGGTTGCCGGCCAGCCACTTGTCGGTGAATCCGACCGTCAGGCCGAGAAACTGCTCGAGCAGGACCGGTAGGACGAGACGCAGGACCGGCCGCACGGTGCCCGTCAGGCCCGTAATCCCCCGCGTCGTAGCCGGCTCGCCCCGTGTCAGTGTTTTGCCTCCGTCACTCGACCACATTTCGCGGGCGCAATCGTAGCGGCCCGCGTCCGAGCGCCGAGCGCGGAATCTGTGAGCAGCGGCCGGCGCCGGCGACGGACCCAGCAATCGGCGGTCAGAGACCGCCGCTCCAGAGGGCATGGCAGAACCATGCCGGGAGGCGAGGGGCTGCCCGGGCCACAGGAGCCGGCGTAGCCGACCAGCGCAGGCATGGATGCCGGAGCGCAGGCGGCTTCGAGTGAGCGGAGCCCAGGATGGGCGCAGCGAACGTCCGGCGATGGGGCACGGGCAGCCCCAAGCCGGCGATAGACCCAGCAATCGGCGGTCAGAGACCGCCGCTCCAGAGGGCATGGCAGAACCATGCCGGGAGGCGAGGGGCTGCCCGGGCCCTCGAGCGGGCTATGGGAGCGAGCGAAACCATGGATGGCGGAGCGAAGCGGACATGCAGAGAGCCGAGGCCGGGAAGGCCGAGGCGAACGTCCGGCGAGAGGGCACGGGCAGCCCCAAGCCGTCAGGCGAACAGTTCCTTGATCACCTTGCCGGAGTTGGCGATCTTCATCGGCCGGCCATTCTTGGCCGTGAAGGTCGTTTCCAGCGAGATGCCGAGGGACTTGAGGACGCTGGCCATCACGTCCTGCGACGTGTAGGGCTCGGTCACGACCTCCTTGCCATCGGAACTGGTCTCGCCCACCGCGACGCCGCGTTTGAAGCCGCCGCCGCCCACGACCACGCTCCAACTGCGGGCCCAGTGGTCGCGGCCGCCGCCGCCGTTGATGTTCGGCGTGCGGGAGAACTCGCCCATCCACACGATCGCCGTGTCGTCGAGCATGCCGCGGTCGGCCAGGTCGGAAACCAGCGCCGACATCGCCTTGTCGAGCTCCGGCAGCTTCGTGTCGGCGAGCGTCGGGAAGATGTTGGCGTGGTTGTCCCAGCCGCCGAGGTCGACCTCGACGAACGGCACGCCCATCTCGACGAGCCGCCGAGCCATCAGACAGCCCCGACCGAAGCCGGTCGTGCCGTAGCGATCCTGAACCTCCTTGGGCTCCTTCATCACCTTGAAGGCTTCCATCTGGCTGCTGGTCATCAGTTTGACCGTCTTCTGCACGACCTTGGCGTGGTCGTCGGCGGAACCGCCCCGCTTCTCCCCGATGAAGCCCTTCTCGATCGTGGACAGCATCTCAAACCGCTGGGCCAGCCG
>JBIKND010000151.1:0-9592 GCA_044358905.1 Pirellulales bacterium | reverse complement strand
GCGGGAGCCGGGGGACTCCGCGTGGCGGCGGATCCCGTTCGCCATTTCAGCCGGCGGCTGTCGCGGGTGGTGGAAACCGGGATCGCCCAACGGCCCGGTGTCCCCGGGCTTCCGCCCGGGGCTTGTCGTATGGAACGCCTTCCCGCCCCGCTCACACCCGCAGCAGGATCCGCCGCTGCTTCATCCACCAGAGGAACACCCACATTACGGCGAGCGTCGCCGCCCCGAGCAGCAGGGGCTTCAGTTCGGGCCCCGCCACCCCAAAGACCCCGTTGCCTAGATGCGTGAGCAGTGACTTGTCGATGAAGCCGTGCCACAGGTGCACGATGAGGTAGGCGGCGATCGAGTTCATGCCCACAACCTCGAGCGGCCAGGCCCAGGCCCGCCAGCCGCGGATATCGACCACGGCGTGGAACGCCGCCAGAAGCAGCAGGCACCAGCCGCCGCTGAAGAGCACCCAGGCGGGCGTCCAGATCCGCTTCACGATCGGGCAGAGGCCGGTCGCCGAAAGGAGCCAGCCCGCCACGAGGCAGGCGACGCCCGCGACGACGAACCGCCGCAGCGGCGCGGCATCCTGGAGCCAGCGGCCCGCGACGAGACCGAGGATCGACGTGGCCAGCGTGGGGATGAAGTTCAGCGTCAGATAACCGCCCGGGTTGCCCGTGAACGGCGCGGGCCGCGGGAAGAGATTCAAGAACCAGAGGTCGAAGGCGTGGCCCAGGTTCGCGTTCTTCGCCCAGGGGTCGTCGCCGCCGAACACCGTCCAGGCCAGCCACACGCCGGCGAGGATCGCCGCACACGCGATCCATGCCTCCCGCCGCGGCCGCAGGCCGAGCCAGAAGAGCAGCGGATAGCCGAGGCCGATCTGCGTGAGCGTGTCTTCGAACGTGAAGTTCGTCATCGGCCTGCCGACCGATCGCAGGAAGATGCCGAGCGCCACGAGTACGGCCGCCCGCCAGAGGGCATGGGCGGCCATCGTGGCGGTCGACTGGCCGCTGGCTGCCCGGGCAGCCAGCGAGAAGGGCATCGCCACGCCGACGAGAAACGAGAACGACGGCTGGATGAGGTCGTGGAGCGAACAGCCCTCCCAGCCGACGTGCGACTGGTGGTGGGCGAGAAAGGCCGCGAGCCGGCTCTCGGGAAACGCTCTCGCGACGGCACCGAGCTGGAGCACCTCCGCCATCATGAGCAGCATCACGAAGCCCCGGTAGGCGTCGAGCGAAGCCAGCCGCCGGGGCATCTCAACCTGCGGAGCGTTATGAACGACACTGCGGTGGGTCATCGCATTCGCACCCGTGGGGGGTGGGATGGGGTCGTGTACCGTCTCTTGGGCGAATCACCGGTTTGGAGAGACGGTTCATCGAGGCTTTCTCGGAAGCGTCAACTCACCGAGAAGGAACACGCGATGCCCCACCGAGAAGATGGTCGGTGCTCGGCCGCGTCGGGGCGCTGCTCATCGAGCACGGCCCTGGAGCGATGGCGAACGCCTTCATCATAACATGAACCTCGCCATGCGGATCGAGCGGGCGCAGGCGCTCGGCGGAGAGTCTCATCAGAGAACGGCTGATCGTCAAGGCTCCGCCGACGGATTCAAACCGCAGACCCTCCGCAACGCCCAGGGGCTGACCTGCGCGATGATCTCCGACGGCGGCAGCAAACCGCTCGCGGTCGACGGTGCCGCGCGACAAGGCCAATCCGTGGACGAAGCCCGAGGATCTGGCCTTCGATCCCGACAAGCCGTTCGACAGGCTGGGGACGGACCAGCGGCCCGGTGGGCTCTTCGTCGCGGGCTTCCTCGACGGCCACATCGAGACGCTCTCGCCCGACGTGCCCCGGAGGCCATCCAGGCGACTGTGAGGCCGAATGCGGGCGACGACACGGGGCAGTGACGGGCGATCACGCGGCTCGCCCAAGCCGTGGTGGCGACGGCCGCCTCACCTCGCTCATCACCGCCGTCGGCCGGACTGCGGCAGGATCCGGATCACTTTGCGGCGACCCGCGCCGCCGCTCCGGTTAGGATAAGATTATCTGAAAGTTCGGCCGATCAGCGGCTTTTATTCCCTTCACCTGTTCCCCTCATCAAGCTCACCATGACTGATCACTCACTGTGCCCCGGCTTGCGGTTCAGGATGTTCATCGCGGTCACGATCTGCGTGGTGCCGGCGCCGGTCGCGCGGGCGGCCGACGTCACGATCGGTGTCGTCGTCGCCGGAAAGGACGGCGAGAAGCCTGCCGCCGACGTGCAGAACGCGTGGCGGTCGCCGTTGGGCGGCTGGGTCGTCGCCACTGCGCCCTTCGGGATCCGCGTGGCGGACCGGCCGGTGCTCGAGTTTCAGACGCTGGCCCAGAAGATCGCGGCGGAGTCGGCAGCCAACGATGACGGCAACGCGGCCGCCGATGACTTGGTCGCCGAACTCATCGGCGACGAAAAGCCGACGGCCGACGGTGACGTGAAGACCTTCCGCTTCGATCGCCCCGGCACGGCCCGTGTCACGGTCGGCGAGGGCAGGCAGTCGATCGCCCCGTTCGGCGCGGCGTTCGAGATCGACGCCGACGGCCGCCCGACGACGACCGACCCACGGCTGCGTGCCGACGCGGCCCGGCGGCACGTGAACCTCGTCTGCCATCCGGTGACGATCCGCACGATCGTCGCCGGCCGCTCCGTGGCCGCGCCGCTCGACGTGGCCGCCGGCACCGTGTCGCTCCTCGGCGGCCTGCCGCCGGTGCTCTCCGAATACGAGCGGCTCGCCGAGCCGTGGCTGGATCGCCCCGGCGGCAAACCGCTTGCCGCCAATCCCCCAGCCTTCGCGCAGGTCACGCTCTTTCTGCCCGCGAACGCCGCCGGGGGCCACTACACGGTGGCCGGCCGGAAGTTCACCGTCGGAATCGACGGGACGGTTTCGCTCGACCCGACCGCACAGGGCGCCCGTGTGCATGACAAGATGCTTCTGCTCGAAGGCCCGGCAACGCAGCGACCGACACTGCGCCCCGTCGCTGTCTCGTGGCGCGGCCTGCCGCGCGGCACGCGGTTCACCGCCGTCGGCGGCACGACCGTCGAGGCGGCGGCGGGGGCGGGCGCGGCCGTCGTCGAGGCGCCCGCGGCCGGACCGGCCAAGATCTCCTTCGATCGCACGACACTGACGCTGCCGCCCGCGTCACCCGAGTGGCCCCACTCGATCGTGCACTGGGACAACGCGACGGGCGGCGGCTGGTGCGTCGAATCGGCCGCGCTCTGGGCCCGGCCGGGGGCAGAGTGGCGGTGCCGGATCACGCGGCTGGCCGGCCCGGCCGCCGGCGCCGGGAAACTGGCGGCCACGATCGAGCCCGCGGAACGACAGCCGGCCGATCCCGCCGCCGAGCCGCTCGCCCTCGAGGCCGCCGACGACATCTTCGCCGGCCGGCTGCCGAATCGCGCCGGGCTGCACCGGATCGCGGGGGCCGGCACGGGACCGCTCGCCGGCCGCACGCTGGCCTACGTGTGGCTCGCCGAGCGGGAGCCGGCCGGATCGCTGTCCATCTTCACCGTCAACAACCGCGGCCTCTTCCTCCGCGGCGACGCCGTCGACGTGCTCTTCGCGAAGGGCGGCGGCGGGGTGGCGGAGTCCGCGGTCGTCCTCCGCGGGGCTGGCATCGAGCGGGACATCGGCCGGGCCGCCGGCCGCTCCGGCGGCCTCCGCCTGGACACGACGCCCCTCGCGCCGGGCGACTACGAGATCACGGCCGCCGCGTCGGCCGAGGTCGCCGTCCACCCGCTCCGCTTCCGGGTCGTCCAGCGGGAACCGCGGAGCGACTACGCCCTCTATGCCTACGTCTACGAGCCGCCCAGGCCGATGGGCGGCTCGCCGGTGAACGCCTACTACGGCGGTGACGTCACGGGCGAACCGGGCCTCGTGCCGTTTCTCGGCGACGTCGATGCCGCGGCTGATCCGCTGCTCGGCGCGTATGCGTCGGCCTCGGGCGGTCCGGCCCCGGAGAAGTGCCGGCCGGCGCCGGCTGCCGAGGCGGCGGCCATGGCGCTGGCGTCGATCGGCGGCCGGAGGGTTCCTGCACCGCCGGACATGCTGCACCACGAGGAGTGGAATCCCAAGCACACGATCCCCGAGGATCTCGCGCAGATGCGCCGCCGGCTCGCCCTGTTCACGCAGCCGCGGGCCGACGTCGCGGGCTTCTCCGGCTTCGCGCTCAACTGGTTCCCCACGCTCACCGGCTACTGGGAGGAGTCGCCGCAGCTTGACGGCCACCAGGCCAGGCGGAACGCGGCGGCCGCGAAGTGGATCGACGGCGAGGTGGAAAAGCGGGTCGCCGCGGCGACCGTGGCCGGGGCGACGGAAAAGCAGATCGAACAGATCAAGTGGCGGGCGGCCCAGGAGGTCTCGGGGTCCGTGCTCCCCGCCGCCTACGCCCAGTGGCTCGCCGACGCGCTGGCGATCCGCCCCGACCTCACGGCGCACACGAGCATCCCCGACTTCTGGCTCGGCAAGGGGCACTCGTCGCCCGACGTGGCGTATGCAACGCTCCCGTACCGCGACTCGATCGACTACACCGACTTCGGCATCGCGCCGTGGGGCAACTTCCGTGCCCCCGCGTTCCTCGGCATGGGCAACCACGCCGGGCAGAAGACCCGGTGCCATTACTGGACGAAGGGCATTGATTCGCGAGTCGCGACCGCCTTCGGCGCAGCGGGCCGCGGGCTCGACGGTCTGGCGCTCTCGTTCCAGGACCCGCACCCGACCGGCGAGGACGCGGCGCTCTTGGCGATCTTCGAGCGGTTCGGGCCGTTCTTCTCCGCCTTCGAGCCCTTGCCGGACGTGGGCGTGTACTACGGCGGTTGGGCCGAGCAGGCGAGCGTGATCCTCCACGATCTCGCCCGCATGCGGCGGCCGGGCATGCTCCTGTCGCAGTCCGACGTGCGGGCCGGGAAACTCGCGGGCCTGAAGGTGCTCGTGCTCGCGGGGATCGGGGAGGGAGAGCCGACCGACATCGTGGAGGCGTTCAAAAAGTTCGCCGCCGACGGCGGCGCGATCCTCAAGGACGGCAACTCCGCCGCCAGCCTTCCGGGGAAGCCGCTCGGCTTCGCCTACGACAAGACGCAGGTGCACGGCGGCTGGGGACTCGGCGGGCCCGACGGCGAGTGGGAGTTCGTACACCTCTGGGAGAACTTCAAGAAGACCCGCGAGGCTCCGCTCACGGCCGCCTTCGCCGCAACGCGGCCGACGCCGGTCTCCACGCCCACGTCCGACGTCGTAGTCTCGCCCCTCGCGGGCGCCGAATCGATCCTCTGCTTTTCGATCAACCAGACGTACGTACCGCTCGAGCTGCCGGGCAAGCTGCGGCAATATACGGTGCTGCCGCGGAAGAGCACGCTGTTCGTCGAGGAAGGCTGGCACGTTCACGACCTGCTCGCCGGCAAGCCGGTCCCCGTCGCCGCCGGGCCCGAGGGCCGGGGCGTGCCGCTCGACTTCACGCGGTGCGAGGGGACGATCCATCTGCTCACCCGCCGCAAGCCGGAGTCGCTCGCGATCCGTACGGAGCGGACCGGCCCGCTCGGGCTGAAGCTCGCCGCCTGGCTGGCCGACGGGAAGGGATCGCCGCTGCCCGATCCGCTGCCCTTCGAGGTGACGCTCCGCGACAAGGCGGCGCGGACGCTCTTCCACGCCTTCGTGGCGGCCTCGCCCACGCTCGCGGTGGACGTGCCTGTGCCGGCGGCCGCCGCCGATGCCGGGCTCGAATTGGTGGTCCGCGATCTCGTGCTCGGCAGCGAGGCGCGGCAGCCGGTGGAGCCGGCCGCCGCGGCCACGATCCCGGCCGCGGCCGCCGCCGACATCGTCGGCCATGCCGACGCGATCGGCACGTTCTGCTCCGGCCGAGAGGGGCCGGTGACGATCATCCTCGACGAGGGGCAGGAGCCGCTGCGGCCCGCCGTCGACGCCCTCGCGAAGCTGCTCACCGCGAAGGGCCGGGAGGCGAGGATCGTCCTCCTCGAACCGGCCGCCGTGCCGCCGCTGCCGCTCCGCTGGGTGCCGCGGCCCGAGGACGAGCCCGCCCTCGCGGCGCTGCGATCCGGGGGCCTCGCCTGGAGGATCCCCCTCGGGCAGGTCAGGAACACCGACCAGAAAAACCCCAAGGTCCTGTTCGACGACCCGCGGTGCGGCTATGCAGAGTATGGCCCGGCGCTCGCCTGCGACACCGACGTCGTGCTCTTCGGCCTGCCGGAGACGCATCGGGCGATCGCCGAACTCGGGCCGTATCTGCGTCGCCGCCCGACCGCGAGCGTACCGGCCGCTGAAGGCTTCTTCGTCGAGCACCTGAAGAGCCCGTTCCAGGGCGGCCGCGACGGCCTGCTCATCGCCTGCCGCGATCCGGCCGGCGGCCTGGCGGCGGTCACGAGGCTCGAGGCGCTCACGGGGAAGGCCGCGCCCGCGGCGGCCAGGCCGACGGCCGCGCCGTCTACGCCGGCGCGGCCCGTCGAAACGAAGGGCGGCCCGCCGGCGCAGCCCGTCGACATGATCGCGGGCCGGTTCGGCACGCGGATCATCGACGCCGCCTTCGCCCCCGACGGGAAAATCTTCATCACGGCCGACTCCTACGGCGACTCGCTCTTCATTGTCGACGGCGACGGCAAGGTCGTCGCCTCGAAGCCGCTCGGCAGCCGCTGCGGTAATTACTTCTGGTCGCAGGCTGGCGGCGGGCTCTCCGACGTCACCGCCGACGGGTTCAGAGTCGTCTTCGGCAGACTGCCGTGCCGCTACGACCTGGCCCGCGGATTCGTCAGCCATATCCCCGTGGGCAATCCCGGCTTCACCGGCCGGTTCAGCGTGCCGATCGCCGCATCGCCCGCGCTCGACGACGCTCCCCGCGGCCGCCGGTTCATCGGCGGCGCGCGCCGCATGCGGTGCCTCGACACCGCCACCGGGAAGCTTCTCTGGACGTTCGACGACACGGCCGTGCGGACGGGCATGGGCGACCTCCTTTATCTCCGCAGCGTCTTCCCCCGGGCCGTGACAGCCGACGGCCGGCAGCTGCTCGTGGCCGGCTTCGCGATCCAGCACGACTGCTACAACATGGGTGCGGCAGTCAACGCCTCGATCCTCGGCCTCGACGCCGCCACCGGCAAGCTGCTCTGGCAGCAGGACGGCGTGCTCTTGAACCAGGGGAAGGTGATCCCGCTCGGCGACCGGTTTTTGGTGATCGACGACACGGGGGCGGGCCGCGTGCTGAATGCCGCCGACGGCAGCGTGGAGGCGACGCTCGCGGCCGCGGCTGGCTTGAGCTGGCTTCTGCCGCTGCCGGGCCGCGACGAGATCGTGATCGTGGAGAACAACACCTTCGATCGCGCGGGGAGGGCCGCCAGGGTCTGCGTGCGTCCGCTTTCGGGCGGTGGCGACCGGCCGCTTGCGGTCGCGGGCCGCGTGACCGACATCCACGTGGCGGGCGACGGCGGGGCGATCACGGTGGTCACGGAGCGGGGCGTCACGCAGCGGTTCGGCGTCGACGGAAAGCTGCTTTGGGAGGCCGCCACGCCAGCGGGCGGCATCGCGCGGTCGAACCGCGACGGCAGCCGGATTCTGGTGGGCTGCCGCGACGGCGTCGCGCACATGCTCGATGCCAAGGACGGCACGCGGCGCTGGTCGCTCGACGTCAATTCCTCCAACGTGACCGACGGCGCGACGATCGTAGCCCGCTTCAAGGAGCCCTACCCGCCCGCCGATGCGGGGCTCACGCCCCCCGACGACCCGCCTGAGCCGAGTTGGCTCTCAGTCACTCCGGCCAAGGGCGTGACGTTCGGCAAGCCGCTCGTCGACCGCCAGGCGGCGGGCAACGGGGAGAAGGCGTCGTTCCCGGTGGAGCGGGGCAAGACGTACCTCGTCGAGGTGCTCTCCGCCTGCGAGCCGGCCGGCCGCACGCCGCTGACGCGGCTCGAAATCGAGGTGGCGGGCGTGCGGGCCGACGAGAAGGCCGGGCCGTTCCGCACGCGGCTGCCGATCGGCGAGAAGCGGGAGCGGCGGCGGGTCGCGTTCCGCGCGGAGCGGTCGGGCACCGCCACGATCGTCGTGCGTGCGGTGGAGCCAGCGACGGTCGGCGAGGGCCGGGCGGCGAGAACGACCTACGACAAGCCAGTGGCGAGCCCGGCCCGAGTCGCCGTGGACGAGACGGTCGTGGCGGAGATGCGGTTTCCGGGCCGCGACATCGTCTTCGACGGCGGCCCGAAGTCGGGCGCGCGGCCGCTCGGCGACGTCGTCTGCAAGGTGATGCCGTGGACGGGAGGCAACTCGGCGATCCGCCAAGATCCGTATCCCTGCCCCGCCGCGGCGCTGCGGATCGTGAACGGCCGGCTCGACGACGCCGATGCCGTGTGGACGAAGGAGGCGAAGGGACAGGACGTGCTCTCCGCCGAGGCCCGCGTGAAGCTCTCCAAGCCGCAGACGATCTCCGCCGTCGCGGTCTACGAGGACGTCTCCGGCCCGGTGCCACGGGGCGGGGACGCAGCCGAGACGGCCACGCCGCGGTTCGCCGTCTACGCGAAGGAGGCGAAGAGCGGCCGGCTCGTGCGGCTCGGCGCGAAGTTCGACAACACGAGCCTCATCAACGTCTTTGCGGGGCCGGACGTGCCGGTGGACGAGATCCTGTACCTGTGGGCCGCCCGCGAATCGACGGCGATCGACGGCTTCGTGCGGCCCACGGAGATCGAGATCTACGCCGGCGACGACCTGGACAGCGTGCTCGAAGAGCCGCTCGGGGACGACGACCCGCTCGGCCTGTGACCGGCAGCCTCCGGCGTGAGTCGGGGAATTGTCTTGGTTCAGTGTGAACTGGAATCGCGAGGGCAAGGCGTAAGGGAACAGGGTGCGGCTCCATGCCGCTTCAGTCGCGGCCTCCGGCCGCGAAGGTTTATCGCATAGGTGCCGATCCCGAAGGGAAGGTCGGGCGGTGCCGTTGAGGGCGACCGCCCGTCCTTCGGTCTCGGCCCCTGGAGCGGCGCTCGGGTCGGTCCTCACCGGAGCCCTATCCTCCGTCCAGGTCAAGTCACATTGTACCGCGCGTGTCAACGTCACATGAGCGCCGTGGTAGCGAGCGACTGCTGTGCAGCGCGTGACTTCGCACCGAGTCGCTTGGCGCGAGCTGCCTCGAGCTTGGTGTCGCGACTGGCGAAGATCTCGGCATCACGACCCGCGAGTTTGTCGTGCGGCGAGACGTAGCCGAGCGCGCTGTGGAGTCGCACCTCGTTGTAGTGGGTGACGAAGTTGCCGACGACGCGGCGTGCCTGCTCGACGTTGGCCGGAGCCTTGTTGCGGAACTCCTCCCCCTTCAGCGTTTTGTGCCAGCGTTCGAGCTTGCCGTTGCTCTGCGGGTAGTAGGGGCTCGTGCGGACATGCGTGATTCCCGCCAGGCGGACGAACTGCTTGAAGTCCTTGGCGATGAACTGGGGCCCGTTGTCGGAGATGATCCTGGGCTTGTGGCCGGGATGTTTCTCCAGGGCCCGCTGGACGATGGTTTCGACCTCGGGCTCCTTCATGGTCTCGCGGATCTCCCAGTGCACGATCGCCCGGCTATAGCCGTCGAGCACGGAGCAGAGGAAGTAAAAAGTGCCGGC
>JBIKND010000150.1:0-9596 GCA_044358905.1 Pirellulales bacterium | reverse complement strand
TTCGGGAGTAGAACCCACAACCCCGGCCAGGGAAATGGTCCGATAGGACAGGTGCTTCGGATTTTCGGAGGGAGGCCGGATCCGCCCGGGCGCCGCGATCGGAACGGCGTTCGGTCAGCCACGCCGAGGGGCATCCGGCAGGCTCTTCTCAGCCTGCAGAATCCCGAGGTCGAACGCCTTTGCCACGGCGGCCGTGCGGTCGGTGACGCCGACCTTCTCCAGGATCGCCTTCACATGCCACTTGGCCGTGCGCTCGGTAATGCCGAGCGTGGCGCCGATCTCCGGGTTCGAGAGTCCCCTCCGCAGGAGGAGGAGCACGCTGTGCTCCCGGGGCGACAGCGGCACCGGCCCGCGGGAAGGGGCGGAGGCGGCGACGCCCTTGCGGATGCCACTGGCGCCGCCGTGCACCGCGCGGATCGTGGCCACGATGTCGGCGAAGGGCACGGTCTTCGTGAGGTAGCCGCTGGCACCGGCGGCCAACGCCAGATCCGCGTCGGTCGGCGACTCCGAAGACGTGAGCACGATCACCCGGCAGGCCGGCGCCGCCCCGCGGAGTCGTTCGAGCGTGGCGAGGCCGCCGAGGCCGGGCATGCTGAGGTCGAGCAGGCAGATGTCGGGGGCGTGCCGCCGGCAGAGTTGCAAGCCCGCCTCGCCGCTGCCGGCCTGGGCCACGACCGTGATGTCGTCTTCCAGGGAGAGCAAGTTCACGAGGCCCGCCCGCAGGACGGGATGGTCATCCACGAGCATGAGCCGAAGCGGCGACTTGCTGGACAAACGAGTCATTTCGCAATTGAATCATGTTTCGCTGCGGCGGCATCTGCCCGATCGGACAGGTCGTGCTCGCGTTCCGGGTCGCCGGACGGGGCGACTGCGGTGACGGTGGTGCCGCCGCCCGGCCGGCTCTCGACCGTGCACCCGCCGCCGATCGCCTGCATCCGGTCGCTCATGCCCTCGAGGCCGAAGTGGCCCTGGAGCGGCCCGGGCTGGTCGCCGGCGGTAAAGCCCCGGCCGTCGTCGCGGACCACGAGCGTGATGGCGGATGCGGCGAACGTCAGCGACACGTCGATCGCGCGGGCGGCGGCGTGCAAGAGCGCGTTGGTGACCGCCTCCTGGGCGACGAGCAAAAGGTTGGTGGAGGTGGCCTGCGGCAGCGGCCGCTCCGCACCGGCGAACCGGCAGCGAACGGGCGTGTCGTGGCCCTCGGCGAGCTGCGCGATCAGGTCTTCGAGGGCCGCCGGCAGCGAGTCGCCCGCGGCCCGCGGCGCGTGGAGGGCCCATACCGTGCCGCGGAGCTGCTCGACCGCATGCGACACCATACGCCGGGGCAACTCCAGCCGGTCGGCCCGTAGCGTGCCCTGCCGTTCGGCCTCCACCTGGCAGGCCTGCAACTGGAAGCCGAGGCCGGTGACCGTCTGCAGGACCGTGTCGTGCAGGTTGGCGGCGAGCCGGTTCCGCTCGCGGAGCGCCGATTCGAACTCGATCGTCGCCTCCCGTTGTGACCGCAGGGCCGTCGCCAGGGTGGCCGCCTGCCGCCTGACCGCCCGGCCCAGGATTGCCGCCAGCCCGAGGGCGATGGCCAAGGCGGACGAGAGGCCCGTCAGCAGGGCAAGCAGCCGGCCCCGCGTCCACCACGACACCGGCCGCACGATCGTGATGTCGTCGGCGTCGCGGGCGAGCAGCGTCACCCGCTCGGCAGCCGGATTGACGGCCAGCGTTCCGAACGGAGCGAGTTGATCGAGATCGGTGAACAGGATGCCCACAATGACAACCTCGCTGCCCACCGCGAGCCGCGCCGCGGCGGTCGCCGTCGGTGGCCTGAACTCCGCCGACCACGGCGTGCCGGCCGTGGTCAGTTTGACCACCAGCCGGTCAGCCTGCGGCTGCAGGGCCTGGACCACCCCCCGGCAGCGAAGCAGCCGGCCGTCGGGGCTGCCGGGCGTGGTCATCCACGAGGTTCTCGAAAACGTATCGGCGATGCGGTAGATCGCGGTCACGTCGAGCGGGTATGGCTGCGGCGCTGGTCCAGACGCGATGCGCCGGGCGACTGCCCCCGTGAGGACGGGGATGCGGTGGCGCAGGGCGATGAATCCAGCCACCTGAACGCGATCGCCCCTGGCGAACGAATGCTCCTCGGCTGCGGGGTCTGCCGGCCGGGCCAAGGCCAGTTCGACACGGAGCCCGGAGTCGCCCGCCTCGAGATAGAGCAGGCCAGGGGCGGCGTAGGAGACGACGCCCTCCGTCCGGATGCGGTGACCGGTATGCGGCTCGGGCTGGAACCGCGCCACTCGCCCCGGCGGCGTGAACGCGCCGGCAAACGGATCGGCCGGTGCCGGCTCGAGCACCGTGATGTCGGCGCGGCTGGCGACCGTAACGCTGGGCCCGAGGAACTGTCCGCGGCTGTTGCGGTAGTTGCCGACCAGCACCGGGGCCCGGATGGTGGCATCGACCAGGTGCACGGGCGGTGGTCCGGGCGCGGCACCGATGATGCGCAGCGGCAGGATGCCAACCGCCGTGTCGAGTGTGAGCCACGCACCGGGAAACTCGTCAGGTCGGGCTTCCTGCACCACGCCCTCGACGATCACCCGACGGCCGGTGTCGCCACCGCGAAAGAGCCGGCCGAGGTCGGCAGGCCTGGCTGGCGGGACGGGGCGAAGGCCCGTGACCCGGATTCCCAGCGGAAAGAGCGTCGGCGCATAACCGCCGGGGACCACCTCTCCCTCGATCTCGACGACGCTCCCGGGTTCGATCGGCGGGAGCGGTCCCGCTTCGAGGTGCTTGGCGGTCGCGGGCGAGGAGACGTAGAGGGCGCCACTCGCGTCTTCGACGACGAGGAACTGCTGTCGATCGGCGGCGAAGGTAACGACGCCCTCGATCACCGCCGGCCGCCACTGGTCGAGTTCGTCGACGGGCAGCGCGAGGATCTCGGCGACCGACCGCAGCGGCCGTGCAGGCTCGGTGGCCACCGCCGTCGTCGCGATAAGCACGGCGACGGACAACCCAAAAAGACGGTGCCTCGTCATGGTGGCAGTTTACCGCCGTTTACCGCCGTGTGCCCGGCGGCGGCACCCGGGGGCGCCGAAATCCGCGGGCAGTTCTGGGGTTTCGAGGTTGACCTGACCGGTCGGACCATGGCCGCGCCCGCCGTGGTCGATCAAACTGCCGGGTTACTCCGGAGCGGCTCGAGTCACGGCCTGTCGGCCAAGGAGACAACGATGCACCTTCAAAAGACCAGGACCGCGGCCCTGCTGCTCGCGGCCCTCCTGCTCGCGGCCGCCGTCACGCCGGCCGCGGCCTATCTGGCCACGGTGAACAAGACCGACCACCAGGAGATCCACATCGTGCCGGCCCCCGGCAAGGTGGTGATCGACGGCGATCTCGCGGACTGGGACATGTCCGGCGCGGTCGATCTCTTTCTCGACGATGCCAGCCGCGCGACGATGCGGGTCGAGGGCGCCTACATGTACGACCAGGAGGCGTTCTACATCGGCGGCCGGGTCAAGGATCCGACGCCGATGATGAACGCCCACGACTTCGCCAGCGACATGGGCATCGTGTGGGACTCCGACTGCGTCCAACTCCGGCTGATCTCGAATCCGGCGATCAAGTCCAAGGCCTCGCTGCAGAGCGGCGGACAGATGCCCGAGGAGGATCAGAAATACGTCTGCCATTTCGATCTCTGGTATTCGACCCGCGACCAGAAGCCCGGTTTCATCATCCGCTACACACTCGGCTTTCGGGACATGAACCTCAACCCGCCGGAGGTGCAGGCCGCCTACAAGAAGGATCCCGACGGCAAGGGCTATTCGTTCGAGTACCGGGTGCCGTGGAAGCTCCTGCGGCTGGAGAAGCCGTGGCAGGACGGCGACACGGTGCAGACGCAGTGGCAGGTGCAGTGGGGCGATCCGCGCGGTGACAAGGCGATCGCCGGCATGACCGACGTCCGCGTGAAGGACAGCGGCGACCTCGGCTACATGGGGCCGGCGTCGTGGGGCACCGGCATCGTGCACGGCAAGGGCAACCTGAAGCTGGCCAAGAAGGTGCGGGTCGAGCGGGCCGCGGGGCACATTCCGATCGCGTTCGAACTGCCGCAGGCGACGAAGGTGAGCCTGGCGGTGACCGACAAGGAAGGGCACGTCGTCCGCACCTGCCTGGGCGCGGAACCGATGCCAGCGGGCAAACAGACCTACCTCTGGGACGGCCTCGACGACTACGACCGGCCGGTCCCGGCGGGTGAGTATCTCTGGAAGATGCTCACCCAGGATGGGTTCGAGCAGAAGTTCGTCTGCGACGTGGGCTCCAGCGGCGATCCGCCGTACCAGAACGACGAGGGCACGGGGGGCTGGGCCGGGGACTATGGCTACCCCGTGTGCGTGAACATCGACGGCGATCAGGTGGTGCTGGGCACCGGCGACGGCGAGGCGTCGGTGCGGACGATCGGCACCACGCTCGACGGCAAAAAGCAGTGGGGCGCGCATTGGGGCGCCAAGGGCTTTTGGACGCTCGACAAGGGAACCGGTTATTTCACCGGCTGGGCCGGCGAGTTGAGCCGGTTCGACGCGCGCGAGGGCAAGGTCAAGGCGTTCGCGGACGACCGCGCCGTGGTGCAGACGGGGATCAACACGGGCGGCGGCGGGATGACGGTGGTGGGCGACAGGCTGGCCGTGGTCAGCATGGCCGACTCGGCGATCCACCTGTTGGACACGGAGACAGGGGCCCGCCAGGAGAGACTGCCGCTGGAGCAGGCCGGGTGGGGCGCGGCCACGGGACCCGCGGGCGAACTCTACGTCGTGTCCGGCGGCCGGATCGGTCGCTATGACCTCGAAGCCAAGAAGTTTCAGCCGCTCACGGAGCCGCTGCCGGAACACCGGATGCTCGCCTGCGATGCCGCGGGCAACATCTACGCGTGCGTGTGGGGGCCGGCGATGCAGGTCTGGAAGTTCTCGCCGGACGGCAAGCTCGTGGCGAAGATCGGCAAGGAAGGGGGCCGGCCGGCGGAGGGCAAGTTCGATCCGGCCGGGATGTACAAGCCGTACGACGTGGCGGTGGACAAGCACGGCCGGATCTGGGTGGCCGAGTTTGACGACCAGCCCAAGCGCTACTCGGTGTGGAATCCCGACGGCACGCTGTGGAAGGACTTCTACGGGTCGATGGGCTACTCGGCGGGGGCGTCGGTCAATCCGCAGCGGCCGGAAGAGTTCTACACGGGGGCCGTCCGCTATCGCGTGGACTACGACAAGGGCACGTGGGCGGTGGATCGGCTGATGTCGCGGGGCCTCAAGCTCCAGGGGCCGGCACCCGCGCCGGGCGGGCAGCCGCTGGTATTCGAGTTTCCCCTGGCGGCGGGAAAGTCGGGGAACGGCGCGATCTTCGCCAGCGCCAACGGCCGGCAGTTCGTCGGGCTTGGCGGCTGCGTGCTCGAGATCGTGAACGACGCCTACGTGCCACGGTTCTTCGCCTCCCGGGTAAACGCCGCGCCGCGGAACTGGCGAGACGACAACAACGACGGCCATGTGCAGGCGGAGGAGGTGACCGCTCCGCAGGGATTCGCCACCATGGATTCCCGGCTGAACCTGTACCGGTTCGTCGGCCGGTATGGCCACCACCAGGGTCATGGCCCGCTGCCTCCGAAGCCGCTCCAGCCGGCCGCCAGTCCCATGCCGGTCGTGGAGCGGGTGAAGTTCACCGGCTTCAACGACAAGGGGGGGCTGACCTGGGCGTTCGACAAGCCCGAGGTCGTGGTGGCCGACCGGTTTGGCGGCGCCGTTCCCGAAGGCACGTGCGCCGTGGACGACGAGGGACGCATCCTCGTGCTCTACGCCACCGGCGACATCGAACGCGGTCAGCGGGCCCAGGGGACCGGCCACCGGGTCGTGTGCTACGACGCCCAAGGCCGTGTGATGTGGGAATACCACAACGTCCACGTGGCCTTCGCCTGGACCAGCGACCCCTACAAGCCTGGGTTCATCGCCGGCGCCCTGGCGACCATGCCCTCCTCCTCGAAGCGGCTGTGGGGCGTGACCGGCTACTACGGGCAGTACTTCCTGCTCGACAAGGAGACGGGGCTGTTCGTGGCCGCGTTGGGCCAGGATCAGCGGTCGGCCCCCAAGCTCGACCAGACGGTCGTGCTCACCGAAAACTTCAACGGCACGCTCTGGAACCATCCCCAGACCGGCAAGGCCTATTGCTCCGGCGGCGACGCCGACTGCCGGATCTGGGAGCTCGCGGGCTACGAGGATTACAAGGTCCGCACCGGACCGCTGACGGTGAACGCCGGGCAGGTCGCCCAGGCGGCGCGGAACTCCGAGCAAGCCAGGCTGGCCGAGCAAGCGGCGATGGGGAAGGTTCGCGAGTTCAAGCTCAAGAAGCTCGCCAACGCCGCCGCCAACGACGACTCCGGCGAGTGGCAGGCGGTGCAGCCGCAGACGATCGCGGCGGATGGAGAGCGGATCTCACAGGCCCAGCTCGGGTACGACGACAAGCACCTCTGGGTCCGGTTCCAGGTGGCCGACGAGTCGCCGCTCCGCAACCTGGCGTCGGATTACCGCATGCTGTTCAAGACCGGCGACGCACTGGACATCCAGTTCTGCACCGACCTGGCCGCGCGGCCCGAGCAGGGCCAAAACCAGCAGGAGATGCGGCTGGGCGACGCGCGGATCCTCGTGGTGCGGAAGTCGGACGGCCTGATGAACGCGACGATCATCCGCTACCGCACGCCGGGGGCGGAGAAGCCGAAGCAGCACGAGTACGAGTCGGCCGTCTGGAAGGAGAAGGTGGACGAGGTGAGCGAGGTCAACGACCTGCCGATGCACTGCAAGGCCGAGAAGGACAGTTATGTCGTCGAGGTGGGCGTGCCCTGGAGCGTGATCGGCGTGCAGCCCGCGGCCGGACTGAAGCTCAAGGGGGACGTGGGCGTGATCTTCGGCAACGCGGGGGGCACGAGGAACTTCGTCCGCTCCATGTGGAGCGACCAGACGCCGGCGACCGGCGTGAACAACGACGTGCCGACGGAGATGCGAATCCATCCCAACGACATGGGGATCTGGATCCTGGAGTGAGCATCCGGCCCGGGGCGCCGCCGGGGCCAGCGCCTCGTCGCGGCCAGGTGGCAGGCGCGAAATGAAGGGCTTAGAATTCGCAGCGGCGAGGTGCACGGTCAGTGGTCCCATATTGAGCGCAAAGGAGCGGTCATGCATGCGGCGGTGAACGGGAACAAGGTTGCGGTCGTGACACTGGCGGCACTCGTCGGCGCGGCAGCCTGTTGGACGGCGGTGCAGCCCGCCCGTGCGGATAAGCCTGTGTCCCAGGTTGACGTCGCCGCGAAAGAGACGGCACATCCGACGAACAAGCCCAAGCTCTTCGTCCTCGGCGACAGCATCTCGATTCAGTATGGCGCGTTCCTCGGCAAGATGGTCGCGCCGGTGTTCGACTACTCGCGGAAGACCGGTGAGGAGCCGCAGCTCAAGGACACCCCGGCCTGGGGACTGGGCGGCGACAACGGCAAGCACACCAACGACGTCCGCGTGTACATCGAGTACATGCTGAAGGATTCGAACTGGCGGCCGGACGTCATGCTCCTCAACGCGGGGATTCACGACCTGACGACGATGGACCAGGTCACGAAAGTCAAGCAGATTCCGCTGGACCTGTACATCAAGAACCTCACCACCGTGCTGGACGCCATGGCGCAACGGAAGGTGCCCGTCATTTGGGTGAACACCACGCCCGTGGACGAGATCTGGTGCCAGGAGCAGAAGGTCGAGGTGAAGCACTACGCCGCCGACGTCAAGGCGTTCAACGACGCCGCGGCGAAGCTCATGGCGGAAAAAGGCGTGCCGGTGATCGATCTCTGCAGTTTCACGTCCAACCTGGGTGGCAGGGAAGTCTTCACCGACATGTGCCACTTCACCGAATCCACGGCGCGGCTGCAGGCGGCTTACATCGCCGGATATCTCTCCGCCTGGCGCGAGAAGCACCTCGGCAAGTAGCGGCGGGATGTCCCGAGCGACAGGACGGTCGGCGTCACCTCCGCAGTCCGTCACGGCCCGCCTGCCAGCGACCGATATCCTGAGGAGGGCGTTTTTGGCGCTCGGTCGAGCGGTCCGGAGACCAGAGGAGGGACGAGCCATGCCCCTGGCGATCGCCGCCAACGCTCGATGAGCACCTTGGCCTCGAGCAGCGTGTCGAACGCTTCCCGTTCCAGCAGCTCGTCCCGGAGCTTCCCGTTGAAGCTCTCCACATAGCCGTTCTCCCACGGTGAACCCGGCTCGATGAACAACGTCTTCACGCCGACTCGCCCCAGCCACTCTCGGACACACTTGGCCGTGAACTCGCTCCCGTTGTCGCTGCGGATGTGCTCTGGAACACCCCTGTGAACGAACAGGTCACTCAGCCGCTCGAGAACGTCTTCGCTCGTGAGCCTCTTGGCGACATCGATCCCCAGACACTCCCGGGTGAACTCGTCCACGATCGTCAGCATCCGGAACGCCCGGCGGCAGGTCATGTCGCCGGGCGTTCCCATCATCGTTGCAGCCCTCTGCCGCACCTCCACACAATTGTCGACAGCGGTGCCGGGTGCCGATAGAATCAGGGTGCCTCTGTGATCTCGCACAACAGATTTCAATTGGCGATCGTCCTCATGGCTGCCCAGAAGAAAAACCTCGGCGGTACGTTCATGGCGGTCTGCCTCGTCCTCGTCGGCTGGCTTCTGGCAGGCGGCGTGACGCAGGCCGCCGAGACCGTCGCAGTTGGCGTGGACTTTGCGGCAGCCAAGCCGATCCTGGCCCGCTACTGTCTCGACTGCCACTCGGGCGATGCGGCCGAGGCGGAAGTGGACCTCTCCTTCACCCACGACGCCACCACGCTGGGGAAGCACGCCAAACTCCTGCAGCGGGTCGAGGAAATGGTGACCAGCGGCCAGATGCCGCCGCCGGAATCCGACCAGCTGACCGACGAGGAGCGGCGCGTGCTGGCCGACTGGCTGCTGGCGTTCCTCGCCGCCGAGGCGCGGGCCCATGCCGGCGACCCTGGCCGCGTCGTGCTCCGCCGGCTCAACAACGCCGAGTACACGAACACGATCCGCGACCTGACGGGCGTCGATGTGCTCGATCCCGCCAAAGAGTTTCCCGCCGACGGTGGCGCCGGCGAGGGTTTTACCAACACCGGGCAATCGCTCGTGATGTCGCCGAGCCTGGCCACGAAGTATCTCGACGCCGCCAAGGGAATCGCGGCCCACGCCGTGCTCCTGCCCGATGGCCTGCGGTTTTCGGCCGGCGACTCCCGCCGCGACTTTGCTGACGAGGCGGTCGTTCGCATCAAGGATTTTTATGCTCGTTACACGCAGCCGCTCGACGCCGCCGCGGCCGCCGCCCAGCAGACCGTGAAGCAGGGGATCGTGCTCGACACGGGATCCGAGGGTTTCCTGCCGACCGAGAAATACCTCCTCGCGACGCTCGCTGAACGCGAGCGGCTGGCGCGAGGGGGCGAGGCCGTGGCCGCTGTGGCCCGCGAGCGGGGCCTGAGTCCGAAATACCTGGGAACGCTCTTCGCCGCGCTCTCCGCTCCGGAGTCGCCGGCGGGCGGGGCCGCAACTGCCGGCG
>JBIKND010000297.1:0-2521 GCA_044358905.1 Pirellulales bacterium | reverse complement strand
GCCATGGATCCAGCCCACCGCCCGGCCAACGCGCTGGCGGTGGGACGCGTGCTGGCGGCGATCGCCGCCGCGCCCGAACCCGCGCCGACCGCCCCCGGTGGCGATGGCGAGGGCACCGTTCATGACCGCGCGGCACGGCCGACTACGCCTCTTCCTGCAGCCGCTCCCGTCATCGATCACTACGGCGCCACGCGGGCGATGCCGGCCGCCGAAACCAGCGACGAGCCGCTCCTCGGCACGGGCCCTGCTGCCGCCGCCGACGCAGCCACGCGACCTCATACCTACGGGGCGCGTGGTTCGGAGTTTGCCCATGCCCGCACCGTGCCGGCCGAGACCGCCGACATGCCCGCGTCGATCGCCCGGAACCGTTTCACCACGGTCGAGGAACTGCATCGCCTGACGCGGCAACGGGCCACCGCGGAGCGCCGCCGGCAGCGTGTGTGGCAGGCACTGGCGGCGGTGGTGACGGGTGCCGTCATCCTCGGCGGCGGCTATTGGATGATGCGGCCCCGGTCGGCCGACGAGTTGTATGCACGCATCGACACCATCGCCTCCGACGAGGCGTCCGACCTCCGCGACGCCCGACCGCTGATCGAAGAGTTTCTGTCGCGTCACGGATCCGATCCGCGGGCCGCGGCCGTGCGCGACATCGACCGCCGGCTCGAGGTGGACATGCTGGAACGGAAGGCCCGGCGCCGGCCCCGCAGCGACCGGGCTTTGCCGCCGATCGAGCGCGACTACCGGGCCGCCATGGCCCGCGAGGCCGACAGTCCCGCCGGGTGCGTCGCCGCCCTGGAGGCGATTCTCGCGGTGACGCATCCCGATGGGGATGACGGAGAGGCGACCTCCGTTCCCGACACCGAGTCCACCGCCCTCTGGCTGGCGCTCGTCCGCCGCCAGATCGACCGGCTCGCACCGCTGGCCACGCGCGAGCGTGAGGAAGACACGAACCGGGCCCAGGCCGTGCTGGCCGAGGCCGCCGAACTCGCCGGGGCGGCCGCCGCGGCATCCGCAGCCGAGCGGACCGACCTCGACGCCCGTCGCCGCAAACTTTTGGAAAGCCTCGTGGAACTCAGCGCCTCGCGCCCGCACATGGCGACGTTCGTCGCCGAGGCTCGGCGGCTGCTCGGCAACCAGGCGGCCGAGCCCACCCCGCCCGCGCACCCGGAGCCACAGCCATGACCAGTCCCGCAGTCGGCCCGTCGGCCGTCACCGCCGCCCGCCGCACCGCCAGCCATGCCGCTTTCGCCCGCGCCCGCAGCCTCATTCCCGGCGGCGTGAACTCGCCCGCCCGGGCCTTCGGCGGTGTCGGTGGTGAGCCGATCTTCTTCGCTTCGGCGCAGGGGCAACGGCTCACCGACATCGACGGCAACACCTACCTCGACTACATCGGCTCCTGGGGTCCGATGATCCTCGGCCATCGCCACCCGCGGGTGGTGGCGGCGATCGAGCGGTCCCTCGCCACGGGCACGAGCTACGGGGCGCCGACGGAGGCCGAGAGCCGGTTGGCGGAGCTGATCATCGCGGCGGTGCCGTCGATCGAGAAGGTGCGGCTCGTGAGCAGCGGCACCGAGGCGGCGATGACCGCCGTGCGGCTGGCCCGCGGGTTCACCGGTCGCGACAAGATCGTGAAGTTCGCCGGCAACTACCACGGCCACGCCGACAGCCTGCTCGTGGCCGCCGGGTCGTCGGCCGCCACGCTCGGCGCCCCGGACTCTCCTGGCGTCACCTCCGGCACCGCCCGCGACACGCTGGTGCTCGAATACAACGACGTCGCCGGGCTCGAGGCGGCGTTCGCGGCCCACGGCGGGGAACTCGCGGCCGTGCTCATGGAGCCGGTCGTCGGCAACATGGGGCTCGTCGTTCCGTCGCGGGAGTTTTTGCAGGCGGCCCGCGACCTGTGCACGCGGCACGGCGCGATGCTGGTGTGCGACGAGGTGATGACGGGCTTTCGGCTCTCCCTCGGCGGCGCCCAGCAGGTGCTCGGCATCGCGCCCGACCTGACCACGCTCGGCAAGATCGTGGGGGGCGGCCTCCCGCTGGCGGCCTACGGGGGCCGGGCCGACGTCATGGATCACATGCTGCCGGCCGGCAAGGTGTTTCAGGCGGGCACCCTCGCCGGCAATCCGCTCGCCGTCGCCGCCGGCACGGCGACCCTCGAAGAGCTGCGGGAGCGTCCGCCATACGACCACCTGGAGCGGCTCGGAGCCCGTCTGGAGGCCGGCTTCCGCGCGGCGGCGGCCGCGGCCGGCATCACCGCCTGGACGGCCCGCGTGGGCAGCATGATGACGACGTTCTTCCAGCGCGGCGATGAGCCCGTGCCCGTCACCGGTTGGAAGACGGCGTCGCAATCCGATACCGCCCGCTACGCGGCCTTCTTCTGGGGCATGATCGACCGCGGCGTCTATCTTCCCTGCAGCCAGTACGAGGCCCTCTTCATTTCAGCCGCCCACACCGAGGCCGACATCGACGCCACCATCGCCGCGGCCACGGCGACCCTCGCCGCGCTGTAGCGGCGGTC
>JBIKND010000296.1:0-2526 GCA_044358905.1 Pirellulales bacterium | reverse complement strand
CGGGCCGCCGCCAGCTGCCGAGATGCACCTCGTAGACGTTGAGCGGTGCGGAGAGGGCGTTGCGGTCGGCACGGCTGGCCATCCAGTCGTCGTCCCGCCACTGGTAGGCCTGGAGATCGACCACCGCAGACGCGGTCCGCGGCGGCACCTCGGCCCCGAAGCCGTAGGGATCGCAGCGGTCGGAGTGGGAGCCGTCGGCGTGGACGCGATACTTGTAGAGCGTGCCGGGGCCGAGCCCGGGCACGAACAACTCCCAGACCCCCGACGGGATCCGCTTGTGCAGGCGGTGGGCCGCCCCGTCCCAGCCGTTGAAGTCACCGACGACGCTCACGGCATCGGCGTTCGGGGCCCAGACCGCGAAGTTCACGCCCGCCACCCCGTCGGCGACGTGCAGTTGGGCCCCGAGCTTCTCGTAGCTCTTCCAGTGGCGGCCCTCGCCGAGGAGGTGGAGGTCGAAGTCGGTGAGCATGGCGGGCCGCAGCGGGGAGGGAGTCGCTTCAATCGTTGCCCATGGTAAGGTCACACGCGCCGCGATTTTCGCCGCCGGCGCCGAACCGCCGTGCCGGATGTGCCGGCTGGGAGGCCGCCGGCCCGGAGCAGACCATGGGCTACGAACGTTTTTCGCCTATCGAACGCCGCCTCGACGTCCGCGGGACCCCGATCACGGTCTGGCAGCCCCCCGACATCGACGCCTTGATCGACGTCGAGGCGTTCGAGCGCGACGAGCGGATTCCCTACTGGGCGAACGTCTGGGAGTCGGCCATCGTGCTCGCCGAGGACCTCGCGGCCTGCGACGGCACCGGCCTCACGCTGCTGGAACTCGGCTGCGGCATCGGCCTGCCCGCGATCGTGGCCGCCCGCCGTGGCTTCACCGCCACGGCCAGCGACTACGAGGAGGACGCCCTGGAGGCGGTGCGGTACAACGCCGACCGCAACGGCGCCGTGGGCCTCGCCGTGCGGCTCCTCGACTGGCGGGCCCTGCCGGCCGACCTGGGCACGTTCGACCGCGTCGTGGCCGCCGACGTGCTCTACGAGAAGCACCACGCGACCGCCCTCGTGGACGTCCTCGGCCGCACGCTGGCCCCGGCGGGCGTCGGACTCGTCGCCGACCCCGGCCGTGCCCGGGCCGCCGAGTTCGAGCCTGCCTGTCGGGCGGCGGGCCTCGCCGTGGAACGGCAGCCGGCCCGCCGGCCGCTGGGCGCGACCGGCGGGCCGGAGATCGACCTGTATGTCGTCAGGCGACCAGCTTCATTTCCGGCACCTCGCCCGTGATGCCGATCACGAACTCCTCGAAGATCTTCACGTCGAGGGCCGAGGCGTTTTCGGCCTCGGGGTGGAACTGCACGCCGATCGCGGTCCAGTTCTCCACGCAGCTCTCGATCGCCTCGACGACGCCGTCCGGTGCCCGAGCCGTGACCTTGAAGCTCGCCGCCACGTCGTCGATCGCCATGTGGTGCATGCTGTTGACGCGGATTTCACCGTCGCCGTAGACCCGCTCCATCACGGAACCGGCTTCGACCACGAGCGCGTGGCGGTGGGCCAGGTCGGTCGGATCCTTGTGGGGGATCGCCTTGGGCAGATCCTCGGGGATGTGGAGGAACAGCGTGCCCCCTTCGGTGATGTTCAGCAGCTGCATGCCGCTGCCGATCGCGAGCACCGGCATGTGCCGGGCGCAGAGGTGCTTGGCGAGCAGGCGGTCGAAATCCTCGCGGCGGGCGTCCATGGGGCGGACGGCGGGGTGCGGCATGTAGCCGTCGCGGCGCGGGTCGAGGTCGGCACCGCCCACGAGCACCACGCCGTCGAGCAGGTCGAGCAGGCGGACGACGTCGTCTTCGTCGGCCAGCGGCGGGAGGATGACGGGGATCCCCCCGGCGGCGGTGATGCCGTCGTAGTAGCCGGCGGCCACGAACGAGAGGGCGGCGTGCTCCTTGCGGGTCGAACGGTAGTCGGTGTTGATGCCGATGAGGGGCTTGGCGGCCATGGGTCCTCCTGACGCTGGGGGTCGTTCCGCCGGCTCCCATCCATGGGAAACCGGTGTCGCGGGGTCGCGACGTGGGCGAAAGTACCGGCCGTCAACCGCAAGACAAGGATTTTTTCGATTTTGTGGTGCGAGAACGGGTCACACCACAACATCCGGTGCTAGCACGCCCGGTGCTAGCAGTTTTCGGGGACAGTGCCGGCGCGGGGTTGCCCATGCCCCGTCGCCGGACGTTCGCGGCGGGCGGAGGCTTTCGCGCCGTCGCCGCCGTCCCGGCGTCGGCTCCGGCTTACGGTCGCTGGGCCTAGCCCAGCTCCCATGGTGCTCGCCGGCGCGGGGTTGCCCATGCCCCGTCGCCGGACGTTCGCGGCGGGCGTCATGCCCGCCGCTCACTGCATGCCGGCTGCGCTTCGACATCCTGTCTGCGCTGGCCGGCATAGCCCGGCTCTCAGGGCATGGGCAACCCCGCGCCTCCCCGTGCGACGCCGTACGCCGGGATGCACCGAGCCTTTTCGAAACTTCGCAGCCAGGTGAGCTGGCGCTTCGCG
>JBIKND010000149.1:0-9620 GCA_044358905.1 Pirellulales bacterium | reverse complement strand
TCGCGTAAGCCGAAGCAGGCCCGAAGGGATGCGTCGGCGCGAAAACGAGCCCATCCTTGCCCCCGGCGGGCTTGGCCCGGCGTGGTCGCAGCCAAGGTGCGACCAGCCGGGCAAGCGGTCGCACCTCCGGGCGACCGTGGCCGCCGCTGGCGCGGCAGCATAACGCGTGCTTACGCTGCGTTCTCGAATAGCTCTGTAGCGGCGGTCTCTGACCGCCGTGCGTTGCGTTTGGCGGCCCAAGTGGAGGGCGGGCGGCAGCATGCAAAGCGAAGCACGGCACGACGCTGAGTCTTTGCCTGCGGCACTCACACTCGGATCCGGGAGGGGTTGCCCATGCCCCAGGAGCCGGCGTAGGCGGCCAGCGGAGCCATGGATGGCGGAGCGCAGACGCCTCCGAGAGAGCGGAGGCCGGGCACCGATCCGCCGCAGGCGGATTGGTCGTGGCCGCAGCGAACGTCCGGAGGCGGGGTAGGGGCATCCCCGACTTTCGCAACTGAGTCCGTCGCCGCGGCGTCAACGCGGCTCGTCGGCGACGATGCGGCCGTCGATCACCACGGCCGTGCAGTGCGAGGTGTATTCGAACGGGTCGCCATCGAACACGGCGACGTCCGCGTCGCGGCCCGGTTGCAGGGAGCCGACCCGGTCGGCGACGCCGAGGATCGACGCCGCGTCCACCGTGATCGCGGCCAGGGCCTCCTCCGTGGAGAGGCCGTTGGCGGCGGCGACGGCGGCCTCGAAGAGGGCGACGCGGGTCTTGGGAACGTACCCCTCGTAGCCGCTCTGCAGGGCCACGGGGATGCCGGCCGTCCGCAGCTTCGCGGCCGTCTCGAAGCCGATGTTCTCGGTCTCGCCCATGCCCGCACGGCGCATCGTCGGGTGGAGAATCACGGGCACGCCGGCGGCCTTGATGCGGTCGGTCGCCAGGTAGGCCTCAGCCGCGGAGTCGAGCACGATGCGGATGCCGAACTCGGCCGCCACCCGCAGGGCCGCGTCGATGTCCGTCGCCCGGTTCACGGTCACCAGCAGCGGCAGTTTGCCGTCGAGGACGTCGGCGAACACCTCCCGGCGCAGGTCGCGCTCGGGCCGCTTTTCCGCGTCGGCGAGGCCCCGCTTGCGGGCATACTCCCGGGCCTTCACCAGTTCGCCGCGCAGCATCGCCACCGCCTTGCTGCGGGTGCCCGGCGACTTCTTGTCGTCGCCCGGCCGGGCGTCGTCGCCAAGCGTCACGGCGACCATGGCGACCGGTTTCAGCGTCGCTTCCTCGACCGTCTCGCCCACGGTCTTCACCACCATCGTCTGGCCCGAGACGAGCGCGCCTGGGGCGTGGCCGGTATGGATCGTCGTGACCCCGAAGCCGCGCACCCACTCCACGAGCCGTTCGCGGGGATTGTAGGAGTCGATGGCCCGCAGTTCAGGCTGCACCGGCTCGCCCTTGTCGAGCTGGTCCTGATCCTGGTCTTGGTTGAGGAAGCCGGTGAGGCCGACGACCGTGTGGGCGTCCACCAGTCCGGGCGTGACCACCGCCCCGCGCAGCACTCGCATGCCCGGCGGGATCGCGACCTCGGCCGCCGGACCGACCTGCTTCACCTTGCCGTTCTCGATGAGCACGACGCCGTCGCGGATCGCGGGGCCGGCCATCGTGTAGACGACGTCGCCCCGGACGGCCAAGGGAGTCGCTGGCTCGGCGGCGGCGAAGCCGGCGGCCACGAGGAAGGCGAGCAACACCCATGGCGGCAGCGTGCGGCTCATTGTCCCTCCGCCATCCGCAGGTCGATGCAGCAGCCGTGAAACCGCTGGTCGCGGCTGGCGCCGTAGCCGCCCACGGCGAAGAGGCGATCCTCCGGGTCGTCACGATCGAAAACCTTGCGGCCCTCCACCCAGGTCTGCAGCACCTTGGTGCGCAGCGAAAACGGGTCGCCGGAGAGGACGATCAGATCGGCGTCCTTGCCCGCCACCAGCGAGCCGATCCGGCCGTCCAGATCGAGCATCCGGGCGCCGGCGAGCGTCAGGGCCTCCAGGGCCTTCGGCCGGGACATGCCGGCCCGCACGCCGAGCGCCGCCGTCCGCAGGAAGAGCCGCGAATCGGTGACTCCGTCGTCCGTGTGGAACGCGCAGGGCACGCCGGCCTTCTCCAGCACGGCGCCGGTGGCCAGCGACATGTCCATCGCCTCGATCTTGCCGCCGGGCGAGTCCACGACGATCACCGAGCAGGCGGCTCCGGCCTTGGCCAGGGCGTCGGCGATCTTCCAGGCCTCGCTGGCATGGTGGAGCACGACCTTGAAGCCGAACTCGTCCCGCAGGCGGAGCACCGTCATCAGGTCGTCGGCGCGATGGGCATGATGGTGGACGATGACCCGGCCCTCGAGCACGTCCACGAGTCCTTCCATCTCCAGGTCGCGGTCGGGCAGTTTCGCGGGATCGCCTTTCGCCTCCGCCACCTTGCGGCGGTAGTCCTGGGCCTTGAGAAACTTCTGCCGCACCAACGCCGCCGACTTCGAGCGGGTGCCGGGGAAGGGGGGCTCCTTTTGCGAGTTGGTGCCGTTGGCCATCTTCATTCCGCCCAGCATCCGGCCGGTGGCGTCGCGGATGAGAAGGTCGTCGATCGTCGCCGCCTTGCGCAGCTTGGCGTAGACGGTCTGGCCGCTGAGCAGGTGGCCGGAGCCGGGCATGATGTTGAGCGTGGTCAGGCCGCCGGCGACCGCCTTGCGGAACCCCGCATCGCGGACGTTGATCGAGTCGAGGATCCGTACGTCTGGCTGGATCGGGCCGCTGGCGTCGCCGCCCCAGCCGCCGCCCACGTGGCTGTGGGTGTCGACGAGCCCCGGCATGATCACCTTGCCGGCGCATTCGATCCGTTCGGCGTCGGCCGGCACGGGCGTCGACACACAGGGCCCGACGGCCACGATCTTGCCGTTGGCGACGACGACGGTGCCCGCCGGTATGGGGGGCGCGGCGATCGGCAGCACCTCGGCGCCGACGAAGGCCACGGGCCGTTCGGCTCCGTGGGCCGTCGCGGTCACGACGGCCAACAGGAAGGCGAGGGCGTGCCGAAGGCTCATGGGATGTCTCTCGGAAGCATGGCTTCAGTGGGCGGCGAGGGACTCGAACCCCCAACCCCCTCGGTGTAAACGAGGTGCTCTGACCAATTGAGCTAGCCGCCCTTTCCTTAGCGCAAACGAGCCATCCATGGCCTCGTTTGCTTGGTCGGTCGATGGCGAAGCCAAGGTTCGCCATGACCGACACGCGTCGCATCGTGCGACGCGAAGTGTACCGCAGACGATCCATGGCCTCGTTTGCTTGGTCGGTCGATGGCAACGCCAAGGGTTGCCACGGCCTCCCGCCGTCGCGTCCTGCGACAGCCTTTCAGGGAAAGAACCATATCAGTTTTGGCGTGCCAGGGGCAGCATGTGGCTCGACCGTCTGTAGCGGCGGTCTCTGACCGCCGATCCCCGGACTTGGCGCCCCGGGGCTTCATGGGTGGAAACTCCACGTTGACGCCAAGCCTGGCACGCGCGGACTTGGGATACGATGCAGATTCTATGGATTCCTCTTCCGATCCCGACTGGCGACTTCCCGAGTGGTGCCGCGAGCGGCGTGGCCGGCCGCTGGCCGTGGCCGGCACGCTGCTCGTCGCCAGTGGGCTGGCCCACCTCGCGGTCTGGGCCGCGCTCGGTGGCCCGTGGGAGGGGCCCGTCACCTGGCGCAAACCGATTCTCTTCGGTATCTCCGGCGGGCTGACATGCTGGTCGCTCGGTTGGGTGTGGGCCGCGCTTCCCTGGCGCCGCGGGGACGGCCACCTCGCCTGGGCCACGGCCGCGGCGCTGGTCGTGGAGGTGGCGCTCATCGACCTGCAGCGGTGGCGCGGCGTGGCCAGCCACTTCAACCGCGATACGCCGTTCGACTCGGCCGCGTACGACGTCATGACCTGGCTGATCCTCGGCGTGACGCTCGTGATCGGCGACCTGACGGTGCGCTGTTTGGTCTCGGCGGTGCGTCTGCCGCCCGACATGCTCCTCGCTGCCCGTGCCGGGCTCGGCCTGCTGGCGATCTCCTGCGTGCTCGGCATCTGGGCGGGCGCCGCGGGCGAGACCCGTCGTGCCGCCGGGCTGCCTCCGGAGACGTACCACGCTGCCGGGGTGCTCAAGTTCCCGCATGGCGCCGCGCTCCACGCCCTCCAGTCACTGCCGCTGCTCGCCTGGGCGGCCCGTCGGGTCGGCGTGGCCACCCGGGGCCGGGTGCGATTGGTCGCGGCCGCAGCGGTGGGCAACGCGCTGTTCGGCTGCTACGCGTTCGCCCAAACACTTCTCGGCCGCAGTCGATTCGACGTCGTGCCGATGACCGCGGCCCTGCTGGTCGCCGCGTTCGTGCTGCTGGCGGTTCCCGCCGTGTGGATCGTGGCGCGGATGGTCGGGGGACGCTTCAGTCCGGCAGGGGCCGAAGGTGACCGTTGCCCTTGAAGCCCGAGGCGCGAGCCGAGGAAATGCGGAACGGTGTCCGGTGGAGCGGGGCGTATTCCCTCAGCTTCCGCTTCGGGCTTCCCGGCAGGGGGGCAGGGGGGCAGCGTGGCAGGGGGGCAGTGTGGCAGGGGGGCAGTGTGGCAGGGGGCAGTGTGGCAGGGGGTCAGCGTGGCAGAGCTGACCGCCGTTTAGGCCGGCTTCGGCGGCACGACCACGCGGACGCCGAGTTCCGCGAGCTGCTTCGGCTCCACCGCCGCCGGCGCGCCGGTCATCAGGTCGCTCGCCTTCTGCGTCTTCGGGAAGGCGATCACGTCGCGGATGCTGTCGAGCTTGCCGAAGAGCATCACCCAGCGGTCGATGCCCAGGGCGATGCCGCCGTGCGGCGGGGCGCCGCTGCGGAGGGCGTCGAGCAGGAAGCCGAACCGCTCGCGGGCCACCTGCGGCGTGATGCCGAGCAGGTTGAAGACCTTTTCCTGCGTGCCGCCGTCGTGAATCCGGATCGTGCCGCCGCCGGCCTCCGACCCATTGATCACGAGGTCGTAGGCCACGGCCCGGCAGGCCGCCGGGTCGCTCTCCAGGATCTCGAGATCGGCCGGCCGCGGCGCCGTGAAGGGATGGTGCATCGAGGCCCAGCCGCCGCTTTCGTTGTCGTGGGCGAACATCGGGAAGTCGACGACCCAGGAGAAGTGCATGGCATTCGGATCATAGAGCCCGAGCTGGCCGCCGAGCCGCTTGCGGAGCATGTGCAGCGCCTTGCAGGTCGTCTCGAAGGAGTCGGCGACGATCAGCGCCAGGTCGCCGGCCTCGCACCCGAGCTTCGCCCGCAGGGGCTCGGCGATCGGCCCCAGGTTCTTGGCGACCGGGCCGCTCCATGAGCCGTCGGCCTCGACCTTCAGCCACACGAGCCCCTTCGCGCCCCCCTCGACGGCGACGGCCGTCAGGTCGTCGAGTTCCTTGCGGGAGAACTTCCCCGCCGCGCCCGGCACGCGGATGCCGCGCACCCGGCCGCCGCTCTCCACGGCCCCGCGGAAGACGCGAAACTCGCTCTCACCGGCGATCGCCGTGAGGTCGACGATCTCCAGGCCGAACCGCAGGTCCGGGGCGTCGTGGCCGAATCGCTCCATGCACTCGTCCCAGGTCAGCCGCGGCAGCGGCAGCGGCACGTCGAGCCCGAGGATCTCCCGGGCGGTGCGCTGCACGAGCCCCTCGATCACTCCCATCACGTCGTCGGCCTCGACGAACGACATCTCCACGTCGAGCTGGGTGAACTCCGGCTGCCGGTCGGCCCGCAGGTCTTCGTCGCGGAAGCACTTCGCCACCTGCACGTAGCGGTCGAAGCCCGCCATCATCAGCAGCTGCTTGTAGAGCTGCGGCGACTGCGGCAGGGCGAAGAACGAGCCGTGCTCCAGCCGGCTGGGCACGAGGTAGTCGCGGGCTCCTTCGGGCGTGCTCTTGCCGAGCATCGGCGTCTCCACGTCGATGAAGCCGAGTTCGTCGAAGTGGTCGCGCATGATCTTCACGATCCGGCTGCGCAGGAACATGTTGTCCTGCATGGCCGGCCGTCGTAGGTCGAGCCAGCGATGCGCGAGCCGCACCTCCTCGCCGGGCAGATCGGTCGCGCCCGGCTGGAAGACGGGCGTCTCCGCCTCGTTGAGGACGTCGAGGCGGCGGCACAGGACCTCGACGCCGCCCGTGGCGAGCTTGGGGTTCGTCGTGCCCTCGGGCCGTGCGCCGACCACCCCGTGGACGCGGATCACCCACTCCGGTCGCACCGCCCGCGCGGCGGCGAGCGTCTCGGCCGGCGAGTCGGGGCCGATCACGACCTGGGTCTTGCCCCAGCGGTCGCGGAGGTCGACGAAGATCACGCCCTTGTGGTCGCGGACGCGGTCCACCCAGCCGCAGAGGGCCGTTTCACCGCCGATGTGAGAAGGACGCAATTCGCCGCAGGTGTGGGTTCGGAGCACGGGAGTATGCCGGGAGGACGGGGAGGGAATGAACAGCGGGGGCCGCGCGGCGGTCAGTCCTTCGACTGAAACGCCGACACGAAGAGCAGGGCCAGCGCCAAGAGGAGGGAGATGGCGAGCGCCGGGATCGCGCCGAAGGTGAAGAGCATCGTGGCCGTATCACTGCCGAGCGAGTCCCAGCCGAACACGCCGGTCAGCGCGAGCGCCACGAACAGCAACGCGAGACCGAGAGACGACCAGGCGAGGGCTTTGGGGAGCATGCGGCACCTACTTCGCGGCCCGCGCGGCGACGAGCGCTGCGGCCTCGGCCGAGAACTCCAGTTCCAGCTGCTGGCCGCGGTCGCCGTCCGCGGTCAACTCCCGGAACAGCAGGCTCGGCTGGATGTCGCGGTTGTGCTGGTACTTGTCGCTGGCGTATTCGGTGATGTCGCCGGCGATCTGATGGAAGAAGATCTGGCAGATCGGCACGCCCGGGTAGATCTTCACCGGCTGGACGGCGAACATCTCCAGCGTCCAGTAGCCGCAGAAGCCGACGTCGCCGAAACCGGCGGTGACGTGGACGAACAGGCCCAGCCGGCCGATCGAGGACCGGCCCTCGATCATCGGCACGAGGTTGTGCGTCTCCGTCCGCTCCACGGTGCGGCCCAGGTAGAGCTGGTTGGGGGTGAGCACGAGGCCGTCCTCGGGAATCCGGATCCGCTCGACGCGGTTGCTCTTCCGCATGTCGAGCACCACCTCCTCGTAGACGAGCAGTTCGTCGTGGAGCGAGAGGTTGTAGCTGTTGGGGTTCAGCCGGCTCTCGTCGAACGGGTCGATCAGGATGTTACGGCCGAGCTGCTGCTTGATCTCGTTGCCGGAGAGGATCATGGGAAGTTCCCGTGCGGTGGCGGAGGGCACGATCCGGGCTGCGACCGATGGGCGGGATTGTACGCTGCCTCCCGCCGCCTTGCCCATGGGGCGCGGCCAACGCCCGCGTCAGGCGGGCAACCGCTTCACGCCGACCTGCGGGCAGAGGTCGGCGAGCACGCAGCCCGCGCACCGCGGCCGCCGCGCCGTGCAGACGGCGCGGCCGTGCTCGATGACCCGATGACTGAAGGCGATCCATTCGTCGCGCGGCAGGACGGCCATCAGGTCGCGTTCCGCCTTGACGGCGTCGGTCTGCCGCGTGAGCCCGAGCCGGCGGGCGATGCGGCCGACGTGGGTGTCGACCACCACCCCCGTCGCCAGGCCGAAGGCGGAGCCAAGGACGACGTTGGCCGTCTTGCGGCCCACGCCGGGCAGGCGGATGAGGTCCTCGAGCGTGCGCGGCACCGCGCCGCCATGCCGCTCCACGAGGCCGCGGCAGCAGCCCAGGATGCTCTTGGCTTTGGCCCGGAAGAAGCCGGTGCTGCGGATCACCTGCTCGAGGTCGGGCTGCCGGGCCGCCGCCATGTCCGCCGGCGCGGGCCAGCGGCGGAACAGGTCGCCGGTGACGGCGTTCACCCGCTTGTCGGTGCACTGGGCCGAGAGGATCGTGGCCACGAGCAGCTGAAACGGGCTCGTGAAATCGAGCGAGCAACGGGCCGCTGGATAGGACTCGGCCAGCCGGCGGGTGATCGCCGCGGCCCGGTCCTTGCGGGCCGCGACCGACTCCCGGCCCCGGGGTGCCGGGCGAGCCGGCTTCGCTCGGCGCTGCGAGGTGCTACGATTCATCGAGTTCACGGAGCATCTTTCATCATGGCCGGCGACGAAAGCATCCCGGGCGCCGACTACGACCCGCTGTACCTCCGCGGGATCGAGATGTTCAACGCCTGCGACTACTACGAGAGCCACGAGATCTGGGAGGAGCTCTGGACGGAGTACCGGGGACCGTCCCGCCGGTTCTATCAGGCCCTCATCCAGGCCGCCGTCGCACTCTATCATTTCGGCAACGGAAACATTCGCGGGGCCCGCAAGCTGCACGGCAGCGTGCACGGCTACCTGGAGCCTTACGCGCCGCGGCACCTGGGCCTCGACGTGACCGGCTTCCTGGCCGCCTTCGACGCCTGCCTGGCGGAGGTGGCGCGGAGCACCGAGGAGTTTCCCCGGATCGAACTGAATCCCGACCTGCTGCCCGAGATCCATCTCGATCCGCCCCCGAAGCCAGCCGCCTGACGCCCCTGCTGGGAAGCCGCGACGCGGTTCCGACTGCATGTCCGACGAACCACTCGCCTTTTCTCCCGAGCAGTTTTCCGGACAGGCCCGCGTCTTTCCGCTGCCCAATCTGGTGATGTTTCCGCACGTCATGCAGGCGCTCCACATCTTCGAGCCGCGGTACCGGGCGCTGGTCGAGGAGGCCGTCGAGGGCGACCGGCTGCTGGCGCTGGGCGTGCTCGCGCCCGGCTGGGAACAGGCCTACGAGGGCCGGCCGCCGCTGCGGTCCACGGCCTGCCTGTGCCGCATCGCGACGCACCAGCGCACCAAGCAGGGCACCTACAACGTCCTCGTGCTCGGCGTTCGCCGGCTGCGGCTCATCGACGAACTGCCTCCGAAGAAACTGTTCCGTGTCTGCGAGGCGGAGATCCTCGACGACCACGAGCCCGAGGAGGCGCCGGCCGGCGCGGCCGCGATCCTCCAGCAGGAACTGCTCTCGGCCTTCAAGCGGGCGATGCCCAAGCTCCCCAACGCCTACGAGCAGCTCGACCAGCTCCTTGGCAGCCAGATCACGCTGAGCATGCTGGCCGACATCGTCTCCTACACGATCGACCTCGACCTGGAGGTCAAGATGCGGCTCCTCGCCGAGTGCGATGTCTTCCGCCGCACGCAACTCCTGCTCGACGCCATCACCAACCGCCCCGCCGCCGTCGCCACGCGCACCTTTCCTCCCGACTTCAGCCGGAACTGATTTGCACGCCTGCGGGGCCATCCCTGGCCCCCGCAGGCTTGGGCCATCGCGGCGAACGCCGAGGGTTCGCCGGATGGCCGGGCGGTCGCACCTCCGGGCGACCGTGGCCGCCGCGTGGCGGCGGCTGAAGGCTCGGCTTCGCCGAGCCGATGGAAGCCGAAGCAGGCCCGGAGGGATGCGTCGGCGCGACAGCGAGCGCCATCCCTGGCCCCCGCAGGCTTGGGCCATCGCGGCGAACGCCGAGGGTTCGCCGGATGGCCGGGCGGTCGCACCTCCGGGCGACCGTGGCCGCCGCTGGGCGGCGGCTGTCGGGGCGGGGTCGCCCCCCCGCCCGGA
>JBIKND010000148.1:0-9656 GCA_044358905.1 Pirellulales bacterium | reverse complement strand
GCCGGTCGATGCCCACCCGGTGGGGCTCGTCCACGAGCACCGCCAATGGCAGGTCGGCGTGGCCGATGCGGCGCTGGCGGACGGCGCGGTGTCGCGTCGCCGAGACCTCGGCGACCGCCGCCTCCAGCCGCACGGCGGCGGCCTCGTGCACGCTGCCGACGAGCAGCACCGCCGGCCCGGGGGCCACGCCCGCCAGCCAGGCCTCCAGGTTCGCCGGCCGGAAGTCGCGGCTCATGAGATCCTGGCGGCGGGCGATCCGTGGCAACTGCCGCCGGCCGGCCCCGAGGTCATGGTCCTCGACCACGGCCAGCTTGATCCGCGTGTTGCCGACGTCGGCGAGGAGCACGGTGTCGCCGCGGCAGATCGGCGGGCCGCCGGAGGCGTTCATGCCGCACCGCTCCGGCGGTCGAGTTCCGCCACCACCGCCCGCAGCAGGGCGTCGAGCCCGGCGCCGGTCACCGCGCTGATGCCGATCACGTCGCGGCCGATGGCGGCCGCGAGCTCGGCCCGCACGACGTCCGCCCCCGGCAGTTCCGATTTGCTCACGACCACGATCTCCGGACGCTCGCCGAGCGGCGCGTCGTACCGCACGAGTTCGTCGCGGATCGCCCGGTAGTTGGCCAGCGGATCGCTGCCGTCGACCGGAAAGGGCTCGACGACGTGCACGAGGATGCCCGCCCGCTCGACGTGCCGGAGGAACTCATGGCCGAGGCCCACGCCCACATGGGCCCCCTCGATCAGTCCCGGCAGGTCGGCGAGCACGAAGCTCCGGTCGCGGGACACGGCCACGATGCCCAGGATCGGCACCTTCGTGGTGAAGGCGTAGTCGGCGATCTCCGGCCGGGCCCGCGAGAGCCGGGAGAGGAGCGTGCTCTTGCCGGCGTTCGGCTTGCCGACGAGACCGACGTCGGCGATCACCTTCAGTTCCAGCATGAGCCGCCGCACCTCGCCCTGTTCGCCGGGCGTGGTCTGCCGGGGGGCGCGGTTGGTCGAGGACTTGAAGTGGATGTTGCCCCACCCGCCGGCGCCTCCCTTGGCGGCGACGATCGATTCGCCCGCGGCGGCCAGGTCCTTGAGCACGAGCCCCGTCGCCTCGTCGATGACGATCGTGCCCGGCGGCACGAGGAGCGTGAGGTCCTCGGCGTTGCGGCCCTGGCAGTTCGCCGGCCCACCGGCCGCGCCGTGCTCGGCCCGCCACTGGCGGCGATGGGACAACGCGGCGAGGGAATCAACGCCCGCCCGCGCCTCGAGGATCACGCTGCCGCCGTGGCCGCCGTCACCGCCGTCGGGGCCGCCCTTCGGGATATATTTCTCGCGCCGAAAACTGCAGATGCCGCGGCCACCATTGCCGGCGGCCACCTCGATCTGAACGCGATCCACGAACACGCCGGCACCTCGCGGGCTTGGCCCGCACCGGCATCAGGCCGACTGGCCTGAGACGACGTTCACCCGCCGTCCTTCGCGGTCGAACATCACCACGCCTTCGGTGAGCGCGAAGAGGGTGTAATCAGATCCCATCCCGACGTTCGCGCCGGGATGAAACTTCGTGCCCACCTGGCGCACGAGGATGTTGCCCGCCAGCACCTGCTCGCCGGCGAACTTCTTCACGCCACGCCGCTGGGCATTCGAATCGCGGCCGTTACGGCTGGAACCCTGACCTTTTTTATGTGCCATCGACAATCACTCCGCGGCGGAATCGCGATTCAACGGTCGCATGCCCGGCCCAGGAAATCAAGGGGCCGAAGCATCCCGTTCGTACCGGAAAACCCACTCGTGGTCAATTCCCTCGTGAACGGCCGCGGCCGCGGCATACACCTGCGGGCCCCGCGGGCCGAACAGTCCCTCGAGCATCTGGGGGCGCCGCTCCGCCTCCGGGTGCGATTCAAGGAGCCGTTGGAGGGCCGCGAAGGTCGCCGCCGCGTCCTCCCGGCCCAGGTCGTCCGGACGGGCCTGGAGATCCTCGAGCACCGCCGCCGCGCGGGCGGCCGCCAGGTCCTTCGCCAACTGCTCCACCCGCCGGCCAGCCGGCCCGAAGACGGCCGCCGCCTCCCGCAGGCGAGCGTCGTGGGTGGGTGCCGATTCCATCGCCCGCACGACCTGGGCGAGCGACTCGAGCGGCTTGGCCGCGACCTTTTCCGGCGTCAGCCCGAGCGGTTCGAGCGCCGCGCGGCGGGCGGCGTCGCGATCGGCTTCGACCGGTCCGGCCAGGGCCCGCGTCAGGTCCTCGATCGCCTGGATGCCGAGGTCGCCGAACACGTCTCTCGCCGCCGCGCCACGGGCCAGCGGGTCGGGGAGCGCGGCGAGCTTCCGCAGGACGGACTCCAAAGGCAACAGGCTGGCCATGCCGCCGCCGGCGTCGGGCTCGAGCAGATCGGACCATTTCAGCCCCAACGAATCGAGTCCGGGTCCCGGCCGGGACTTCGTCAGCTGTGGCCGCCCCACGGCCTCCAAAAGCCGTGCACCGAGGGTCATGCGTTCGAACATGCCCCGATAGCCGACGCTCATCTCCTCCTCGACCTCGTCGCGATCGTCGCCCGGCCGCCAGAAGTCGAGCCGCAGGGCTTCGAGGGCGTGCTCCATGTGGATGCCGGGCGGGTCTTCGGGGCCGATCTTCGAGCCCGGAATCTGCCGCCACCGCATGGCGTTGGTGAGGCCTCGAACGTAGATCGAAAAGTAGTCGATCCGGGGGTCGACGTCCTCCCAGATCGCGACGCCCCACCGCTCTTCGCCCGGCGGGATGTCGGCCTCCGTCATCGACGCGCTGTCGAACAGCCTGCCGGGCGGCTTTTCCCGCGTGCGGATCGCCGCCATTGCCGAGGGGACGACGCGATCCAGGTAGGCGCGGTAGGCCATCACCCCCTCGGCGTCGGCCAACGGCTCGAGGCTCTCGAGCACGAAGTGCGGCACGAATCGGACCGGCTGCTCGAACCGCTCGGTGGACCGTTTGGTGGCGTCTTCGGCATCGACCACCACGCGGCGCCCACCGGTGTTCTTCACCCGGTAGAGCAGGTACCACATCCGCTTCCGCCGCATCTTGCCGTCGGGCGCCGGGACATCGACATCGATCATCCGCGGCGACTTGTAGGCGAACTCCAGACACCACACGCCGCCGGCGAACTCCCGACCCTTCGCCCGCTCCACGAACGTCGTGTTCACCTGTGAACGCTTGGGCGTCCAGCGGCGATCGGCCCGGCCGTCGGTGATTTCGAGGAGATCGGCGCGCTGCAAGGCATCGTCCGCCGAGCGATCCGGCGGAATCACCGTGAGCGAACCAGGGGCCAGCGCGCGGAACCCCTCGGGCGGAGCCCCGGTGGCGGCCGCCACGAGAACGGCCGCGGCGACCGCAACTGCGGATGGGACCAACCTCGACCGTCCCCTGCACGGGCAATCCATGGAAAACCTCCGCCGAGATACTACAAAATCGCCTTTTTTTGCGAAGAAAATCGGCTCAACTTCGCCAAAGCGATCATTTTTCCTTGCTTGCCCATAATCCCCAGGCAACAATCTTTCGCAGGGACGATCTTCTGCCGGGAATTGGTCTACGCCCGCGACGGCGGCCGAAAGACACTCCGGGGGCAAGACGAGCCCCACGGCCTCCACGGGTGGTCGGACGTTCTCGAACGGTCGCGGTCCGCATGTTGCAGCGCAATCCACTCCAGCCGCCGCGCCCCTTCCTGCCACCGGCCCTGATCGGGGAGGTCCGGCCGGCCGGGAGCGTCGGATTCGTGTCGGCCGAAGACTTCGACGCCACGGGCGTGCTCACCGGCGTCGATCCCTGCGAGTCGCGGTACTGGTGGATGCCGGAACTATACGGCCCCGATGCAGCGGCCGGTGACGACGCCGCCGACCGGGGTCAGGCGACGCGACGCACCGCATCCCGCGCCACGGCGGCCGCCTGATCGACCTCGCCGGCGAGCGCGGCGTAATCCTCCGCCCCGTGGGAATCGGGGGCGTAGTCGAAGATCGACTGCCCGAAACTCGGCGCCTCGGCGAGGCGGATGTTGCGGCGGATCCGGGCCTCGAAAAGACGGCCCGCCGCCCACGACGGGTGCGCGGCCTCGCCACCCGCGAAGAAGGCCGCCACGTCACGGCCGATCTCATTCGCCAATCGGGTGCCCGATTCGTACATGCAGAGCACGACCCCCAGGAGTCGGAGCCGCGGATTGACCCGCTCGGAGACGAGTTCGATCGTTTCCAGCAGTTTGCTCAGGCCATGGAGCGCCAGAAAGTGCGGCTGCAACGGCAGGAGCACTTCGTCGACGGCGGCCATGGCGTTGAGCGAGAGCAGCCCCAGCGAGGGCGGGCAGTCGACGACGAGGTAGTCGAAGTCCTGGTCGGCTCCGGCCCGGCCCGTGCACCGTGGATCGGAGTCGATCCGTTGCCGCAGGATCGACTCCCGCCCGGGCTTTCCGGCCAGTGCCATCTCGACGGCCGAGAGGTCGATGTGCGACGGCACCACGCAGAGGTTGTCGCCCGCCGGCACGCTCGCGGCCGCCAGCGGTTGCCCGCCGACGAGCACGTCGAAGGCCGAGAGCGGATGGCTCCCGGGCATGACGCCCAGGTGGAGCGTGGCATGGGCCTGCGGATCGAGATCGACGAGACACACGCGGCGCCCCTGCCGCGCCAGCGCCACGGCGAGGTTCACCGAGGTCGTCGTCTTTCCGACTCCGCCTTTTTGGTTCGCGACGGCGATCGAGCGCATGGCAGCCTGTCCTCGCGGCGAGGGACACCGGGTGGGGACGTCCGGCCGACGGCGGCCCGGTCCGGGGAGCGGGGAGGATAGGCCGGCTGCCGCCCCGCCAAAAGCCCGATTTCAGCCGGTCATTTCCCGGCCCCGGGACCGGTTTCGGGCCGTGGGCAGCTGGCCTCGACCCACGTGCGGAGGCCGCGCTCGATCCGGCCCAGGCGGACGCGACCCGGCTGCCCCACGACGCACAACGCACCGCCGCCCGGGTCGAACCCGATCGCGATGATCGCGGCCGGAGGATCGCCCGGGGCCGCCGCAAAGACGAGGCCAGCGGACCATCGTTCCGGCGAGAGCCGACGCGGCTCGGAGGGCCGCCAGTCGAAGTTCGCGTCTTCCACGAGCCCGCGGCGGAGGTGCACGAGCCCCGGCGCCCGCGAGACGTCGCACCGTCCGGTGGCGACGAGGCGACCGGGCTCGGCGCCGGCCCCGAGGGCCCAGAGCTCCACATGCGGGGCGGCGGCGATCGCCCGCGCCACGTCGCTGCCGTAGAAGCCCAGGCAGCCGTCCGTCTGCCGCCACTGGAAGGCGAGGGCGAACGCCGCCAGGGCGGCCCCCAGGGCCAGCAGGCCGACGACGACGCGGCTACCGGAGGGCCGGGCAAAAGCGGCGGAGGAGCGGTGCGGAAGTGACGGGGGCATCGTGGTGTTTCCGACGGTCGCGCGGCCCGCCGCGCTGGCTGGCGGCATGTATACTCTGCCCCCGAACGTCCTGCAGGAGATCCCGCATGCCCAACGCCTTCGACCCCTATCGCGAAGCCCTCGTCGTCGAAAACCACACGGTCTGGCCGGCTGAATACGAGGACTGGACGGCCGCCGACAAGGCCCGCGCGGAAGCCCTGCTGCATGCCTCTCCGCAGGAGGCGGCGGAGCTCGATTACGTCCGCCAGCACACCGGCTTCGCCCGGGTGATCACGGTGACGGCGGCCGATCTGGACCGCGCGAGCGGCCGCTGACCGTGGCCACCATCCGCCTGCAGCTGCCGGCAGCCACGCCCTCCGGGGCGGACCGTTCCTACGACATCAGCGTGGGCCGGGGCCTCCTTCCCACGGTCGGTCCATCCGTACGCAACACTGGCGGCCGGCGGGCCGTCGTGATCGCCGACGCCGCGGTGGCCACCACCCATGCCGCCGCCGTCGAAGCGTCGCTGCAGGCCGCCGGGGTCGATGTCGCGACCCTGGTCGTGCGGTCGGGGGAGGGTTCGAAATCGATCGCCGAGGCCGGCCGCCTCTGGGACGCCCTGGCCGCTCATGCCGTGGACCGCCGGACGCACGTCGTCGCGGTGGGCGGGGGCGTCGTCGGCGACCTGGCCGGATTCGTGGCCGCGACGTTCGGTCGCGGCCTGGCCTGCTGGCAGGTGCCGACGACCCTGGTCGCCCAGGTGGACAGCGCCATCGGAGGCAAAACCGGGATCAATCTTCCGGCCGGGAAAAACCTGGTCGGAGCCTTCTGGCAGCCCCAGGGCGTGGTCGCCGACATCGACACGCTCGCCACGCTGCCGACGCGGGAGTTCGTCAGCGGCTACGCCGAAGTGGTGAAGTACGGCATGATTCTCGACGCCGCATTTTTCGGCTGGCTGGAGGGGAATGTCGAACCGCTCCTGGCCCGCGACCCGTCTGCCCTGGCCCATGCCGTGGAGCGATCCGCGGCCCTGAAGGCCGGCGTGGTCGAACGGGACGAGCGGGAACTGACCGGCCTGCGGGCGGTGCTCAATTACGGCCACACCTTCGCCCACGCCTACGAGACGGCGGCGGGCTACGGCACGCTGCTGCACGGCGAGGCGGTGGCCATCGGCATGGCCCGGGCGGCACGATTGGCCCGGGATCTGGGGCGGATTTCCGACGAGGTCGTCACCCGGCAGGACCGGCTCCTCGTCGGTCTCGGCCTGCCGATCGAGCCGCCTCCCGGCATGGCCATGCCGGCGGAGGAACTGCTGGCCATCATGGGACGGGATAAAAAGACGGTCGGGGGCGAGCTGCGATTCGTGCTCCCGTCACGCATCGGCCACGTCGACCTGGTCGACGGCGTCCCCGCCGAATTGGTCCGCCGAGCCATGGCCAGCTAGCACAAGCGCTGGGGCGAATCGCCCCACCCCCTGGTCGCCAGCGACCTCCCTCCTGGGGCGATTCGCCCCAGTGTCGTTGCGACCGTTCCTCCCGTCAGCACCGGCGCGGTCGGCACAAGAAGCGGCGAAAGCCTGAAAAGATGGGCTTTTTTGCGGGCGGCGGATTTTTTCTGAAGTCGCCGCCGGTTTCGGCACGGGAGGTGCAACTGCTGTTTCCGCGTGGCGGTCCAACGACCACCTCCGATCGGGCAGTGGGCCCGACGGACCAGGTCGCCGGCCGCCGCAAGGCATCGCTCTCGCGAGCGAGAAAAGGAGTCCGCTCATGAACGTTTCTTCGTCCGCCGGCAACGGTGGCTGGTCCCTGACTCGGGCCGACATGCTGCTGTGCATCGTCCCCATCGCGTTGTTCCTGTCGATCGTGTCGTTCGTCTGAATTGCTTGTTCGCCGCGTTCGGTTCTCTCGCTTTTCAGGTCGCCTCTTCGTTTCAAAAGGTTTCTGCATGTTCAGCCCGTTCGCTTCGTCCTCGATCCCGCCGATGCGAGCCCTTTCGTCTCTGTTCGTCGGCTGCCTGCTGGCCGTGACGGCAGTCATCGTGGTGGTCGTGGGCTGACGTCGTGCCATACGGCAGAACGTCGGTGATTCGATACGTCGCAACTGTCCCTGGTTTCTCCCTCCGGTTTTCCTCTCCCCGCCTTGCCTTTGGATTTTGCCGTGAACAACAACAACTTTGAGCAGACGCCCGATGCCCCGCCGTCCCTGCGCGACGTGGGCATCCATGAGATCGTGATCGTCGATGCCACGTGCGATCGCTACGCCGATTTCGTCGAGGCGGCACAAGCGGGTGATGTGGGGCTGCACTTCTGCGTCGACGGCCGGTCGGCGATTCGCCTTTCCCGCCGGTTTCGGGCCGACGCGTGGCTGGTCAGCACCGACCTTCCCGACATGTCCGGTTTCGATCTGCTTTCGATGTTGTCGCCGAGCATCCTTCAGGGTGATGTCGATCCGCTCATGGAAGGCTCCCGCGTCTCGCTGGATCGGGTCGGCGAAGGGATGCGTCCCGGCGTGTTTCTGGTCTCCGACGCCTACTTGCTCGACGAGGAGCAGCGGTCGCTTGCCTGCGGAGTCGCCGGCTACCTGGTGCGTCCCGTCACGGTCGACGTGATCCTGGCGACGCGGGCCCCGCACGTCGTTTCCAAGGAGGTCGCAGGCTGATCTCCTTCAGCTCGTCCTCTGCCGCCTTTTTCGCTCCAAAACGCTCTTTCGTCCTGCCGTTCACAAGCTGGTGCCCCGGGAGAAGCCAATGTCCATCTCACTGCCCGAACTTATCGAATCGGCCGTTCCCAGTGTCGTCGTGGTGGATCCGCGATTCGATGCCTATAAGCCGTTGGCGGCCAGTGCTCGACTCGGCAAACTCACGCTCCACTTCCGGGCCAGCGGCGCCGAGGCGGTGAAGCTCGCCCGGCGGCTCCGCGTGGACGCCTGGCTGATCGCTCCCGAACTCGACGATATGTCGGGGCACGACCTCGTGCCGCTGTTGCAGTCGCAACTCGCCGCCAAGGGGCGCCGGGACACGCGGGTCGCGGTCGTCGAGGCGTCGGCTCCGGGCTGTCGGCAGTGGTCCGTCGCCGAGAGCGACGCCCTCGCCGCGGGCGCCGATTCGCTGCTTTCGCACCCGATCACGTTCCGGGATCTCGAGGCTTTGCTGGGGCTCCCCACGGACGAACGGGCCAAGCTCGTTGCTCCCACGGGCTCCGCCCAGGCATTCGTCACGCTCCCCGTCGGCGTCGGCGCCGCGGTGATCGCGATCGCCGTGTTGATGATGAGCTGATCCCTGGCCATGGTCCCCATTGCAACCATGACTCTCACCTCGCAAGCCCGTTCGCCGCTCTCGTCTGCATGCCGCGCTGGTGCGGTGCTCCTCATCGGCGCCCTGCTCGCGACCGGATCTTTGCCCGCATCGGCGCAAGACCCGGTGTGGATCGGTGACGACGCAAACAGCAGCAGTCTGTTCAGCCGGTCCGGCAACTGGCTCAACAACCAGAATCCCACGTGGAGTTCCAACAAATCCCTCCTTTTCCGCGACAACCAAAAGTCGGGCGTGACTGGGCTGGTCTACGACCTGGGGTGGAACGCGGTGGACGACATCAAATGGGAGACGACGTTCCCCGTGGCCCGCACGCTCTCGTCAACGGGTGATGGCATCGATTTCAGAGTGCGGCTGGAGAACCTCAGTTCGTATACCCAGACCGTGACCATGAACTTGTCCGGCGGAAAGTCCGCAGCCCCCGAGATCCAACTCAACCCCGTCAAGGCAAGCCTGATCCTCAGCGGCACGATCTACAACGACAACAGCCTCGATTACGTGGTCTGGGGAAGCGACACCGGCAGCGTCACGAATCTCACGCTCAACACGGAGCTCGGCCCGAACGCTCTCAACAAGCCCAATGTCGATTTCACCGTCTCGGGCGGCCGCACCTCCGCGATCCAGGTGAACGCCAGCCAGTCGTGGGCCGGCACGACGACCGTCAACTCGGGCTCGTTCATCACGGCCAACGGCGTCACGCTCGCCTCGACGGCATTCGTTCTTGGGGGCGGCACGTTCGCGACGACCTCGGCCAACACGCTGGCCGACGCGGCCACGCTCACGGTCAACAGCGGCAGGTTGTCGATCGGCGGCAGCGACACCGTGGCCTCGCTCGCCGGCTCCGGCGGCACGGTCGATATCGCCTCCGGCGCCACTCTCACGGCGGGCAATGCCAGCTCGACCTCCTACGCCGGCTCGATCACCGGCAGCGGCGGCTTCACGAAGGTCGGGAGCGGCGCGATAACGCTCTCGGGCAACAACTC
>JBIKND010000147.1:0-9689 GCA_044358905.1 Pirellulales bacterium | reverse complement strand
CGCCCCCAGCGACCGCACCATCTCGCCCCCGGCCGGCCGGAGGCCGAGCCGACCGAGGGTCGCCGCGCCGAGCAGATAGAACGCCACGGTCACGGTGGTGTAGACCGCCATTGACGCCCAGGCATCCACCTGCAGCACGCGAATCCAGCCCCGTGCCCGCGCGGCCCAGGCCGGCGAATCATCGCGCGGGCCGACGGCGCGGCCGTAGCCCTTCTCCAGGCACCAGTAGGGATAGAACATCAACTCGGAGGCCCCGACGCCGATGATGCCGAAGGTGGCCAGGCCCGTCACCAGCGGCGACCGGCCTGCCACCGTGGGCGGAATCGAGGGCACGATGCCGCTGGCGAACTCCGCTCCCGAGATCGCCCACGCCGGGTCGAACTGCAGCAGCACGAGGGCGAGGAGCGTGACGCCCACGAACGTGCCCACGAGCACGAGCGACACGCGTTCGATGATGCGGTAGCGGCCGAACGCCAGCAGCCCAGACGTGACGATCGCCGTGACCGCGGCCCAGATGATGTCGTCGGCCGGCCGCGCGAGGAACCGGGCCTCGGTTTCGAGGGCTGCGATCCGGGGCTCGATCGCGGCTGCACCGCGCGCGTCGCCGCCGCGGGCGGCCGTCGCCGCGGCGATCCGCGCGTCGGTCAGGGTGTCATGCACGCGGTTCCACTCGCGGCCCGCCGTCGAGAGCGGCATTCCGGCCGCGAGCGTCTGAGCCACGCCCATGAGAATGCCCCCCTGCTGGACGACGATCAGCAGCGTCATCACCACCCAGCCCCAATAAATCCAGCCGCGCCCGGCCAGCCGCGGGCCCGGAACGGCATCGAAAGCGGCCAGCGGCGTCCGCCCCCAGGTGAGCGCGGTGCGGCCGATCTCGATCTGCGCCGCGACCTTGATGGCGCAGCCGAGCACGATCAGCCAGAGGAGCAGGAAGCCGGCTTCCGCGCCCACGGTCGTGGCGGCGATGAGTTCGCCCGATCCCACGATGCAGCTGGCGAGGACGATTCCCGGCCCGAGGGCGGCGAGCGTCTCGCGGACGGTTCGCGGGGGCTCGCGGGTCTGCGTCCGGGAGACGCTCATGTCTGAAGCTCCGGCGGGGTGGTGGCGTCAGCCGGCCGGGCTTGTGGGCGTTGTCCGGAGACCGGCCAGGACGGCGTCGTGCAGAAGGCCGTTGGTGGCCACGCCGTCGCCGGAGTCGATGCGGTCGCGGCCGGCCCAGTCTGTGAACCGGCCGCCGGCTTCCGAGACCACGGTCTCGACCGCCGCCGCGTCCCACGCGTTCATCAGTGGATCGACCATCACGTCCGCCCGGCCGGTCGCCACCAGCAGGTAGCCGTAGCCGTCGCCCCAGGTGCGGACCACGCCGCAGGCGGCCTCGAGCCGCGTCCGCGCCGCGTTGCCGGCGTCAACGCCGCCGCTCCAGCGGGCGAACGAAGTGAAGTCGCTCGAGCAGAGCAAGGCCCCCCGCAACGTCGCCCGGGGAGACACCCGCGCTGCGACGGGGGCGGCCGTCCCGCGAACGTGCCAGGCGCCGCCGCCGCGGGCCGCGTAGACGGTTTCATCCAGGGCCGGGATCGCGATCACGCCGAGGACCCCGCGGCCCTCCCGCCGGCAACCGACGAGCGTCGCATACAGCGGCACGCCGCGGATGAACGACTTCGTGCCGTCGATCGGATCGACGATCCACTCGTAGCCGCTCGTGCCCGGCGTGCCGCCGGTCTCTTCACCGAGGAAGGCGTCGGCGGCGAACCGGCCGAGCAGTTCCTGCCGCAGCACGGCCTCCGCTGCGCGGTCGGCCTGCGTGACCGGGGAGTCGTCGGCCTTCGTATCGACCACGAGCCCGGTGCCGCCGAACCAGCGGAGCGTCTCGGCGGCGGCGAGCCGCGCGGCCGCGAGCGCGGCTTCGAGGCGGGCGGCGACGGCAGGCTCGACGGCGCGGGAAGTCATCGTGGCGTGGCTCCGGGGGATGCGGCGTCGGCGACCGGCGGCCGCAGCGACGCCACGAGCAGCATCGCCGCCCCGATTACGAGCCAGGAGTCGGCGAGGTTGAAGATCGGCCAGTCGATGACGCCGGGTACGACCACGTGGATCCAGTCGCGGACCGCGCGGACGGGCGTGCCGACCCGCTCCAGCGGGGCGTGCCATTCGAGGCCCGGCAGCCCCAGCCGATCATAGAGGTTGCCGACGATGCCGCCGACGATCAGGCCGAGCGCCCCGACGAGCCAAGGGTCGTCGCGGGTCGCGGGGCGGGACATCATCGCCAGGATGCCGCCGATCGCGGCCACGGAGATGGCGGCGAATGCCATGCCCATCCCCTGCCCCATGCCGAACAAGGCGCCCTCGTTGAGGTTCGTTTCCAGCCACAGCACGCCGTCGATGATCGTCGCCGGCGGGCTCGTGCCCGGCATGCCGAGGGCGCGGAAGATGGCGTCCTTGGTGAACAGATCCGTGCCGGCCGCCGCGATGGCGACGGCCATGAAGATCACCCAGCCCCGGGCCGATCGTGCCATGCGGAATCCTTCCCGCGGAGTCGGGCTCCGCGCCGCCTGGTCAGCGCGGCTGGCGCGGCCGACCGCCGCTCCCGCCCTGCTCCTGCTTTTCGGCGCAGCGGATGCACAGCGAGGCGAAAGGGATCGCTTCCAGACGCTTCTTCGAGATCACGCCCTCGCACTCCTCGCACACGCCGAAGGTGCGGCTGCGGATCCGCTGCAACGCCTGTTCGACCATGTCGAGCGTGCCTTCTTCGGTGGCCATCAGGGAGAGCGTGAACTCCTGCTCGTAGGCGTCGGAGCCGATGTCGGCCATGTGAATCGGCATGCTGGAGAGGTCGCCGCTGGCCTCCGACCGGGTCTTCCGGAGGGCGGCGTCGGCCATCATGGAGACATCGCCACGGAGTCGGGCCCGCATGTTCTCCAGGGTCGCCTTGAAGACCTTGAGTTCCGCCGCTTTCATGGTGTCTTCCGCCTGAATGTCCACACCCGCGGTCCCGGAACGTCCCCGAACCGCCAAGCCTGGCAACTGTAATAAAGGAATGCTGGGCCTGTCAAACTGGCAGGCTTAATCACCGCGATTCCCGCACAGCCCTTGCGACCGGAGCGGCCGGCAAAACTTGCTGCCTGCGCGAGCGTGACCTACCTTTGAGCCCGTCGGGAATCCGTGCCCGACGGGCTCCCCCTCACCGGCCGGCCGCTGTGTGCCGATGGAAGGGGCATCGTCTGGAGATATGTCCGTGGCCGTCGCCGCCCGCACCGACCTCGCCTTTCAGCAGTGCATCGATCCGGCCTGCGCGGCGACGTTCTCGGTGGACGAGGTGCTGACCGCTTGCCCGGCCTGCCGCAACCTGCTCGACGTCGAATATGACTGGGACCGGCTCCGGCCGCCGAACTCGTTCGAGTTTTTCGAGCGGAAGTGGATGCGGCGCAGCGATCCGTTGGCCTTCTCGGGCGTGTGGCGGTTTCACGAACTGCTCCCCTACGCCCCGCGGGAGAGCGTGGTGACGATCGGCGAGGGGCAGACGATGTGTGCCCCGTCCGACGGCGTCGCGGGCTACGTCGGCGTCAATCCGGGCCGCCTGTTTCTCCAGTACGAGGGCCTCAATCCCTCGGGATCGTTCAAGGACAACGGGATGTCGGCCGCCTTCACCCACGCGCGGATGATCGGCGCCCGGCGGGCGGCCTGCGCCTCGACCGGCAACACCAGCGCGTCGCTGGCGGTCTACTGCGCGGTGACGCGGCTGATGCGGGGCATCATCTTCATCGGCTCGGGGAAGATCTCCTACGGCAAGCTCTCGCAGGCGCTCGACTACGGCGCCCTCACGATCCAGATCGCCGGCGACTTCGACGACGCGATGGCACGGGTCAAGGAGGTCTCCGGCAAGCTCGGCATCTACCTGGTCAACAGCGTCAATCCCTTCCGTCTGGAGGGGCAGAAGACGATCATGTTTCGGGTGCTCGAGTCGCTCGGCTGGGAGGTGCCCGATTGGATCGTGGTGCCCGGCGGAAACCTCGGCAATTCGAGCGCCTTCGGCAAGGCGTTCGCCGAGCTGCGAAAGCTGGGCCTCATCGACCGCGTGCCGCGGCTGGCGGTGATCAACGCCGCCGGCGCCAACACGCTCTACGAGCTGTACCACCGCCGCGGGCTCCGCTGGGAGGGCGGCCGGGCCGACCTCGCTCCCGCCTGCCACTACTACGACGAGCTCGACCGCGACAACAAGCGGGCCGACACGATCGCCAGCGCCATCGAGATCAATCGGCCCGTGAACCTCAACAAGTGCCTGCGGGCGCTGGAGGTCTGCGACGGCGTCGTCCGGCAGGTGAGCGAACAGGAAATTCTCGACGCCAAGGCCCAGGTGGGCGCGGGGGGGCTGGGCTGCGAGCCGGCCAGCGCCGCGAGCGTGGCCGGGGCCCGGCAGCTCGTGGCCGAGGGGGTGATCGGCCGCGATGAGCGGGTGGTCTGCATCCTCACCGGCCACCAACTCAAGGATCCCACCGCCACGGTCGCCTACCACACCACCGACCAGAAGCTCTTCAACGACGTGCTCGGCAGTCGCGGCGTGAGCCGGGCGAGCTTCGCCAACCGGGCCGTGAGCGTCGGCAATCGCGTCGACGAGATCGTCCAGGCGATCGACCTCTACGGCTGATCGCGTCTTTTCCGAGCCGCCCGCGGCGAGCGCGAGGCGGCGTTCATGCAGGAGGCCACGGTGTCAGCCAATCCGCTCCGTCTCGTCGTTCATGGTGCCGCCGGCCGCATGGGCCAGCGGGTCGTCGCCTGCGCCGCCGCCGACACGCCCCCGTGGCGGCTCGTGGCCGCGGTCGAGCGGGCCGGCCATCCGCGGGCGGGCTCCGACGCCGGCACGCTGGCGGGGCTCGCCCCGTCGGGCGTCACCGTCGCCGCCGGCTGGGACTGCCCGGCCGACGTGGTCATCGACTTCTCCCTGCCCGAGGCCGTGGCCGGGATCGTGGCGGCGTGCGTCGAGCGACGGGTGCCGCTGGTGGTGGCCACGACCGGCCTCGAAGACCGCGAGCGGCGGGCGATCGCCGCAGCCGCGCAGTCGATCGCCGTCCTCCAGTCGCCGAGCATGAGCCTGGCGGTGAACATCGCCATGGATCTCGTCGGCCGGGCGGGAGCGTTGCTCGACCGGGTCGGCGGGCGGACCGACGTCGAGATCATCGAGTGCCACCACCGCCACAAGGAGGACTCTCCGAGCGGCACGGCCCTCAAGTTCGGCGCCATCGTCCGCGAGCAGATGCGGCAGACCCGCGAGGCCCACGGCCGCGAGGGTCGGCCCGGTGCCCGGCCGGCCGACGAGATCGGCTACCATGCCGTCCGCGCCGGCGACAACCCGGGCGAGCACACGATCCTCTTCGGCATGGAGGGCGAATCGTTCTCCGTCAACGTGCGGGCGACCAACCGCGACTGCTACGCCCGGGGCGCCCTGGCCGCGGCGCGGTTCCTCGTCGGCAAACCGGCCGGCCTGTACTCGATGCGCGACGTGCTCGGCATCGCCTGATGGCGAGCACGATGGACGCTCTGCCGGCCGGCATCATTCGGAACTTCATGGCTCGGCTGAATCTGAATGAAGAAGGATGGCGTCTCTGAAAACCAGGGACGGTAGGCGAAGGTGTCGGCGATCGCTCGACGACTGGCTTTGCCGACAAAGGCGGGCAAAGCCACGCCGCTGCCGAGCCACCTGGCGGGTGCATGTCATCGCCCCCGGTTCAGCAGGCTGCGGTGATTGAGGTAGTCCACGAACACCTCCCCCATGGGCCGGCTCGTGTCCACGAGCACCCGCTCCACGCGGTTCCGCTGGCAGATGTCCTCGAAGCGATCGTTGAACCGGCCCAGGGCCTCGAGGTAGCCCTTGCGGAGTTCGGCCGGCTGCGTGAGCAGTTCCTCCGGGATCTCCAAGCCCACGAACTTCACCATGCCCTCCAGGTCGAAGGCCAGTTCGTCGTGGTGCATGACCTGGAAGAGCACGACCTCGTGGCGGTCGAAGCGAAGCCGCTCCAACACGGGCTGGAGCGAGTCGAGGTCGGTGCCCAGGAAGTCGCTGAACACCATCACGATCTCGCGGCGGCCGATGCGGCCGTGGACGTCGGCGAGGCAGCCCGCGAGGTCGGTCTTGTTGACCGGGGCGATGCCGTCGAGGTGCGCGGTGACGCGGACGATCTGGGCCATCGAATTGCTCGGCGGCACGTGGCCCACGACCCGCTCGTCGAAGGACGTCAGCGACACCTTGTCGCTCTGCTTGACCACGCTGTAGCCGAGTGCGGCCGCCATGCGGGCGGCATAGAGGAGCTTCTGGGCGTCGCCGTCGCCGTAGCGCATCGACTTGCTGACGTCGAGCACGAGGTGGCAGACGAAGTTCGTCTCCATCTCGTACTGCTTGATGAAGTACTTGTCGCGGGTGTAGTAGACCCGCCAGTCGATGTGCCGGGGATCGTCCCCCGGCACGTACTCCCGGTGGCTGGCGAACTCCACCGCGAAGCCGGAGAGTGGCGACTTGTGCTTGCCCGCCAGCGCGCCCATCACCAGGCCGCGTGGCTCGATCGGTCGATCGGCCATGCGGCTGAGCGTTTCGGGGTCGAGATAGCGGGAGAGGACGCTTGTGGCCATGGCGGGGCTCGCAGGTTTCAGGCGGCGGGACGCTCGTAGACGCGGTCGGCCGGCAGGGCCTCGAGGAGCATCTGGATGAGCTGTTCGGTGCCGATGTTCTGGGCCTGGGCCGAGTAGTTGCCGGCGATCCGGTGCCGTAGCGCCGGCTTGGCGACCTCCTGCACGTCGCCGGCCGTGGCATGGTAGCGGCCATGGAGCACGGCCCGGGCCTTGGCGGCGGTGACGAGCGTGAGCACGCCGCGCGGGCCGGCCCCCCACGACACCCAGCGGTTCACGAACTCGGGAGCCTCCGGCGTGTTGGGCCGCGAGCCACGGACAAGCGCGCAGGCGAAGCCCAGCACCTGGTCGCTGACCGGCACCCGCTGGATCAGCTTTTGCACGCCGAGGATCTCCTCGCCCGACATCACCGGCTCGATCGGCTCGGCCTTGCCCGCCGTCACCCGCCGGGCGATCTCCCACTCTTCATGGCCGCTCGGGTAGCCGACCTTGATGTGCAGCAGGAAGCGGTCGAGCTGGGCCTCGGGCAGCGGATAGGTGCCCTCTTGTTCGAGCGGATTCTGCGTGGCGAGCACGAAGAACGGCGCGGGCAGTTTGTGGGTCTTGCCGCCGGCGCTCACCTGCCGCTCCTGCATCGCCTCCAGCATCGCGGCCTGCGTCTTGGGCGGCGTGCGGTTGATCTCGTCGGCGAGGATCATATTGGCGAACAGCGGGCCGGGGAGGAACGTGTAGGCGCGGCGGCCGGTCTGTGGATCCTCCTGGATGACATCGGTGCCGGTGACGTCGCTGGGCATGAGGTCGGGCGTGAATTGCAGCCGCTTGAAGGACAGGTCGAGGGCCTTGGCCAGTGAGCTGACGAGCAGGGTCTTGGCGAGGCCCGGCACGCCCTCGAGCAGCGCGTGGCCGCCGGCGAACATGGCGATCAGCGTCTGCTCGATCACGTCCTCCTGGCCGACGATCACCTTTGCGAGCTGTCCGCGGATCGTGTGGTAGGCCTGTTCGCACCGCTGCACGGCGGCGACGTCGTCTTGGTTCATCTGCTGGCTCATGGTCTCGGGGTTCTCCGGGGTCTGAAATGGAAAGGGATCGTGTTCGCGTGTGCTGTCACTGGCCGATGCTGTCGAAGTAGCGACGGAGCTTTTCCTCGTAGCCCCGCGGCGCGGGACGCCGGGCCTTGGTACGGATCGACTCCTGGGTCTCGGGGGGCAATTTGGCGAACCAGGGCTCGTTCTCCACCGGCGGCTGGCCCACCGCGGCGTCGGCCGCGGAGTCGCCGTGGACGCCTGACTGCTTGGTGCCGCCCCCCTGGCGGTTCGGGTCGTCGCTCATACCCTCGGCCTGGGATTGCGAATCCGGTTGTCCAGGAGTCTGGCCTGCCTGTTGAGACGCCGGCGATTGGCCCTGGCCCTGTTGTCCGGGCTGTTGCCCGGACTGCTGTCCTTGCGCCTGCTGTCCGGAGTCCTGTGCGGCAGCTTGTGCCTGGCGCGCTTGCTCCGACGCCGCCTGCGCCTGCTGCCCGGCGATCATCTCGGCGGTGGCTTCCGCCGATTGGGGCGTGAAACCCGTTCCCATGCGCTGGGAACTCTGCTGGCCGGGCTGTTGGCCCGCCATCTGCCCGGACTGCTGCCCTTGTTGGCCCTGCTGGCCGCCCTCCTGGCCAGACTCGTCGCCCTGTTGCGGCCCCATGCGATCGGCCATCGCGAGGGCCTCCAGCAGCGGCTGGTTGGCGATCTGCTGCTGCCCTGAAACGTCGGCCGCGGCCTGCCCCACGGCCTCCTGTGCGCGGGCGAACTGCTCCTGGGCCCGCCGCATCTCCGCGGCCGCGCGCATGGCTTGCGGTGACGGCTGCTGCTGTTGCTGACCCTGTTGACCTGGCTGACCCTGCTGTTGCAGGCCTTGTTGTCCTTGCTGGCCTTGTTGCCCCTGCTGCTCGTTCGCCGCAAGCTGGTTCATTTGCCCGGCGATCGCCTCGATCCGGTCGCGGGCCTGCTGCTGGGCCATGACGCCGCTCCTCATCTGCTCGGCCATGTCGGCGGCCCGGCGGATTTCCGACTCGCGGGCCGTCAGCGCCGCCTCCGCCCGCTCGAGCATCTCCTGCGGATTGAACGCCTGCTCCCCGGCGGCCTGTGCACTATTCTGCGCCGCCCGCTCCAGGGCCGCGCGGGCAGCGGGATCGACGGCCGCGACTTTGTCGGCGAGTTTCCGTGCCTGCTCGGCCCGGGCCTGCAATTCGGCGTCGCGCTGCGCGGCCCGGGCCTGCATGGCCTGGGAAAGCGAGCGATCGGCCTTGTCGAGGGCCGCGGCAGCCTGCTGCTGCGCCTCCGCGGCCGACGGTTGCCCCTGCTGCATCCGCCGCTCGGCTTCCGCCGAGGCCTGCGCCGCCTCGGCGAGCGCCTGCGCCGCCTCCCTCGCCTGCGGCTGCGTGGAAGCCTCCTGCGCGACTCCCTGGGCGGCGTCTGCGGCCAGTTCGGACACCCGCTTCTGGGCATCGGCATCGGGCTTGCCGGCCGCCGACTGCGGCGCCTGCTTGCGGGCCTCTGCGGAAGCCGTCTCCTGGGCCTTGGCGAGCGCCTGCTCCATCCTCTGCTGCGACGCGGCGACGTCCTCCGACTTGCCGGAGAGCGCGTCGCGAGCCGCGTCGCGGCTCTTCTGCGCGAGATCCCGCATGGCTTCCGCGACCGCCGGCGGCGTCCGCTCGGCCAGCGCCTCGGCCCGCTCCGCCATCTTGTCCATGGCGACGGCCCGGTCGGCGGCCAACTGCCTCTGCCGCTGGGGATCGCCCGCCGCCTGCGGCTGGGCGCTGGCCGACCGCTCCTGGTCGGCCTTCATCTTCGAGAGTTCGGCCGCGGCCTCGAGCGCCTGGGCGCGTTGCTCCTGGCCGGAAGCCCGGGCCTGCTCGGCCTGGGCCTTCTGCACCTCGCCGCGGGCGTCGGCCATTTCGGCCATGGCTTTGCGGGACTCCTGGATCGGGTCGCCCTGCTGCGCCATCTGCGCGGCCTCCTCGGCCATCGGCGCCACCTCCTGGAACTGGTTCTTGGCGATCTCGCCGAGTTCCTGCGCCGTCTTGGCGATCTCCT
>JBIKND010000145.1:0-9714 GCA_044358905.1 Pirellulales bacterium | reverse complement strand
CCGTTTTATTTTCCGTATGCCAACCTGCGGAACCACCGCAAGATCATGGTCGTAGACGGCGCCGTGGGCTTCACAGGAGGCCTCAACATCCGCGACGGGTGCTGGCTGGCCCACGAGCCGCGGCATCCGGTCCGCGACACGCACTTCGAACTGCGCGGACCGATCGTCGCCCAGTTGCTCGAGGTATTCACGGAGGACTGGGCCTTTGCCGCCGAGGAAACGCTCACGGGCCCTGCCTGGGAACCCGATCTGGCCGTGGCCGGCACGGCGCTCGCCCGCGGCATCCGCTTCGGCCCCGACGACCCCGACATCGGCCGCATCAAGCTCGTGCTCGTGGGGGCGCTGGCCGCCGCGCAGAAGTCGGTGCGGATCATGACGCCCTACTTCCTGCCCGACGACGCCGTCTGCCAGGCCCTCGACGTGGCCGCGATGCGCGGCGTGCGGGTGGACATCGTGCTCCCCGAGGAGAACAACCTCGCGCTCGTGGGCTGGGCCTCGACGGCGCTCCTCTGGCAGGTGCTCGGCAAGGGCTGCAACGTGTGGATGGCGCCGCCCCCCTTCGAACACTCCAAGTTGATGACGGTGGACGCCTCGTGGGCTTTGTTCGGCAGCGGCAACTGGGACGACCGCAGCATGCGGCTGAACTTCGAGTTCAACGTCGAGACCTACGACCGCGACCTGGCCGCACGGCTCGATCGGCGGATCGCCGACGTCATCGCCCGGTCGCGGCCCAAGACGCTGGCCGAGGTGGACGCCCGCAGCCTGCCGGTGCGGCTCCGCGACGGCATCGCGAGGTTATTTTCGCCGTATCTATAGCATCGGTGACCTGCTACTCGAGCGGCGGTCTTCGACCATCGCGTCTCGCTTGTGGCCGCAGAGTGGCACTCTGCGGAATGCGGTTGGGCGGCATGGAGGAGTGTGCAGACTGCCAGTCTGCACCCCCACAAAAGCAGCCCTGCTTTTCGGCCGCCAGAGACCGCCGCTACAGGAATCGAATGCTGCGTCGTTGCCAAGGCGACTTCCGTTGGCATACAGTCTTGATCCCATGGAAGTGACCAGCCCACCGTCCGCCGATGCCATCGACCGCCTGCGGGCGATCGGCCGGGAGTTCCACGGCCGAGGCTGGTCGCTGGGGACGAGCAGCAACTACAGCGTGGTCGTGTCGCGCGACCCGCTCGAGCTGTTGATCACCGTCAGCGGGAAGGACAAGTCGGCCCTCGGCCGCGACGACTTCGTCCGCGTCGATGCCGCGGGCCGGCCCGTCGACGGCAGCGGCCGCAAGTCGTCCGCCGAGACGCTCCTGCACTGCACGATCGCGGAGCTGGTTCCATCCGTGGGCGCGGTGCTGCATACGCACTCCGTCTGGGGCACGATCCTCTCCGGTGCGGAACTGCCCCGCGGCGTCAGCCGCGGACGGCTGCGGATCGAGGGCTTCGAGATGCTCAAGGGCCTCGACGGCATCGCGACGCACGACACGTTCGAAGACGTGCCGATCTTCGCCAACACCCAGGACATGACCGAACTCGCGAACCGGATCCGCGCCGACTTCGCCCCGCTCGACTGGTCGGCCCCGGGCCGGCCGCCGTGCCACGGCTTCCTGCTGTCGCGGCACGGGCTCTACACCTGGGGCCGCGACCTCGCCGAGGCCCGGCGGCACATCGAGATCTTCGAGTTCCTCTTCGAGTGCGCGGCCCGCGCCCGGACGCTGCCCGCGACCGGCGGCCACGCGCAGCAACAACAGCAACAGCAACAGCAGTAGCAGGAGCGAGCCCCCATGGCGATCGTGACCGTGACCGCGGAGAACCGCCGCATCACCGACCCGGCCGAGATCAAGGCGTTCCTCAATGCCAACGGCCTGCACTACGAGATCTGGCCGCTGGAGGACCGCGTCGATCCGGCGGCCCCGGCCGAGCGGATCCTCGCCGCCTACGCGCCCGAGATCGACGACCTCAAGCGCCGCGGGGGCTTCGTCACGGCCGACGTGATCGACGTCTATCCCGACACGCCGAACCTCGATGTGATGCTCGCCAAGTTCTCGAAGGAGCACACGCACACCGAGGACGAAGTGCGGTTCATCCTCCAGGGCAGGGGAGTGTTCCACATCAACCCCGTGGACCGGCCCGTGTTCGCCATCGAAGTCTGGGCCGGTGACCTGATCAGCGTGCCGCTGGGCACGCGGCACTGGTTCGACCTGTGCGGCGACAGGCGGATCCGCGCCATCCGCCTCTTTCAGGACACGAGCGGCTGGACGCCCCACTATCTCGACGCCGGCGTGCACGGCGACTACGAGCCGCTCTGTCTCGGACCGGCCTGGGTGGCGGGCAGCCGAAAGGCCGCGCCGTGATCGTGTTCGACGGCCGCGGCATCCTCCTCGACGTCGAGGGAACGACCTCCTCGATCTCGTTCGTCTACGACGTGCTCTTCGTGCACGCGAAGACACACGTCGGTGATTTTCTGGCGGCCCACGCCGACGATCCGCTCGTCCGCGCGGCGGCCCTGGGCATCGCGGCGACGGCCGGCCTGCCTCCCGTGGACGTCGGCACGGCCGACGGCCGCGGCCGCGTGGCGCTGGCCGCGGTGGATCTCATGAACCGCGACATCAAAGACACCGCGCTCAAAGCGCTGCAAGGCATGATCTGGCGGAGCGGCTTCGAGTCGGGCGGCCTGGTGGCCCACGTCTTCGACGACGTGCCGCCGGCGCTCGCCCAGTGGGCCGACGCCGGGCTCGACGTGCGGATCTACTCCTCGGGGTCGATCGAGGCCCAGAAGCTGTTCTTCGGCCACACCGCGGCCGGCGATCTCACACCGCACCTTCGCGGCCACTACGACACCACGACGGGCCCCAAGCGCGAGGCATCCAGTTACGCCGCGATCGCCGCCGACATGGATCTCGAGCCGCGGCAGATCCTGTTCGTGAGCGACGTGGGAGCCGAGCTCGACGCCGCGCGGCAGGCGGGCATGGCCACCGCCCTGGCCGTGCGACCAGGCAACCGGGATGCCGGTGGCTTGCTCGAGCACGAACCGATCGCGTCGTTCGCCGAGATCGTGACATGACCCCGGGGCCGGGGCATGCCGCGAACGGGCCGCGCTGCGGCGCCGGCTGCTCGACGCATGCGGCGCTCGACGCGGCCCTCCACGAGGCCGTCGCCGCTGCGACCGCCGCGCTGGGGCCGGGTGAGCGGGCCGATCTGGCCGTGGTGTTCGTGTCCTCCGCCTACGGCGACGCGGTGCGGCCCGCGCTCGAAGGGCTCGCCGACCACGTGCCCGCGCGGGTCGTCCTCGGCACGACGGCGGAGGGCGTGCTCGCCGGAGCCGCCGAACACGAGGGCGGGCCGGCCGTCGCGGTCTGGCTGGCCCGGCTGCCGGGCGCCCTGGTGACGCCGCTGTCGCTGGAATACGCGCAGACCGCCGACGGCGGCATGTTCGTCGGCTGGCCGCCGGAACTCGAGGACGCGTGGCCGGACAACGCGGCGCTCGTGCTGCTGGCCGATCCGTTTTCGTTTCCCGTCGACGCGTTGATCCAGCGGCTCGCCGAGGATCGCCCCGGCGTGCCGATCGTGGGCGGTATGGCCAGCGGCGGCATGAACCCGGGCAGCAACACGCTGGTCTGCAACCAGGGCACGTACGATTCCGGCGCGGTGGGCGTCGTGGTGGGAGGTGGCGTGCGGGTGCGGCCCGTCGTCTCGCAGGGCTGCCGGCCGATCGGCGCGCCGCTGGTCATCACGCGTGCCGAGGCCAACGTGATCCACGACCTCGGGGGTCGGCCCGCGCTCGAGCGGCTGCGCGAAATCTACGGGACGCTCGATCCGGCGGACCGCGAACTGGTTCGCTCGTCGCTCCACGTGGGACGGGTGGCGAGCGAGTACCAGGCCGCGTTTCGCGCCGGCGACTTTCTGGTGCGGAACGTCGTGGGCGCCGATCCGGAGTCGGGCGTGATCGCGATCGGCGACCTCGTGCGCACGGGGCAGACGGTGCAGTTCCACGTCCGCGACGCGGCCAGCGCGCACGACGACCTGGAGCGGCTGCTGGCTGCCGCGCGGGCCGCCGGGAGCCGGCCCGCCGGGGCGCTGGTGTTCACCTGCAACGGCCGCGGCACCCGCCTCTTTCCCACGCCGGACCACGATGCCCGCTGCGTGCAGGACGTCCTCGGGCCGCTCCCGGCCGCGGGGTTCTTCGCCCAGGGCGAGATCGGCCCCATCGGCCGGCTCAACTGCCTGCACGGCTTCACCGCCAGCGTCGCCCTCTTCGAGTTGGCGTGAGCCCCGGGATTCGGGATTGTCCGCCAGGACACGCCCGCCTAACCTCCCCCCGCTTTCCGAGCCCCCGGGAGGACGTGCATGCGTGCCTTGTTCATGATCGGCCTGTGCCTCGCGGCCGTCGGCTGCGCCCATCATCAGAATCAGTATGCGTACGCGCCGCCACTCGCCCCGCCGGTCTATCCGCAGCCGCAACCGGTGGCCGCGCCGTCGGCACCGCACCCCACGCAGCCCGGCATGATGCCTGCTTCCACGGTGCCTGGGACGGTTCCCGCCATGACATCCGCCGCGGCCGAGTGCTGCCCGCCGCTTGGCGCGGGAGAGGTGATGGCGACGCCGGTCGTCTACGAGGAAGGGCAGACGCCGCCCTGCCCACCGGGTCCGTGAACGATCCTGTAGCGGCGGTCTCCGACCGCCGTGGCCGCGCCTGTAGCGGCGGTCTCCGACCGCCGACGGTCGCGCCTGTAGCGGCGGTCTCCGACCGCCGACGGTCGCGCTTATTGAGCGACCAGATCGATTACAGTTTGCATTTCGACGGCCAGAGACCGCCGCTACCGACGGAGTGCCACGAGACGCGGAGCTGGGTATGATTGAAGTCCTTGATGACCGGTCTTCGCCCCGCCCCAGGGTTCATCATGCTCGCCCCCCGCGGTTGCCGCCTGCTCGTGGTCGCGATCGTCGCGGCAGCGTGCGCCGTGAGCTGGGCTGAAAAGCCGGGCCCCGACTTTCAACGGGAGATCCAGCCGATCCTCGTCGAGCACTGCGGCCATTGCCACGCCGTGGACGAGCAATCCCGGCAGGGCGACCTGCGGCTCGATGTTCGTGCGGCGGCCCTGGAGGGGGGCGCTTCCGGCCTGCCCGCGATCGTCCCCGGGAAGCCCGCCGAGAGCGAGGTCATGCGTCGCGTGCGCGCGACGGATCCAGACGAGATCATGCCGCCGCCCCACGAGAAGAAACCGCTCATGGCCGGCCAGATCGAACTCCTCGAGCGTTGGATCGCGGCGGGCGCCACCTACGAGCCACACTGGGCGTTCGTGCCGCCCCGCAAGGCGTCGCTGGTCGCGATGGACGGCGTCACCAACCCGATCGACGTGTTCGTGCGCACACGGCTCGCGTCCACCGGCCTCGAACCGTCGCCTCCCGCCGACGCCGCCACGCTCTGCCGTCGGCTCTACCTCGATCTGGTCGGCCTGCCACCGTCGCCTGAAGACCTCGCCGCGTTCGACCGCGATGGCTACGAGAAGACGGTCGATCGGTTGCTCGCCAGCGAGCGCTACGGAGAGAAGTGGGCCCGCCACTGGCTCGACCTCGCCCGCTATGCCGACTCCAATGGCTACGAGAAAGACCTCCCCCGCGACATGTGGGCCTGGCGCGACTGGGTGATCACCGCCTTCAATCGCGATCTGCCGTTCGACCAGTTCGTGATCGAGCAGGTCGCAGGCGATCTGTTGCCGCACGCCACGCAGGATCAGATCGTGGCGACCGGCTTCCTGCGCAACAGCATGCTCAACGAGGAAGGGGCGATCATCCCCGAAGAGTTTCGGATGGCCGAGATGTTCGACCGGATCGACTGCGTGGGCAAGTCGGTGCTCGGCCTCACGACGCAGTGCGCGCAGTGCCACACGCACAAGTTCGACCCGCTCACGCACGACGAATACTTCGGCCTGTTCGCCTTCCTGAACGACACCTACGAGGCCCGGTCCTACGTCTACACGCCCGAGCGACTGAACGACCTCGCCGCAGTGCGGGTGGAGATCGCCGCCGCCGAGGAGGAGATCCGGCGGATGCGGCCGCAGTGGCAGGCCGAGGTGGAGGCCTGGGCGGCCGACGTGGCGGCCAACGTTCCGGCCTGGAAGGCCATCGAGATGGCGGAGATGCACAGCGGCGGCCTGCTCACGCACCCGGCGCAGCGGCCCGACGGCTCGATCCTCATGCTCGGCCACCGCGACAACGAACTCTTCTTCGAGAGCGCCCCCGACCTCGCCGGCGTGACGGGCCTGCAGCTCGAGGCCCTCACCGACGGCGACCTCTTCATGCAGGGGCCCGGCCGCGACGGCGCATGGGCGATCGGCCGGATGCGGGTGCAAGTCAAGAAGCCCGGCGACGGGAAGTGGGAAGACGTGAAACTCGTGAATGCCACGGCCGACTTCTCCGCGCCGGAGCAGCTCAAGCCGCGGCCCGCCGACTCCGCGAAGCAGGCCGACGACAAGGACAAGAAGGACGCCCCGCCGGCGGAGGTGTCGACGGGGCCCGTGACCAACCTGATCGACGACGATGAACTGTCGGCGTGGAGCGCCGATCGCGGCCAGCTGATCCGGCACCAGCCGTCGGCGGCCGTCGTGCAGTTCGAGACGCCGCTCGACCTGCCGGCCGGCACGAAGCTCACGATCGCGCTCAAGTGGTCGGGCGTGAAGCCCTATGCAGGCGATGGCACGATGCTCGGCTGCTGTCGGTTCAGCCTCACGAACGCGCCGGCACCCGCGGCGCCGCCGATCGACCATGCCGCCATCCTTGCCGCGCGGAAGCCCGCCGCCGAGCGGAGCGACGCCGATCGGGCCGCGCTCTTCGCCGCCTGGCGGAAGACGATCCCCGAGGCGGCGGCTCTCAACGAAACGATTACGGCCGCATGGTCCAAGGCGCCGCAGGCGGCCACGACCGTGATGCATGCCGCGTCGCGGTCGGTTCCCCAGCATCGACCCACGTATCTGCTCGACCGCGGCACGTGGAACCAGCCGATGCACGAGGTGAAGCCGCACGTGCCCGCCGGCCTGCATCCGCTCGCCGCGTCGAACGACCCGCCACGCCTGGCCTTCGCGAAATGGCTCGTCGATCCCCATTCGCCGCTCTCGGCCCGCGTGGCGGTGAACCGAATCTGGCAGACGCTCTTCGGGGCGGGCCTTGTGGAGACGCCCGACGACTTCGGCACGCGGTCGCCGGTGCCCGAGCATCGCGACCTGCTCGACTGGCTCGCCGTGGATTTTGTCGAGAAGGGCTGGAGCCAGAAGGAGGCGATCCGACAGATCGTGATGAGCGACACCTATCGACAGTCGTCGTCGATTTCGGCCGAGTCGCTCGCCCGCGATCCGAACAACCGCCTCCTGGCCCGCGGGCCGAGGTTCCGCCCCGATGCGGAGGTGGTTCGCGACGTCGTGCTCGCGGTGTCGGGGCTGCTGACGGAGAAGGTGGGGGGGCCGAGCGTTTATCCGCCCGTGCCGAAGAACGTGCTCGAGTTCAATTACACGCAGATCGACTGGCCGGAGGCGACGGGCCCCGACCGCTACCGCCGGTCGCTCTACACGTTTCGCCGCCGGTCGATGCCCGATCCGGCGCTCGGCAATCTCGATGCCCCGACCGGCGATCTCTCCTGTGCCCGCCGGCTGCGAAGCAACACCCCGCTGGCCGCACTCACGGGCTTGAACGAGCCGGTGTTCGTGGAGGCGGCGCAGGGCCTCGCCTTTCGCACGCTGAAGGAAGGGGGCGGCGACGATGCGGACAGGGTCGAGCGGGCCTTCTTCCTCTGCACGTCGCGGCCGCCCACGAGCGACGAGAAGCGGGAACTGCTCGAGTTCCTCGCCGCGCAGCGCAAGAGGCTTGCCGAGGGCTGGCTCGATGCCAGGGAGATCTCCGCCGGCTCCAGCGACAAGCTTCCCGAGCTGCCCGCCGGCACGACCCCACAGGACGCCGCCGCCTGGACGCTGGTGTCACGAATCCTGCTCAACCTCGACGAGACAGTCACAAAGAATTGACCCGCATTCCACTCGGCTCGCGCCTCGGGCTTCACGGCAGCGGGCCGAACGACGACGGAGGATTGACATGACCACATACGATCCGATGAGCGACGCCCGCGGTCGTCTGCTCGCCCGGCGCTGGTTCTTCGGCGACTGCGGCATCGGGCTGGCCGGCATCGCCGCCGGGGCCCTCGCCGCGCGGGAATCGGCCGCGGGCATCGCCCACCCGTCGCCCCTGGCCGTGAAGCAGCCGCACCACGCCCCGAAGGCGAAGCGGGTGGTCTACATGTTTCAGGCCGGCGCCCCGAGCCACCTCGAACTCTTCGACTGGAAGCCGGAACTCGCCAAGCACGACGGCAAGCTGCCCCCGGCCGACCTGCTCAAGGGCTACCGGGCCGCGTTCATCAATCCGAATTCGGCGCTCCTCGGCCCCAAATACAAGTTCCAGCCCTACGGTAAATCCGGCGTCGAGATGAGCGAGATCGTGCCGCATATCGGAGCGATCGCCGACGAGATCTGCCTCGTCCGCTCGATGCAGACCGACGCCGTCAACCACGCCCCCGCGCAGATCCTGATGAACACGGGCTCGCAGCAGTTTGGCCGGCCGAGCTTCGGCGCCTGGACGCTCTACGGCCTCGGCAGCGAGGCCGAGGATCTGCCCGGCTTCGTCGTGCTCACGAGCGCGAAGGGCACGAGCGGCGGTGCGAGCAACTATGGCTCCGGCTTCCTGCCGACCTCCTACGGCGGCATCCCGCTCCGGAGCAGTGGCGACCCGGTGCTCTATCTCTCGAATCCCCGCGGCGTCGACCGCGAGACGCAGCGGTCTTCGCTCGACACGCTCGGGCGGCTCAACCAGATGGCGGTGAGCCGGTTCGGCGATCCCGAGACGGCGTCGCGGATCCAGGCCTACGAGATGGCCTACAAACTGCAGGCAAGCGCGCCCGAGCTCATGGATCTGGCCGACGAGCCGAAAGAGACGCTCACCCGCTACGGCCTCACCGACCCGAAGCAGCCCGGCTTCGCCCGCAACTGCCTGCTCGCGCGGCGGCTGCTGGAGCGGGGCGTCAGGTTCGTGCAGCTCTTCCATGAGGCGTGGGACCAGCACGGCGACCTCACGAAGAACATCAAGAGGAACTGCGGCGACACCGAGCAGGCTTCGGCCGCACTCGTGATGGATCTCAAGGAGCGGGGCCTCCTCGACGACACGATCGTGATCTGGGGGGGCGAGTTCGGCCGCACGCCGATGGTGCAGGGCGGCAACGACGGCCGCGACCACCACAACCGCGCCTTCACGATGTGGCTGGCGGGCGGCGGCATCAAGGCGGGCCACGTGCACGGCAAGACCGACGACTTCGGCTTCAACGTGGTCGAGGATCCGGTGCACGTGCACGATCTCAACGCCACGCTGCTGCATCTCCTCGGCTTCGACCACACGCGGCTCACCTACCGCTTCCAGGGGCGCGACTACCGGCTCACCGACGTGCACGGGAATCTGGTGAAGGGCATCCTCGCCTGACGGCCGGACCGGAGGTCCGGCACGCGACCAGCGGCCGGAGGACGCCAAGCACATCGCGGCACGAAGCCGCGGATGTGCGTATCGCATGACGTGCACGGGAATCTGGTGAAGGGCATCCTCGCCTGACGGCCGGACCGGAGGTCCGGCACGCGACCAGCGGCCGGAGGACGCCAAGCACATCGCGGCACGAAGCCGCGGATGTGCGTATCGCATG
>JBIKND010000144.1:0-9771 GCA_044358905.1 Pirellulales bacterium | reverse complement strand
CGGCTCCGGCGGCACGGTCGATATCGCCTCCGGCGCCACTCTCACGGCGGGCAATGCCAGCTCGACCTCCTACGCCGGCTCGATCACCGGCAGCGGCGGCTTCACGAAGGTCGGGAGCGGCGCGATGACGCTCTCGGGCAACAACTCGTACGGCGGCGCGTTGGTCAGTCAGGGAACCCTCGTGGGCAACGCTTCCACCTCCTTCGGAAGCGGATCCATCGTTCTGGGCGACGGCAACAGCGGCACCAGCAGCATCGTCCTGATGGCGAACAACTCCGGGAACACTTCCATCGCCAATGCCATCACCGTGGCCAATCTTGGGACCGGGCTTGTCAGCATCGGCGGGACCAACACCGGAGCAGGCAGTGCCAACGCCTGGACCGGGACGCTGACGCTCAACAGGAATGTGCAGGTGTTTGGCGATACAAGCTCCGGCTCCAGCGGTCGCACCTCCTTCCTCGGCCAGATCACCGGCTCCGGAGGCATCACCGTCACTCAGGGGCGTGTGACGCTCCAGAACGGCACCAACAACTTCACCGGCCCTGTGGTTGTCAACAGCGGCGCGACGCTTCAGTTGGATGTCGGCGGTAGTACCAATGAAGTCATCCCCAACTCGGCTGCGGTGACGGTGAACGGTGCGCTGAATTTTGCGTCCAGCGGCGGGACGGAAACGATCGGATCCCTCTCCGGATCAGGCACGGTTTCGTCCGTCGTTGGCGGCAACTACAGCCTGGTCGTCGGGGGCAGCGCCAACACCACCTTCAGCGGCGCGATCAACAACGGCGATGGAGTCATTGGCCTGACCAAGAGCGGCGCCGGCACGCTCACGCTCATCGGGTCGAACGGGTTCACCGGCGGGGCGGCGCTCAACGCCGGCACGCTGGCCGTCGGCTCGGCCAATGCCCTCGGCTCCTCGGGCGCGATCTCGTTCGGCGGCGGCACGCTGCAGTATTCGGCGAGCAACACGACCGACTACTCGGGCCGGTTCTCGAATGCAGCCAGCCAGCAGTACTCGATCGACACCAACGGCCAGAACGTCACGCTCGGCTCGAACCTCACGAGCAGCGGCGGCTCGTTCACGAAGCTCGGCGCCGGCGGCGTGACGCTCTCGGGCAACAATTCCTACTCCGGCGGCACGTTGGTCAGCCAGGGGTCCCTCATCGGAAGCATATCCACCTCCTTCGGCAGCGGAGCCATCGTCCTGGGCGACGGCAACACCGGCACCAGCAGCATCGTCCTGATGGCGGACACCACCGCAAGCACGACTATCGCCAACAACATCACCGTGGCCAATCTTGGGACCGGGGTTGTCAGCATCGGCGGGACCAACACCGGAGTAAGCAGTTTCAACGCCTGGACCGGGACGCTGACGCTCAACAGGAATGTTCAGGTATTCAACGATACGCCTCACTCCGGCGGTCGCACTTCTTTCATCGGCCAGATCACCGGCTCCGGTGGCATCACCGTCACCCAGGGCCGTGGGCGTGTGACGCTCCAGAACACCACCAACAACTTCACCGGCCCAGTGGTTGTCGACAGCGGCGCGACGCTGCAGCTGGATGTGGACACTAAAACCAATGAAGTCATCCCCAACTCGGCTGCCGTGACGGTGAACGGTGCGCTGAATTTTGCTTCCGGCGGCGGCACGGAAACGATCGGATCCCTCTCCGGCTCGGGCACGGTCTCCTCGGTCGTTTCGGGCACCTACAGCTTGGTCGTCGGGGGCAGCGCCAGCACCACCTTCAGCGGCGTGATCAACAGCGGCTCGGGAGTCATCGGCCTGACCAAGAGCGGCGCCGGTACGCTCCTGCTCACCGGGTCGAACACCTTCACCGGGCTCACGTCGGTCAATGACGGCGGCTTGAAACTCAACGGCTCGATCGCGGGTGCGCTCAACGTCGCGGCGGCTGCGACCTTGAGCGGCACGGGCACGGTGGGGGGCAACGCCACGATCGCCGGCATCCACTCGCCGGGCAACTCCCCCGGCATCCAGACGTTCAGCGGCAATCTCACCTACGAGGCCGGTGCGGTCGTGAACTGGGAGCTGATCGCGAACACGACGGGCACGGCCGGCGTGAACTACGACCAGATCATCGTGCCCACGGGCAACCTCACGTTCTCGGGCTCGACGACGCTCGCCCTGTCCTTCAATCAGCCGGGCAGCACGGTCGACTGGTCGGACGCCTTCTGGAACGTGAACCAGGCCTGGACGATCTACGACCTGTCCGGGGGCGCGACGAGCGGCATCTCGAATCTCCTCGTCGGCGGCTCGCTCCTCGACGCCCAGGGCGATGCGCTCTCGCCGACCGGCCGGGGTTACTTCACGACCTCGCTCTCGGGCCAGGACGTGATGCTCAACTTCATCGCCGTGCCGGAGCCCTCGGGTTGGGTCATGGCCGGCATCGGCTGTGCCCTCAGCGGTCTCATGATCGGCCGCCGCCGCCGCCGCCGATGAAAGGCTGCGTTTCGCCCGGGTGGACAACACTGCGGCGAGCGGGAATGATCTCGGGGCCTTCGTAGCCCCGGGACGCCCATGGCACGCCAGCTCGCCGCCATCCGCAACATCGGCATCGTCGCCCACATCGACGCCGGCAAGACCACGCTCACCGAGCGGATGCTGTTCTTCACGAAGACCAGCCACCGGCTCGGCGAGGTCGATCGCGGCACCACGATCACCGACTTCGACCCCGAGGAGCAGGAGCGGGGGATCACGATCTACTCCGCCGCCGTGTCGTTCCAGTGGCGGGACGTGACGGTGAACCTCATCGACACGCCGGGGCACGTCGATTTCACGGCCGAGGTGGAACGCAGCCTGCGGGTGCTCGACGGGGCGGTCGTCGTGTTTTCGGCCCGCGAGGGCGTGGAGGCCCAGAGCGAGACCGTCTGGCGGCAGGCCGACAAATACGGCGTGCCGCGGGTGGCGCTCGTCAACAAGCTCGACCGCGAAGGGGCCGACTTCCACGGCACCGTCAAGCAGATCGAGCAGCGGCTCGGGGCCAAGCCGCTCGTCCTCCACCTGCCCCAGGGGCTGGGGCCGCCGCACGTCAAGGATCCGTTCTGCGGGATCGTGGACCTCGTGGAGATGAAACTCCTCACTTTTCCGCCCAAGGAGGAGGCCCTGGCCGGAGGGGAGGGGCTGACGAAGGTGACGGCGGGGCCGATTCCCGACGACCTGGCCGACGAGGCGGCCCTGTACCGCGAGCAGCTCGTGTCCACGCTCTTCGACTACTCCGACGAGCTGGCGGAACTGGCCATGGCGGAGGGGCCGATCCCGCCCGAGGTGATCCGCAAGGCGATCCGGCAGGCCACGATCGCCCGGCAGGTGGTGCCCGTGCTGGCCGGCTCGGCTCTCGACTGCATCGGCATCCAGCCGGTGCTCGACGCGGTCGCCTGGTATTTGCCGAGCCCGGCCGACGTGCCGCCCGTGGAGGGGCTCGATCCCGCCAAGAAGGTGCCGACCACGATCGCGCGGAAGCCCGACCCCAAGGAGCCGTTCTGCGGCCTCGTCTTCAAGATCATCGCCGAAAAGCACGGCGACCTGTACTTCCTCCGCGTCTACTCAGGCACGCTCAAGGCGGGTAGCCGGGCCTGGAATCCGGCCAAGCAGAAGAAGGAGAACGTGGCCCAGCTCTGGCACGTGCAGGCCGACCGCCGCGAGCAGATCCCGGAGGCCTTCGCCGGCGACATCGTCGGGGTGATCGGCCCGCGGGCCAGCGTCACGGGCGACACGCTCTGTGACGCGAACGATCCGATCCTCCTGGAGACGATCCAGTTTCCCGAGACGGTGATCTCGATGGCCATCGAGCCCGAGACGAGCCTCGACCGCAAGAAGCTGGCCGAGACCCTGGAGATGATGAAGCGGCAGGACCCGACGTTCCGGGCCGTGGAGAGCGAGGAGACGGGGCAGACGCTGATCTCGGGGATGGGCGAACTGCACCTGGAGGTGATCCGGCACCGCCTGGAGCGGGATTTCAACCTCAAGTGTCGCGTCCACAAGCCGCGGGTCTCCTACAAGGAGACGGTCGGACGGCGGGCCGAGGTGGCCGGCAGCATCAACCGCCAGGTCGCGGGGCAGACGCTCGCGGCCACCGTCACGCTCCGGGCCGAGCCCGTGGCGGAGCAGGGGGGCGTGACGGTGGAGCAGGGCTGGTTTCCCGAGTCGGAATCGCTCGCGAGCCTGGCCGCCCTGATGACCCAGTCGGTGCGGGAAAGCGCCGAGCGGGGCGGCCTCAAGGGCTGTCCGCTGTGGGCGGCCCGGATCGTGGTGCTGGAGAGCCCGATTCCCGAGCCGCCGCCGAGCGACGTGGCGGTGCGGATGGCCGCGGCCGAGGCCGTGGATCGGATGCTCGAAGCGGCCGGCACGGTGCTCCTCGAGCCGGTGATGCGGGTCGAGGTGAGCGTGCCCGAGGAACACCTCGGCGACGTGATCAACGATCTCCAGCAGCGGCGGGCGATCATCACCAACACGGAACTCCGCGGCGGCGTGACCGTGCTCACGGCCGAGGCCCCGCTGGCCAGCATGTTCGGCTATTCGGCGGCGGTGCGGAGCGTAAGCCAGGGGCGGGCAAGTTTCACGATGTCCCCGCTCAAGTACGGCCCGGCCCCGGCCGAAACAGCCGAGGCCTTCGTGTGAGCAACTTCAAGGGAGAATAGGTGGTGTCATCGGGGAAAATTGCAGCCCGTTGACAGCCTTGGAGGGCGACCGTAGATTTCGTGACTCGACCGTCGTGACGCTCCCGGCCCCCCGGCCGTGGGAGGGCGTCGCCAAGGGCCCCTTTCCGGGGGCTTTTCGAGTGCCGCGGGCATCCGTGCCCTGTCGGCCGGCTGTCGGCGGAGAGCGTTTTGTCTCCGTGTCCCGAGGTTTCGTGTTCGCGTAGGTCGTTGTCCGCAGGATTGATTGGAGTTGCTCCGTGGCCGGTCCGACACAAGAGATCATCCGCATCCGCATGGAGGCCTACGACCACGTCGTGCTCGATCAGAGCGCGGCCGAGATCGTCGACACCGCCAAGCGGACGAACTCCGAGGTTCATGGCCCGATTCCGCTGCCCACGCGGGTCGAGCGCTACACGGTTCTTTCCAGCCCGCACATCGACAAGAAGGCCCGCCAGCAGTACGAGATTCGGACGCACAAGCGCGTGATCGACATCGTGCAGGCCACGGCCAAGACGATCGAGGCGCTCAACAAGTTGAGCCTGCCCGCCGGCGTCGACATCAAGATCAAGGCTTCTTCCCGCTGATTTCCCTCCGTTTATTTCCTTTGACCCGTTCATAAAGAACCACACAGGAGCGCACGGCACGGCATGCTTGGAAGGCGTTGCGGGTAAGGCTCGGAGGAGACTCCGGGCGCTCCTGCAGCCGACGGCTTCGAGCGTGATCGAGAGACTTGCAACCGGGTGGGCGCCGCCAGGCCGCTGCCCGAAAGAGTGCTCGTCTCGACGGCGATAAACAACATGGCTGCCACGAAGAAGAGTTTGGCGAAGGTGGGCCGCAAGGTCGTTCCTGAGCGGGTTGGCCGCAAGGGGCTCTTGGGCCGCAAGGTCGGCATGACCCAGATCTTCGACGCAAACGGCGCCGTGGTGCCGGTCACCGTGATCGAAGCTGGTCCGTGTCCCGTGACGATGGTGCGGTCGCCCGAACTCGACGGCTACGCCGCGATCCAGATCGGGTTTCTCGACAAGCCTCGGCGTCTGGCCAGTCGTGCCATTCGCGGTCAGGTCGCGAAGCTCGACAGTCGCCGCGCCAAGCGGCTCTCGGCTGCCGGTGCGGAGTTGGCGGCCAAGGCCGATTGTGAGCCCAAGCGGTTCGTCCGTGAGTTGCGCGGCGTCTACGACGGCGTGGCCGTGGGCCAGGTGCTCACCGTCGACGTGTTCGAGGGTGTCGAGTTCGTGGACGTCACCGGCGTGACCAAGGGTCGGGGTACCGCGGGCGTGATGAAGCGGCACGGCTTCAAGGGGCAGCGGGCGAGTCACGGCGTGAAGAAGGTGCATCGCCATCAGGGCGGCACGAGCATGAACACGTCGCCGGCCCGTGTCTTCAAGGGCAAGCGGATGGCCGGCCGCTACGGCAATGAGCGGTCCACGATGCGGAACGTGAAGCTCGTGGGGCTCGACAAGGAGGGGAACCTGCTTCTTCTCCGGGGTGCCGTGCCGGGCCCCAATGGTGCCTATGTCACCGTTCTGCAGACCAATAAGTTGAAGAAGGCCGCCGGCCCGGCCGGCGGCGGTGCCAAGAAGAAGGCTGGTGCGAAGTGAACCTCGCCGTCTATGACATTTCAGGCAAGAAGGTCGGTTCCTACGAGATCGACCCTGCCGAACTGGCTCCCTCCGTCAGCAAGCAGTTGCTGCACGACGCCGTGGTCATGTACCAGGCCAATCAGCGGCAGGGCACGCAGAAGACCAAGACCCGCGGCGAAGTGGCCGGTTCGACCCGCAAGCTCTATCGCCAGAAGGGCACGGGCAACGCCCGTGCCGGTGCTCGGCGCAGCGGCACGCGGCGCGGCGGCGGTCATATCTTCGCGAAGCGGCCGCGTGACTTCGGCTGGCGGATGCCTCGCAAGGCGCTGCAAACGGCCACTCGCATGGCGCTGGCGTCGCGGATCGCCGACGACGAGGTCAAGCTGATCGACACGCTGGCGATCTCGGCTCCGAAGACGGCGGCCGTGGCGAAGATGCTCGCTGGCATGGGCCTGGGTGATTCCACGGTGCTCCTTGCTCCGGAGAAGCACGACGACAACGTGTGGAAGAGTGCCCGCAACATCGCCGGCCTGTCGGTGGCCCCGGTGGCGGAACTCAATGCCTGGTCGATCCTGCGGCCGCGGTCGATCGTGATGACGACCGCCGCCATCGACGCCTTCCGGGCCGCTGCGAAGGAAAAGTCGAAGCCTGCCGCCGCCGGCAAGGCCGCCACGAAGCGTCCTGCCGCCAAGCGGGCTGCGAAGAAGGAGGCGAAGTAAGTCATGGCTGTTCCCATCGCTCCGGCTCCTGCGCTGACTCCTGGCCTGGCGCCGCACCAGGTCATCCTCCGGCCGCTCGTCACCGAGAAGGGCATGCACCGGGCGAATCGGCACAACGCCTATTCCTTCGAGGTCGTGGCGGAGGCCACCAAGGCCGACATTCGGCGGGCCGTCGAGGAAATGTTCAACGTCAAGGTCGACAAGGTCGCCGTGCAGAACCGCGTGGGCAAGGCCCGGCGGAGTCGGGTGCGGCGGACCAGTGCCAAGGCCTGGAAGAAGGCCGTCGTGAAGCTGAAGCCCGACTTCAAGATCAACCTCTTCTAAAACCGAGCCGCCCATGGGAATCCGCTCCTACAAACCGACCAGTCCGGGACGCCGCGGCGCGAGCGTTTCCGACTTCGCCGATCTGACGCCAGGTGCAGAGGCCCCGAAGGGGCTCCGGCTCCGCAAGCAGAAGACCGGCGGTCGTAACAACCAGGGCAAGATCACGGCCCGTCATCGGGGCGGCGGTCACAAGCAGCATTACCGGCTGATCGACTTCCGTCGGAATAAGGACGGCGTTCCCGGTACCGTGCATTCGATCCAGTACGATCCGAATCGCACCTGTCGCGTGGCGCTCGTCCACTATGCCGACGGGGAGAAGCGGTTCATCCTGGCTCCCGAGGGGCTGAAGGTCGGGGCGGCCGTGCAAAGCGGTGCCTCGGCGCCGCCCGAGGTGGGCAACTGCCTGCCGCTCGCGGCGATTCCGCTGGGCATGCAAGTCCACAACATCGAGCTCCAGGCGGGCCGCGGCGGGAGGCTGTGTCGCTCCGCCGGTTCGTCGGCTGTGCTCGTCGCCCGCGAGGCGCAGTGGGCGCAGCTCACGCTCCCCTCGGGCGAGATTCGCCGCGTTCCGGCGGCCTGTCGGGCGACGATCGGTGCCATCGGCAACGCCGACCACATGAACGTCCGGCTCGGCAAGGCGGGCCGGTCGCGCTGGATGGGCATTCGCCCGCACGTCCGCGGCACGGCGATGAATCCGATCGACCATCCGCACGGTGGTGGCGAAGGCCGCACCAAGGGTGGGCGGCATCCGGTGAGCCCCACGGGCAAGAGCGCGAAGGGCGGGGGTACCCGCAAGCCCCGCAAGCCGTCGAGTACGGCCATCATCCGTCGGCGGAAGAGTCGCCGCTACGGCCAATTGAAGTTGAGGTAACCCATGGGACGCAGTGCGAAAAAAGGTCCGTACATCGACCCGCGGGTCTTCGAGAAGGTGGAGGCGCAGCTTGCCTCGGGCAAGCGCGACCCGATCAAGACGTGGTCGCGTTCGTGCACGATCGTCCCGGAGTTCATCGGGCTGACGTTCATGGTGCACAACGGCAAGCAGCACGTGAAAGTGTTCGTGTCCGAAGACATGGTCGGGCACAAACTCGGCGAGTTCGCGCCGACGCGGACGTTCCGCGGTCACGGCGGCAAGGTGAAGGAAGCGGCCGCTCCGGCGGCCAAGTGAGCGACCCGTGGGCGGTTCCGACCGCCAGTGAGTGAAGGTGATTCATGGCCTATACAGCCAGCCACAAATACGCCCGCATCAGTGCCCGCAAGGTGCGGGCATTGGCCGATCTCGTTCGCGGCAAGTTCGCCGACGAGGCGCTCGATATCCTCAGGTTTCAGCCGCACCGCGGCGCACGGATGCTCGAGAAGGTGATCAAGAGCGCGCTGGGCAACGCCGAGCACCGGCAGGCTACCGGCGTGGACGACCTCGTGGTGGTCGATGCCCGCGTGGACGCGGGGCCGATGTTCAAGCGGATCCGGCCCCGGGCCCGCGGCATGGCGTTCGGGATCAAGCGGCGGATGTCGCACATCAAGGTGGCGCTCGACGCGGTCGCCACCGCGGATACGGAGTGAGGGCAGAGACATGGGCCAGAAAGTACATCCCACGGGTTTCCGCACCGGCATCACCGAGCCGTGGAAGAGCCGCTGGTACGCCGCGAAGAAGGATTTCCGCGTCCTCCTCATGGAAGACGTGAAGGTGCGGAAGTTCGTCAAGGCGAAGTATCGGGCGGCCGCGATTCCGAAGATCGAGATCGAGCGGACCCGCGACGAGGTGAAGGTCATCCTGCACTCGGCGCGTCCGGGCGTGATCATCGGCCGCAAGGGGCAGGACGTCGATCGGCTGCAGGCCGAGCTCCAGGAGCTCCTGGGACGGCGGGTGAACCTCAAGGTCGAGGAGGTCGGGCGTCCGGAAATCCAGGCCCAGCTCATCGCCGAGGACATCGCCGACCAGCTCACGAAGCGGGCTGCTTTCCGGCGCACGCTCAAGCGGGCGCTCGACACGACGATGGACGCGGGCGCCAAGGGCGTGAAGATCCAGCTCGCCGGGCGGCTCGGCGGTGCGGAGATGTCGCGGTGCGAGAAGGCGATCGCGGGCTCGATGCCGCTGTCGACGCTCCGCGCAAAGATCGATTACGGGTTCTGCGAGGCTCCCACCGCGCAGGGCAACATTGGGATTCAGGTGTGGGTCAACCAAGGCATGTACGAGGAGACTGGCGATGGCGCTGATGCCCAAGCGGGTGAAGCACCGAAAAAGCCAAAGAGGTCGTATAAGAGGTGATGCCTCTCGCGGGAATCGCGTCGTCTTCGGCGACTTTGGCCTCCAGGCCGAGCAGCCGGGATGGCTCCCCGCGGCGACCATCGAGGCCGGCCGCATCGCGGCCCAGCAGTACCTCCGCGCGGAGGGACGGCTGTTCGTGCGCGTGTTCCCCCACAAGTCGATCACATCCATCCCGCTCGAGACCCGCATGGGTAAGGGCAAGGGCGAGCCGGAGTATTGGGCCGCGGTC
>JBIKND010000295.1:0-2582 GCA_044358905.1 Pirellulales bacterium | reverse complement strand
TGGTCATGCCTTTCGCAAAGGGTTTCCCGATTCAACGTGTCTCGTCCGGCAGCCGGGCCACGATCCGCAGCGGCCCGCCGCTGCCGCCGGCAATCTTCATCGGCAACGCCGCCACGAAGGCCCCTACCGCGGGCAGCGCCGCGAGGTCGGCGACGTTCTCGAAGATCGGCACCTCCGCCTGACAGAGGATGACGTGCGTCTCGAAGTGCGTCGAAGGCCCGTGGTCGATGCTCGCCGTGTCGATGCCGATCGCCTTGATCCGCCGCTGCTCCACCAGCCACCGGGCCGCGTCGGGCGCGAGCCCCGGAAACCGCAGCTCCGCGACGGCCTCGGGCCCGGTGGCCGCCGTGCCCAGATACGCCGCGCGGTCGGGCCACTTCCCGGCCCAGCCGGTCTTGAGGAGCACGATCACGTCCACCAGCTGCCGGCCATGAGACCGTTCCCAGGCCACGAGGTCGTCGGGCGAGACCTCGTAGACCGGATCGGCCGCACACTGGGCTGTCACGTCCACCACCACGGCCTCGCCCACGAGCCGGCTGACGTCGAGCTCGTCGGCCGTCTTCCGCCCCGCGGCGAAGTGCCGCGGCGCGTCGAGGTGCGTGCCGCCGTGCTCGGCGGTCGCGATCCGGTTGGCGGCATAGTAGTAGCCCTTGGGGTTGGGCCCGGCGAACTCCCGCTCGAGCACGAAGCCCTTCTCCGTGGGCCAGTAGATCGTGTCGGCACCGAAGGCGTGCGTGAGGTCGATCCAGCGGCCGGCGGCGAACTCGCGGGCTGCCGGCATCCGCGGGGCGGCCGGTGCCGGGGCGCAGCCCACGACCAGGGCCGCCCAGCCGATGACCGCGAGCCGGCTCACGACTCGTCGCCGTCCGGATCGTCGTCCGGCACGGCGGCCGCTGGCTTCGGCGCCGGCTTGGCGGCCGCGTCGGCGCCCGGCTTGTCCTGCACCCGCACGAGCAGCATCTGCTCCACCTTGCCGCCGTCGCGGTGCACGAGAATCGTCGTCTGCTGCTGGGTGAGATTGGCGAGGCCGGCGTCGTAGACCGGCAGTTTCTTGTCGCCGATCGTCCACGCGGCCCGCTGCGTCTTTTTGTCCACCTTGCCCGTGATGTTCATGGTGGAATCGGAGACGGCGTCGTAATAACTGCCGCGCAACAGGCCGTCCTTGTCGATCGCCAGGCTCATGAACGTGCTCGGGTTCGACTCCTCGGAACGCGCCAGCGCGAACACGCCCAACGACCGCCACTGGTCCTCGGCGGTGATCTTCGTCTCCGGTCCGCCCTGGGCGGCGAGCGTCGCCGCCTGCTGGGCATACTCCTCGGCCGTGCCGACCTTCGTGCCCTGCACGTAGACGCCGTCGTCTTGGTAGCAGACGGTGGAGCCGTAGTTGTAGGAGACCGGGGCCGCGGCGTAGCCGCCCCAGCCGGCGAGGTCGCCCCAGGCCAGGCCCGTCAGCATCCCGACGCCCATGCCCCAGCCGAAGCCGCCCCACCAGCCGCCCGGCCACCAGGGATTGAAGTGGTTGGCATACCAGCCGCGACCGCCGTACCAGCCGTTGTTGTAAAAGTTGTTGCGAATCGAAGTGCCGCGTTGGGCGAGGTTCGTCGCCGAATAGGGCCGCACCGCGCCGCGGCCGGCGACCCCCGCACCGCCGATGCCGCGATCGGCGATCCTCTGAAAGTCGGCCCGCGACACCTGACCGTCGCCGGCGAAGTGGCCGGGACCAAACTCGCCGGCCCGCGTTCCGTCGAGCCGACCGCCGCCGTCCAGGCGGCCGCCGCCGTCGAGCCGAGCGCCGCCGTCCACCTCCCGACCGCCGCCGAAATCACGATCACCGCCAATCTCGCGCCCGCCACCAAAATCTCGTTCGCCACCGATCTCGCGGCCGCCGCCGAAATCCCGGCCGCCGCCGTCGAAGTCGCGACCACCACCGCCGAAGTCACGGCCACCGGAGAAGCCGCCGCCGCCGTAGCCGCCCACATGGCCCCCGCCATAGCCACCCATGTGGCCGCCGCCACCGCCGCCAAATCCGCCCGCGTGGCCGCCGCCGCCGCCGTGCGCGAAGGCCGTCGCCGGCGCGGCGAGTTGCGCCGCCAGGGCCAGCAGCGCCAGGCCGCGGCCCAAGGAGAAACGTCGGGAGGTCGTCGTGTTCATCATCGGATCAATCCTCGCCTTGCCAGGAAGAGACCAGGGTGCCGTTTGTCAACGAATCTTGCGGAAATGCAGTGGGGCGCCGTCAGGCAGCGGCACACCGTCGATCGATCGTTCGATGGCGTGGAGCGTGAATCGCCCGTCACCGGTCGGGGTGATGGTCCGCACCCAGCGGGCCTCCCGACCGTCCACGGTGTCGGCCGGCGTGCCGACGAGCAGTTGCTCGAGCGTCGTGCCGTCACCGGCCATGATGCCCTCCGCATGGGCGCCCGTGGAATCGAACGTCCACGAGCGGATCATGCCGGAATCGCGGTCGGCGTGGATGACTTCGATGGCCTCGATCGGGGCGCCCGCCTTGGGAACGAGTTTCGAGCGGCCCACGATCGCGTAGCCGCCCGCGGCCTTCTCATAGGTGGCGTCGGCGGTGACGCCTG
>JBIKND010000294.1:0-2601 GCA_044358905.1 Pirellulales bacterium | reverse complement strand
ACGTGGTGATTGACCGCCGATCCGAAGCGGTGCAGAAAGGACACGGCACCGAGTCGCGGGCGAGCCGCGCTCGGCCTGTGACCGTCACGGGGCAAGCCCGCCGCAGTACGGAGCAGCCGCTCGAACTACTGTGAAAAATCACGGTAAAAGTGCGGGTCGCTGAAATCGAATCCGGTAGTTACCGGCGCGGCGCGAGCACGAGCCCCAGGGCCATCGCGACCTTCGCCGCGCTCGCGAGGCTCAGCCCCCGCTCGCCCGCCACGAACCGACCCAACTGCGCGTCAGGCCCGCTTGCGACGGCGGAACATCGTGTAGCCGCCGCAGGCAAGACCGGCGAGGGCCGTGGCATAGGTGGAGGGTTCGGGAACAGCCGTGACGGTCACGAAACTGCTCGAAGCCAGGTAGTCACCCGTAAAGTTCACGCCGCCGGTCGCGGAGTTGTAGTCAATTCTCCACTGCTGGCTGCCGACCGTGAACAAGCCATCGTCGGCCAGCACGTTGCCTCCGTAGGTGAACAGGCCGCCGTTCCACGCACCCGAGTAGTTGATGAGCGCGAACACGGTGGTGCTGTCGATGAAGGGATTGGGCGACCCGGCGAGGTCTGTGACCGAAAGCAGCGATCCGTTGGCCGGATCGAGGTTCAGGTCACCGTTCACGACCAGCAGGTCGGCGGCGGAGCCGAGCGAGAGCGGATTCGTCGAATCGACCTCGTACGCGAACGTCGCGCCTGCCGCAAACGTGGCCGTGCCGGTGGCCAGCGACTCGATGCTGTTGCCGGGCGCGAGCGTGCCGCCGCTGGCCACGTTCACCGGGCCGCCGATCGAGCCCGATCCGCCGAGTTCGGCCGCGGCAGAAACCATCACGGCCGAATCGCCCAGGGCCCCGTTGACCGACAGCCGGCCCGCCGCGACGGAGGTGGCACCGGTGTGGCTGCTCGTGCCGGACAGGACGAGGTTGCCCGCGCCCTGCTTCGTGACCCAGCCGGTGCCGCTGATGACGCCGGTATAAGAGACAGTGTCGGAGCGATTGAAGATCACCGCGGCGTTGGTGACGAGATTGCCTGCCACGGAACCTGTCGTGCCACCATTGCCGATGGCGAGCGTGCCGGCCGAGACGGTCGTCGCCCCCGTGTAGGTGTTGTCGGCCACCAGCGTAAGCCTGCCGGGGCCGTGGAAGGTCATGCCGTCGGAACCGCCGGAGATGGTGCCGGTCAGTGTCGCCCCGAGCCGAGCGTTGAAGTCGATCGTAAGCGTGCTCGTTCCGGTGGTCGTGAACTGCTGGAGCATGAAGCCCGCGGCGCTCCCCGTTCCCGTTACGGCGGTGCCGCCGGTGACCCCGGTGGCGTCGCTCCCCGCATAGCGAAGGATCACGATACCAGCGGCACCGTTGCCGGTTCCGGCGTTGCCGGGGGTCGTGCCGCTCACCCGGCGGCCCCCGCCGCCGGAGTTGACCCGGGGACTCGTGATCGTGCCGTCGCCATTTTGTGCGGAGTCTCCGCTGGCGGTGAGCGAACCGCCGCTGCCGCCAAAGCCGTACATCAGCGTGCTGCCGGTGATCGTCGAGTTGAGACCGGCTCCGCCGGCACCAGCGATCAAGGTGGTCGAGTTTCCCGAACTTCCCGCCGCGCTCTGGCCGCCACCGCCGCCACAGTACTGTAAATTTCTGGAACCGCCCCCGCGTCCCGAGCCGCTCCTGCCTCCCGAACCGCTACTGCCGGATCCTGCACCGCCGCCGATCGCGGTCGCGCCAAGGAACGATGAACTGCCGCCGGATGTGCCCGTCGAGTACGCGCCGCCACCGCCCACGACGACGGTATTCGTCGCGGACGTGATCTGCGCACCAGAGCCGGAGAGCACTTGGCCGCCGCCGCCGCCGCCGGGGAATGAGCCACCCGAAGCACCACCGCCGGAAGCACCACCGCCGCCAACGATGAGATAGTCGCCGAAGAATCCCAGGCTGATGGTGAGGCCGCCGGACGTCGTGTAATTCGTGGGGATCGTGCTCGAGCCGCTGGTGGCATCCAACGTGACGTTGGTCTGGGCCCGGCCGATGTCGGCGACAGAGAACAACAGAGCGGACAGCGTCAGCAGCAGACGGGTAGCTTTCATGCCAAGAACTCCGTAGTGAGAAGTTTTTCAGCAAAGCCCCCACCACCATCGCGAAACGCAAACGGTACCCAACAGGCAATCCCGGTTTCACCAAAGAGACGTCAGACTTTCGCCGTCCCATATGCAGCACCACCGGCAGAAGGACGTAGGAAGAATCCCACGTCAGATTTGGCCGGTCAGATTGCCGTCAGCGTTCGATTGCTCGTCGCGACGGTGGTGGGTGCTTGCAGTAGCGATCCAAGGGACGCGGGACAGGTGTCAAAAGATTACAGCAATGTCCGAAACAGAATCAATCCCTTGGGAAAACGACATGTTTTCTAGGCATTAACGCCCTGTCACCACTCCTTCACCATGTTCCTTGGCGGTGAACGCCGAACCGGGCCAATTCCGCTAAGGATAGGTCGGCCAATGGCACTTCGGCAAGCGTCGGCCGAGCGGGGCGAATCATGAGGAGCAACCGCCGGAGCTGATCGGGCTGGATGCGACCCGATCG
>JBIKND010000143.1:0-9848 GCA_044358905.1 Pirellulales bacterium | reverse complement strand
CTTGTGGCCGGCCGCGAACGTCCGGCGACGGGGTACGGGCAGCCCCGAGCCAGGTTGGGCGTTGGCGGCTGACTTCCTCAGCCCTTCGCCGGCATCTTCGCGCGGAGCGCCTCCACGACCGGCCGCGGCACGAACCGCAGCAGCCGCTCGTCGTCCGCCAGCGGCGTGATCTGCTTGAGGAGCGACGACGACACGTGCGAGTACTCGGCGTCGGCCATGAGAAACACCGTCTCCACGGCCGGGTCGAGCTTGCGGTTGGCGAGGGTCATCGTGAACTCCGCCTCGATGTCGGTCAGCGACCGCACGCCGCGGAGGAGGACGTGCGCGCCCTGCTCCCGCACGAAGGCGACGGCCAGCCCGCTGAACAACTCCACCCGCACGTTGGGCAGCCCGGCTACCGCGGCCTGCACGAGCCCCACCCGCTCCTCGAGGGAAAACAGCGGCTGCTTGTCGGGATTGATGCCCACGCCGACCACGAGGCCGTCGAAGATCCGGCTGGCTCGGGTGATCACGTCGAGGTGGCCGAGCGTGATCGGGTCGAACGATCCGGTGTAAACGGCGACGCGGGCGGTCTTGTCGGCGGCCACGGCGAAGGACTCCGGTCTAGCGGTGCGGCGGGCCGTCCCGGGACGGCCGAAACCGCCGTCCGGGACTCACCGCCTCCCCGGACGACGTCGATTATGGTATGGAAACGGCCGGTCGAACGAAACCGCCGCCCCTTGGAGTCCCGGACCGCGTGTCGAAGGCCCTGCCACTCACCGGGATGATCGTGTCGGGACTGGTCGTGGTGCTGTTCCTGGCCGACCTCGCCGCCGGCTTCCCGTTCCAGCGGGTGAGCATCGGCGCCGACATCGGCTTCATCGTGAGCGGGCTGATCCTGGCCTACTTGAGCTGGTCGATCATGGAGCGGGGCCGCAGCCGGGCCGCTACGCCGCCTTCAGCACCGAGCCGCTGACGGGCGCCTCGCCGCCCCGAACCAGGAGCGCCGGAAGTTCCGTGACGGCCACGGTCCGCAGCCGACCGGTGGCCGCCCGCCGCTCGGCCCACGCCAGCCAGCGGTCGAGCCGACCGCTCACCGGCCGCTCCGCGGGCATGTCGCCGGCATGCAGCACGTGCAGGGCGCCGGGCCGCGGCCGCGGCATCGAGCCATGGAGCAGCCAGCCGACCATGCCCGTCGGCCGCGACGGGTCGACCTGGACCTCCCACAGGCCCCACACCGGGTTGCGACACCGCCAGCCAGCGGGCGCCGGCCGCCGGCTCCCTCGGCCCGCGTCGGCGAAGGCGTCCACGACGACGACCCGAATGCCTTCCTCGGCGAGCAGGCTCTGGTGGGCGAGCGGCCGCGGGCCGCGCAGGATCGCCGCGTCGAGTCCGGGCACGGCCTGCCGTGCCGCGGCGACCATCCGCCGCAGCGTCGCCCGGGAGTCGAGCCAGGACGGCTGCACGGCCAGCGCGAGTTCCGGAACGGGAAGCCCGCGGCTCCGCGCCGCGTCGGCGACGGCCGCGAGCGTGTCGGTGTCGGCCGCCCACGTCACCGCGGCGGCCGCCCCACCCAGCGTGTCCAGCCACGCCGCGCAGGCGCCGCTGCGGCTCGGCCGCGGCAGCGTCGCGCAGACCACGAGCGCCGTCGGTTCAACGGACCGTCGCATGATGTTCCCCCGTGTGTCCCGGCGGACCGCCGCCGATCGGGGAAGATATCGACGCAGGTTTCGACCGCACTGCAATCGGCCGGGCCCGAGACGGCCTTTCCGTCTCGGGGTCAGCCCGACCGTGACGACTCTGCCGGTCGTGCGGCGGCCGTCCCCTCCCAGCGGGCGATCGCAGCCACGATCCCGGCGGCCGTGGCCTCGTCGGCCTCGACCGTCGCCCGGAGGTCGAGCCGCTCCAGGGCGGCCGACGTGATCGGGCTGATGCTGGCGATCCGCCAGCGCCGCATCCGGTCGCCGAACAGGCGGACGGCCGACTCGGCGATCGACGAACTCGTCACCGTCACCCAATCGACGCTCGCCTCCAGCGTGGCCAGCGTCGTCGGATCGACCGTCTGCAGCGGCCGGCTGACGTAGGCCACGACCTCGTCCACGTGGTGTCCATGGGCCTCCAACTCGCGCCGCAGCAGGTCGCGGCCTTTGTCGGCGCGGACGAGAAGAAACCGTCCGCCGCGCGGCATCGTGGCGAACGCGGCGGCGAGGCCTTCGGAGCGGAAGGCCGCGGGCGTGAGGTCGCACACCAGGCCCGCGGCATCGAGGGCGCGGTGCGTGGCGGGGCCGATCGCCGCGAGCCGCGCGGTGCCCAGGGCCCGGGCGTCGCGGCCGGCGGCCCGGAGCCGGGCCGCGAACGACCTCACTCCGTTAGCGCTGGCGAATACGATCCAGTCGTACGTGTCGGCCCGCCCGATCGCCTCGTCGAGCGGCTGCCACGAGGGCGGGTCGGTGATGTCCGCGAGGGGCACCGCCACGGACTCTCCGCCGGCGGCCCGCACGAGCGTCGCGAGTTCGTCCCCCTGCCCCGCCGGCCGGGTGATCAGCACGCGCCGACCCGAAAGCGGACCTGCGGTCACGCTCCGCGCCGCCTCGCCCACGATGACGACGGCGGGGCTCTGCCAGCCCGCGCGGTCGAGCCCGGCGGCACAGTCGGCGAGGGTGCCCGTGGCGATCCGCTCCGCCGGCCAGGAACAGCGGCTGACGACGGTCACCGGCGTGGCGGCGGGCTTGCCTGCCTCGATGAGCGACTGCGCCCAGCGGGCCGCCTGCTCGACGCCCATGTAGATCACGAGCGTGCCGGGGATCACCGCCAGGGAATGGAAGTCGAGGCCGGCCTCCTTCGCCTCGGCCTCGTGGCCGGTGACGATGGTCAGGCTCGATGCCGCGGCGCGGCTCGTGAGCGGCACGGCGGCCGCGGCGGCCGCGGCCAGCGCCGCCGTCACGCCCGGCACGATCGAGACCGTGACGCCGGCATCGCGCAGCGGCTGCATTTCCTCCGCCAGGCGAGCGAAGACCGTCGGGTCGCCCCCCTTGAGCCGCACCACGCAGCGGCCGGCCAGGGCGAGCCGCACCAGCAGGCGACCGGTCGTCTCGCCCGGATCGCCGCCCGCGGCGTCGTCACGGACCACCGCGATCCGCTCCGCGGTCGGGCACAGGGCGTCGAGCAGCGCCGCCGGCACGAGGCGATCGTGCACCACGACCTCGGCGGCCCGCAGGGCCTCCGCCGCCCGGAGGGTGAGCAGGTCGGCCGCTCCGGGGCCGGCGCCGACGAAACTCACGTGGCCGCGGTGGATCGGAGGCGAAACGGGCATCGGGGGCCGCGGATGGTGTCCGCGGGCGGCTGGAGGGAGCGGTGTTTCAGGGCGTCGTGAACGCCACTACAATTTGCCGCTCGCAGCGGCGCGAGCGTCCGGGAGCATCGTCACACGCCATGTCCAACGAGTCTACTGCCTCTGGCGGAAACGTCGCCGCGATACCGGCCGACCCGACGTTGGCCGCCTCCTGGGGAAGCCTCGGGCCCACCGATCAGAAGCGGCTCCTCCAGTGCTACCGGACCGGCACGGTGGCGGCCGCGAACGTCGACTACGCGATCGACATGTTCGCCCAGTGCGTCCTTGGAGACCCGGGAAATCCGGTCTTCCTGCACGCGTTCCTGGAGGCGCTGAAGCGGAAGTTCGGGGCCAAGAAGGCGGGCTCCCTGACTGCGCTGTTCGCCACCGGTGGCCGCGGTCTCAAGAAACTCGCCGCCACCGCCCAGTGGCGCGAGGTGCTCAAGCAGGGCGTCGAGGCGATCAAGGCGAATCCGGGGGATCACGCCTCCCTGCTCATCATGGCGGAGGCCGCGGGGAACCTGATGTGGCCGGAAGCCCAGGGGCGTTACCTGCGGGCGGCGCTCGACGCCGCCCCGGCCGACGCCGAGGTCAACCGCCAGTGCGCCAAGTACGCCGCCGGTCAGGGCAACTTCGACCAGGCGATCGAATGCTGGCGCCGCGTCTCGCGGATCAAGGGTCTCGGCGAGGAGGCGGAACGCGCGATCGCGCAGCTCTCGGTGGACAAGACGATCAACGCCGGCCAGGGGATGATCGGGCGGGGCTCAGGCAAGCCGGCCGCCGGCCCGGCCGCCGGGGCGGCAGCCGCCGCTGATCCGATCGCGGCGCTCCGGCAGCGGATCCAGCAGCAGCCCACCGATATCGACGCCTACCTGGAACTCGCCGACCTGCTGGAGCGCGACGGAAAGGTCGACGAGGCGGAAAAGGTGCTGGCCAAGGCGCTGGCCGCCTCGGGCAACGACCTGAAGGTGCGCGAGCACGTCGAAGACCGTCACCTTCGTTGGGGCCGGGCCAAGGTGATGATCGCCGAGAAACGGGTCCAGGAGCAGGACACGCCGGAACACCGGGCCACCCTCGAGCGGCTGCGGGCGGTGCACGTCAAGCAGGAGATCGACGTCTACGCGGCCCGCTGCGAGCGGTATCCCGAGAACGTGACCTGGAAATACGAACTCGCCATGCGGCTCAAGGCCGCCGGCAACTACGCCGAGGCGATCCGCGGTTTTCAGGAGGTGCTCCAAGACGCCCGCCGCAAGGGGGCGGTGTCGCTGGAACTGGGCGAGTGCTTCCAGAAGATCAAGCAGTACCAGTTGGCGATGCAGAACTACCAGACGGCCGTCGAGTCGCTCACGGACCGGGAAATGGAACTGCGGAAGCGGGCCCTGTACCGGGCGGGCGTGCTGGCGACGGGGCTCAACGACACCGACGCCGCCCAGAAATACCTGGGCACGCTGGCCGGTCTCGACTTCGGCTACCGCGATGTGGCCGAACGACTGGACAAGTTGGGTCCGGCGAGGGATAAAGGTGCCTCGGAAACCGAGGGTTGAGGCCGGCCGGCCGCCCTCGAGACGCCGGCGCCCACGGCTCCGTCGCCCCCCGCAAGTGTCACCCCGCAACGTGTAAGGATTCGGAATGCCCCATTCGGCCAGCGCCAAGAAGCGTAATCGTCAGAACCTCCGCAACCGCGAACGCAACCGCGCCGTGAAGAGCGACCTGAAGTCGCAGGTCCGCAAACTGCTGGCCGCGATCTCGGCGGGCGACGCGGCCAAGGCCAAGGAAGAACTGCGGGCGGTCGCCAAGAAGGCCGATCGCGCCGCGGCTTCGAAGACGATCCACAAGAACCGCGCGGCGCGGATCAAGTCGCGGCTCACGGCCCGCGTCAAGAACGCCGGTCAGGGCGGCACCGCCACCGCCGCCAAGGGCCGGAAGACGGCCAAGGCCTGAGCTGGCTCCGCTCACCAATCGATGAGGCGGGAGTCGAAGACCGGTCCCTCGATGCAGGTGCGACGGTAGTCCCAGCCGCCCTGTCCGTCGCGGACCTTTGCGACGCACGTGAAGCAGATGCCGACGCCGCAGGCCATCGGGGCCTCGAGCGACACGTCGCACGTCAGCCCACGGGCTTCCGCCCAGCGGCCCACCGCGGCCATCATCGGCTCCGGCCCGCAGCAGGCGACCCGCGTGGCGTGCGGCTCCGGAAGTCCGGCGGCGAACAGACCGTCGAGCAGATCGATGACCGTGCCGCGAACCCCGGCCGATCCATCGAGCGTGGCGAGGTGCACGTCGCAGCCGGCCGTGCGGAAGTCCTCCACGTCGCCGAACATGCCGGCGTGGCGGGCACCCCAGCAGAACGTCACGCGGCGGGCCCGCGGCGGCATTCGTGACGGGGCTCCGTAACGGGCCAGCCCGAGCCGCTCGCGGCCCAGCGACAGGAGGGCCGTCTGGCCGATTCCGCCCGCCACGAGCACAAGGTGATCGGCCGGCTCGGTGCCGAAGCCGTTGCCCAGCGGCCCCCAGGCCACCAGTTCGTCACCGAGGCCGAGCGCTGACAGCGCCGTCGTGAACTTGCCATGCACGAGGTAGATGAAGTCCACGTACCGAGGCCCGGCGGCATCGGCGAACGTGTCGTAGACGGCCAGGGGCCGGGCGAGCAGCGGGTCCTGACGATCCGGGATCCGCAGCATGGCGAACTGCCCCGGCGTCGCGGCCCCGGCGATGGCCGGGCAGTCGAGCCGCACCCGCCAGGTATTCTCTGCCACCCGGTCGTGGGCGACGATCGCCGACCGCTGATACGCGGCGCGGTCGGCATGGCAGGCGATCGGGGTCGCGGGAAACGTCATCGCTCACTCTCCGCCACCTGCAGGCCGCTGCTTCCGCCAGGCGGAGGCCTTGCCCGGCCGCTTGCGGCGCACAGGCCGCTTTCCCTTCACGGGCTTGAACGGGCGCGGACGGTCCTCCCCGTCGGGACGACGCGGAGCCGGCCTGCCCGGCACGCCGCCCCGGGGACCGGGCTTCCCCGGCCGCCCGGTGCCGCGCGGCCCGGCCGCGAACGGCTTGCCGCGGCGCGGTGGTCCGCCGCGCCGGGGCTCGGGATGCGGCTCGCGTTCCGCGTCGGGGCCCACGGCCGCCAGGGCGTCGCGCCGGAGTTCCTCGATCTCGCTCCATGCCAGTTGCCGCCACTGGCCCGGCAGCAGGTTGCCCAGCGACAGCCCGCCCACGGCCACCCGCTTGAGCTGATGCACCTTGTGGCCGAGCCGGGCGAGCATGCGACGGATCTCGCGGTTCTTGCCCTCGTCGAGAATCATCTCGAGCACGGCGCTCTGCTTGTGCTGCGAGCGGATCGACACCCGCTTGGCATGCACCTCGCCCTCCGCGAGCCGGATCCCCCGCCGCAACCGGTCGAGCAGGTCCTCCGTGGGCACGCCCGCGACCTGGACGAGATACTTCTTCTCCACGCCGTAGCGTGGATGGGCCAGCAGATTCGCGAGGCCGCCGTCGTTGGAGAGCAGGATGAGCCCCTCGCTCATCCTGTCGAGGCGGCCGATGGCGAACAGCCGCTGGTCGCCGGGCGCGAGATCCACGACGCGTGGCCGGCCGGAGGGATCGTAGTTGGTCGTCACCACGCCCACCGGCTTGTTGAGCATGAACACCACCCGCTTGGGATGCGGCAGCCGCTCGCCGTCCACCCGGATCTCCTGGGCGTGCGGGTCGACGCGGGTGCCGAGCTGGGTCACGACTTTCCGATCGACCTCGACGCGGCCGGTGGTGATCAGTTCCTCGCACGCCCGGCGGCTGCCGAGGCCGGCCGCCGCGAGCACCTTCTGCAGCCGCTCGAGGCCATCGTCGGCCACCTCGGGCCGGGGCCCTTCGTCGGCGAAAGCAGGGGCGGGGCCGACATGGCTGCGGCGGGAGGTGATGCGGCCTGGCCGCTCGGTTCGCGGAGTGCGGGGCGGACGGGCCGGCCGGCCGGGCCGCGGGCCGCGGGCGGAACGTTGCTCTTTCATGGGTGGTCGTCGGGAAGGGGCGGGCGGAGGCGAGACCGGCACGGCCGGGACGCCCAGATCATACACGCCGCGACATCACCGCGCTGGCTGCGACCACCACCGGGACCGCGTCACCTCCGGTGTCGGCTCCGAATAGTCACGGGGCCGGCTGCCGTCCATGATCGAGAGCTGGTCGTGGCGGACCTCGGTCTGCAGGAACGGGTCGAACCGCACCGCCCGCCGCTGCTGGTTGCGAGCCGGGCCGGGGTCGAGCCAGGCCGGCTTGCCGAGCGACGCGCAGCCGCCCGCCGTGCAGACGACCAGCAGGACGCAGGCGGGGAGACGATGGACGAGGCGCATGAGGTGGCATCCGCGGGGCCGGGGAGTGTAGGGACGCCCCGCGTCACCCCCAAGGGCGGTTTCCGAGCGCGAATCGCATACCGGCTCGGGGGCGGCAAAAGTCGCCGCTCCGCGGTGTTATCAGATTCTCGCTGTGGCCGCGGCGGCCAAACGCTCGTCGAGCGTTCGCCGACCCCCTCGCCTCCCTCCCCCGGCCTGCCAACCTGCCACTCCACTTTAAGGAGCGCTATGGCAACGCCACGTGCAGGAGTTTCGCGGGCCGGCCACCGTCGGCGTCGGCGAGCATCTCCTGGCGGCCGGCGGCGGCGGGCACGAGCGCGCACCCGCCGCGGCCCAGTGGCGGCAGCTCGGGATGGGCGGCGAACCGCACGCGGCCGGCGAGCACGGCGAGGAAGTGGCACCCGTCGTCGCCGCCCACCTGCCACCGGCCCTGGGGCTCGACCTCGTCGAAGAGGAAGTAGTCGCTGCTCACGAGCCGGCGCACCGCCGGATCGGACGTCGGCGTCGGCGTCACCGGACCCACCGGTCCGAGCCGTGTCGTCGCTTCCAGTCCCGCCTCCACGTGCAGCGGCCGGGGCTTCCCGTCGGGCCCCGTGCGTCCCCAGTCGTGCAGCCGGTAGGTGACGTCGCTCGACTGCTGGATCTCGGCGACGAGCAGGCCGGCGCCGATGGCATGCACGGTGCCCGCCGGGATGAAGATGCAGTCGCCGGGCCGGGCCTCGAAGGCGTGCAGCACGTCCGCACAGCGCCCGTCGCGGAGGGCCGCGGCGAACCCGGCCGCATCGACGCCCGGCGCGAGCCCGGCGTAGATCCGGCTGCCGGGCAAGGCGTCGACCACGTACCAGGCCTCGGTCTTCCCGAAGTCGGGCGGCGTCAGCCGGGCCGCCCGGGCGTCGTCGGGATGGACCTGCACGGAGAGGTCGCGGCAGGCGTCGAGAAACTTGAACAGCAGCGGGAACGCGGCCCGCGGCGCGTGGCGGCCGAGAAGTTCCGCGCCGTGGTCGCGAACGAGCGTGCCGAGGGTCGTGCCGGCGAACGGCCCGGCCGCGACCACGCTCTGATCGGAGCCGCGGTCGACGAGTTCCCACGACTCGGCGTAGTCGTCGCCGGGGGGCAGTTCACGGCCGAGCGCCGTGGCGAACCGGCGGCCGCCCCAGATGTAACGGCGGTACAGCGGCCGCAGGATGAGCGGTGGCATCATGATCCGGCATAGCCCTCGAGGATGCGGCCGATCCAGAAGCAGCAGACCGCGGCGACGAGCATCATCAGCATCTGGCCGAGCGAGATCCGGTGGTTCAACTCCAGGACGACGGCCAGCGCGGGCACCGTCAGTCCCAGCCACTGCCCTGCCTTGCCGATCGCCCGCAGCATCGATGGTTCCTCGCGCGGCGATACTGTAGCCGATGCCACCGGGATCCGGCCATTTCCGCCGGCGAAGCGGCCCCGTCCCCCGGAATCGCGCCGCCCGCTTGCCGAACGGCCGGGGGCGACAATACTGCCTGCGACGTTCAGGCACGGCATTCACCCCCGAGGAGTCATTCGCATGGGTCGGCACGGCGCGGTCACGTTCAAGGGCAATCCGCTCACGCTCGTCGGCGAGGAGGTCAAGGTCGGCGCCCCCGCCCCGAACTTCTCCCTCGCCTACTTCGAAGGGGGCATGAAGCAGCTCACGAAGGCCGACCTCGCCGGCAAGCCGACGATCATCAGCGTCGTGCCCTCGCTCGACACGCCCGTCTGCCAGGTGCAGACCAAGACCTTCAACCAGCGGCTCGCCGCCCTCGGCGACAAGGTCAACGCGGTGACCGTGAGCCTCGACCTCCCGTTCGCCATGAATCGCTTCTGCGGGGCCGAGGACATCAAGGCCATGCGGTGCGGCAGCGACTACATGGACCGGGCCTTCGGCCGCGACTGGGGTCTGCTCATCGACGAGCTCAAGATCCTGGCCCGGGCCGTGTTCGTGCTCGACAAGGACGGCGTCGTGCGGCACGCGGAGGTGGTCAAGGAGGTGGCGAGCGAGCCGAACTACGACGCCGCCATCACCGCGCTCGAGAAGCTTGGCTAGCGGGTCAGCGCAGTCCCCGGGCTCGCGCCTTTTGATAGTGCGCACCGGGCATGCGACCGTCGCGGCGCCCATTCCGCAGAGTGCCACTCTGCGGCCACAGGGGGAGCCTCGTAGGTGCAGACTGGCAGTCTGCACACCG
>JBIKND010000141.1:0-9906 GCA_044358905.1 Pirellulales bacterium | reverse complement strand
GTCACCGATACCTACACGCCCGAGCGGCTCTCCGAAGCCGACTGGCTGGACTGAATTCACGCCTGCGGGGCCATCCATGGCCCCCGCAGGCTTGGCCCGGCGTGGTCGCAGCCAGGGTGCGACCAGCCGGGCGGGCGGTCGCACCTCCGGGCGACCGTGGCCGCCGCGGAGCGGCGGCCGCCTGTGCGTCGACTGCTTCCCCCTTCCTTGTAGCGGCGGTCTTTGAGCGTCGTTCCCCACATGGCGCGCAGCACGCGGCGCGGCCTGCGGCCGCTGCGTCCGGGGGGCGGGGCCGCAGCCCTTGCCGGGAAGCCCGAAGCGCGAGCTGAGGGAAAACGCGTCGCCGCTCCGAAAGACCGACCGCACTCCCTCGGCTCGCGCCTCGGGCTTCACGGCACCCTGCGGTGGCCATGCACCCGCTGCCCGCTCGATGCCTCGGCACCTCGGTACTTCCTCACCTGCGCCACACGAGAGGAGGCGAGGGGCCACCCATGCCCTGAGAGCCGGCGTAGCTGACCAGCGGAGCCATGGATGGCGGAGCGCAGGCAGCTCCGAGAGAGCGGAGGCCCGGAGGGCCGCAGCGAACGTCCGGCGACGGGGCATGGGTGGTCCCTCGCCGGCTTGGGCTGGTCAACGCTCGCACGGCGGTTGGATCAAATCGAATGCCGGGTGCGATCCCGTCACGCTTCTTCGCGAAGGAGCGGCGGCGGCTCTTCGAAGTCTTCGAGTTCCGGCGGCAGCTGCAACTGCCGCATCGTCTCGTCGGTCTTCCGCATCCCCTCGGCCACCTCGTCCACCCGCTGGGCGATGTCGGTGACGTCCCGCTTGGCCACCGAGCTCTCCGCGAGCGCGGCGATCTTCGCCTCCAGCCGTTCGATCTCCGCGGCCACCACGTCGAGCTTCCGCTTCGCCTCGTCGATGTTGGCCAGCCGCTCGCGGCTCGTCTTCAGGTGATCCTCCAGGGCCGCCCGCATCTGGGCGTCTCCCTCCGGCGGCAGCCGCGCCAGCCGCTTTTCCAGGTCGGCGATCCGGGCGCGGATCGAGCCGTCGTCGGTGTGGTCGAGGAACTCGGAGAGGTTCGCGGCGCCCCAGATCATCCGCAGGTATCCCCAGAGCAGGCGGTCGAGCGACTCCAGCGTGCCGCCGTCGGGCGCCCCGGCATCGGGCCCGCGCATGCTGCCGGCGAGCTCCACGAGCTTCAGGCAATGGTCGCGAAGCTGGTCGAAGCGGGCGAGCAGCGGTCGCGGCAGCCGCTTGCGGATCCGGTCGTAGGCCTCGCGGGCCCCGACGGCCTCGGCGGCACGGCGCGCCTTGGCGTCCTGGGCCTCGACGGCGCTGCGGAAGCGGTCGTTGGCGAGCATGCTCGCCAGGTAGAAGACCTCGCCGGCGATCACCAATGGCAGGACGATCCCCGGAAAGCCGCTGACGAACGCGGCCGCGACACCACCGCCGAAGAGGAGCAGGTTCCACTTCGTGGTAAACGCGGTCTTCAGGTAGGCGCCAAATCGCTCGAACACTAGTGCCGTGCTCCGTCCGGCCGCTTCGCAGCGGCCTCGACCTGCTCGATCCGGGCGTGCAGGGCGTTGACCTGCTCGTGAAACCAGGGCGCCGACTGCGTTTCGCGGGCCGGTGCAGCGGCAGCCGGCATGCGGATCTCCTCCACGATCCGCCCCGGCGTCGTCGCCATCACGAACACCCGGTCCCCGAGATACACCGCCTCCTCGACCGAGTGCGTCACGAACAGCACCGTCGCCTGCACCTCACGCCACAGTTTCACGAGGAGATCCTGCATGTCGAGCCGCGTGGCCGGGTCGAGGGCCCCGAAGGGCTCGTCCATGAGGATCACCCGCGGGCGGAGAATGAGCGTGCGGGCGATGGCGACCCGCTGCCGCATGCCGCCGGAGAGTTCGTGCGGATACTTGCCGGCGTCGCGGCGCGGGTCGAGGCCGACCTTGGCGATCCACCCCAGCCCCTCGGCCTCCCGCTCCCGGCGCGGCACGCCCCGGCACTCGAGGCCGAAGACGACATTGTCGAGCACGGTGCGGTTGTCGAAGCTCGTGTAGTCCTGAAACACCATGCCCCGGTCCGCTCCCGGCCCCACGACCGGCCGGCCGAGCACGGTCACGCTGCCGCTCGTGGCCGGATGCTGCGGCCCCAGACCGGCCACGAGCCGCAGCACCGTGCTCTTGCCGCAGCCACTGGGCCCCAGGAACGAGGAAATCTCGCCGTGGTCGGCCACGTCGGGAATGGTGAAACTCACGTCCGCGATGGCCACGTACTCGCGCGGCGTGCCCTGGCCGTAGATCTTGGTGACGTCGCGAAACTCGACCGCCGCCGGCCGCTGCTTGGACGCCGAATCGGCGGCGGGGCTCGTGCTGGAATCGGCGGCGGTCATGCGGCGGCCTCCGCCGGCGTTGCCGCCCCGTGCAGGAGCCGCCGGAGCAGTTTCGGGATCGCGCCGCGGCCGCCGTAGCGGTGCGGAAACAGGTCGCACTGCAGCCACCACAGCAGCCGGTCGATGGCGTAGGCGATCAGCGGGATCACCACCAGCACGATCAGGATCGGCTCCCGCTCCCCCCGCCGCTGCGACACGTTGATCAGGTCGCCGAGGCCGCCGGTGTCGCCGCCGAGTTTCACCACCTCGGCCAGCATCACGTACCCGAACGCGATGCCGAACAAGAGCCGCAGCGAGTTGAAGATCGCCGGCGCCGCGAGCGGCACGAGCACCTTGAGGATGATCTGGAACCGCGACGCCCCGAGGGTCCGCGCCGTGTCGACGTACCGCTCGGGCACGTCGAGCACCGCCGCGGTGGTGTCGCTGAGCACGAAAGCGACGCTGGCGATGAACAGGAACATCACCTTCTGGAACTCGCCGATCCCGAAGAAGAAGAACGTCAACGGGATCAACGCCGCCACCGGAATGTTGCGGCCGAAGATCGTCAGCGGGGCCACGAAGGCGCGGACCGCGGGGAAGCAGGCTGCGAGCACCCCGAGCGGCACGCCGACGAGCGCCGCCAGCCCGAACCCGCAGCAGACGCGACCGAGGGTCACGAGCGTGTTGGCGACCAGCCGGCGCTCGCCGAACACGGCCGGCACCTTCGCGGCCGTCTCGCCGGGGCTCGGCAGCATCGCCGGACTGATGAACCGCGTCTCCGCCTCACCGGCGGTGGCGACGAACCACAGCGCCGCCACGCAGGCGACGCAGGTCACGCCCCAGAGAAAGGCCGTGGCCGCGGCCGCCTCACCCCGCAGCGGCTGGGCCGGCACCACGGCAGGCGACACCGGCGGCGACGATGGTGCCGGTGCCGTGCTCATTCCTTTTCCGCGGCGTAGACCTTGATCTCCACCCGGCGGTTGAGCGCGTGGTTGTCGGGGTGGTCGTCGTCGGCGGGGCGGTCCCAGCCGAGGCCATCCACGGCGAACCGGGCGTCGTCGAACTCGAACTTCTCCACGAGCGAGTCCTTCACGGCCCTGGCCCGCTGGAGCGACAACTCCCGTACCATCGCCGCCGGCACGGCCCCGCGCATCGACGCGTCGGTGTGCCCCTCGACGACGATCCGGGCGTTGCCGAACTGTTTGGCGAGCGCGCCGGCCTCACCAAGGACGGCGTCCACGCGGCCGTCATAGAGCTCCTCGATGTCCTTGCCGTCGATCCGCCGGATCACCTTCTTGCGCAGTTCGGCGCTGTTGGGGAAGAAGTGGATGACGATCGTGTTGGTGAGGATCTCCTCGTTCTCGGCCCGGATCTGCTGCACCGTCTTGGGAGGCAGCGACTCCTGATATTCGTCCTTCGTCTCGGCGTACTTCGGCTCCTTGCCGAGCTTCTGGATGACCGAGAAGTCCATCACCTGGTCGAACGGCACCGGGTTGTTGGAGATCGCGCCGATGCGGCGGTAGAGCATGTAGGCCTGCTTCCAGATCCGCTCGAAGTTGGCCGGGTTGTTGCGGTTGAGGAAGAACTGGTAGTTCTCGGCCCAGTTCGTCGCATGGGCATCGGCGAGCATCTTCAGGGCGTCGTCGGCGGGAATCGTGTAGCCGTCGGCCATCAGCTGGGCGACCCGCTGCCGGGCGTCTTCCCGCTTGAGCTGCTGCATGCCGTCGAAGATCCCCCGCACGATGGCCTCGATCTTGTCGCCGTGGTCCTTGGCGAAGTCGGCCCGGGCGAACCACACGTCGGCGATCAGCCGGTTGGCCGTTTGCGTCGTGACCAGCATCCGGTTGCCCTTGGCATCGGCAAGGTTGTAGATGTCGGGTGCCCAGGAGACGCAGCCGGCGAGGCTCTTGTCGCGGTTGAAGGCGGCGGCCGCCTCGAACGCCGTGGTCACGTACACCATCTCCACGTCGGACGGCTGCAGACCGCCAGCGACGAGCATGTTGAGCGCGAAGAACTGGCTCGGCGAGTTCTGGGCCATCACCAGCTTCTTGCCGGCCAGATCCTTGACCGTCTTGATCGAGTCGCGGACGACGATGCCGTCGCCGCCGTTGGAGAAGTCGACCTGCTGGTAGACGCGGGGCATGATCCGCGAGTCCTTGGCGAAGCTGTCGACGAACAGGGGCAGCATGTCGAGCGTGGCCCAGCCGATGTGCACCTCGCCGGCGGCGTAGGCGTCGCGCATCTGCACCGGGTCGTCGATGAGCACGAGCTCCACCTTGAAGGGCTTGCCCCCCGGCGCCTGCCAGAGCTTGCCCGGCTTGAAGCCCTCGTTGGCGAGGATGATCGGGCTCCAGCCGGCCCAGACGTTCAGTGCGAAGCGGACGGTGTCGTTCTCCAGCGGCTTGTAGGCACTGACGCCCTTCACCGGCGGCAGCTTGTCGGCCGGCCGGAACGTGTACTCCTTCACCGTGGTCGGCACCGACACGTCCGGCGCCTCGGTCATGCCCTCGGCGCCGCCCGCGCCGCCGCCGCCAGCGTCACCCGCCGGCCCACCGCCGGCCATCGGCCGCTGGCCAGCGGCCGCGCCGGGACGGCCGAACCCGAACGGCTCGAGCATTCCGGCCCGCCAGGCGGAGAGGCCCACCAGGCCGAGGATCACGGCCCACACTGCCAGCCAGAACGGCGCCTTGGGTTGACCAGCCATTTTCTTTCGAGCCTCACGAAGGGGTGCAGGGGGCGGATGGGAGCGGAAGGCGGCGTCAGCCGCGGAACACGGTCTTGGGACGCGCCCGGCCGGCCATGTGCAGGGCGTGCATGAGGTCGTAGGCGGTGACCTCGCAGAGCAGGCGCGTGACCTTCTCGTGCGCCTCGGGGGAGAGCAGCGGTTCGACCTCCTTCATGAGATCGACCACCCGCTTTTCCTGGGCGGCGAGTTCCTTCGACTCGACCACCGCGTCCGAGATGGCGTCGATGAAGGAGTCGAGCTTGCGGGCGTACTCGGCCAGCAGCGGCGCGTCGGTGGCGTCGTCGAACCAGGGGGTCTTGCCTGCGGATGCCTTGGCCATCGTGGGGTCTCCTGCGGGGGTCGGGAAAACGGTCGGGGGCGGATATCGGCGCTGGTCAACTTCCGATCACTTCGCGGATCGCGGCGAGCCGCTCCTGGAGGTGCGACCGGCCGCCGGACTGGCCGACCTTCTCCTTCCAGCGATCGGGCAGGAACCGCTTCTCCGTGCATTCGAGCACGGCGGCGATCTCCTGCATCTCCTTCTCGAGACCTTGCGCCGATGGCATGAAGTCGTCGAGTGCGGCCTTCAGGTCCTCGGCGGTGATGGTATCGGGGACCGGCTGCCCCGCGTCGGCGGCCCGGTCGAGGCTCTTGCGCCGCGCGGCGAGCACGACGCTCTCGATGTCGGCACCGGACAGGCCGAGCGACAGGTCGACCGGTCCGGGCAGCCCGGGGGCCAACGTGACGCGACACTTGCGGGCCATGGCCGTGAACATCGCGTCCATCTCGGCCTGATCGTGCGGGTAGAACAGCGGGATGTGCACCTCCGCTCGGCCCTGACGCTTGAGGTCGATCGGCAGCAGGTCGGGGCGGCTCGTGAGCAGCATCCACACGATCTTGCCGCGGTAGCGGGTATCGCCCATCTGCCGGGCGATCATCGAGAACACGCGGGCCGAGGTGCCGGAGTCGCCCCCCTGCTCGCGGTTGCCGAGGGCAGCGTCTGCTTCGTCGATGATCACGACCACCGGACCGAGGCTGCGGAGGACGTCGAGGGCGTGTTCGAGGTTGCCTTCCGTCTCGCCGACGTACTTGCTGCGAAAGTTCTTCAGCATCGCACACGGGATGCCGACCGAGCCCGCATAGCACTCCGCGATGAAGCTCTTGCCCGTGCCGACGGGGCCGCAGATCAGGTAGCCCATCGGCGCGCTTTCCAACTGCCCGCGGCGGATCGCCCGGGCGTCGGCCTGGAGCCGGTCCTTGGCTGCCTCGTGGCCGGCGACGGCGTCGAGCGTGAGCCGGGGCTGGATGAACTCCACCAGCCCGTGGCACGACCGCTCGATGAGGTCCTTCTTCTTGGCTGCGAACTCGGGGCCATCGGGCGGCGTGCCCTCGCGGGCGGAAAGCGCGATCACCGCCCGCAGGCTCTCGAGCGTGAGGCCCGCCGAGAGCGCGGCCGTCCGCTTCACCGCGTCGGACTGTTCCGCCGGCATGCCCGCGGCCGCGGCGGCGGCCAACGCGAACCGCTCCCGCTCGGCCCCGTCGGGCAGCGGCACGTCGATCGCCGTCAGCGCCGGATTCGCCACCAACCGCGGATGCATCTCGGCCAGCGAGTCGGTGAGCAGCACGACCGCCACGTTCACCCGCCGCAGCAGCGGATTCGTGGCCCAGGCGAGGATTCTGACCAGCCGCCCGGCGCCGCCCCGGGCGCCGGCGGCAGCATCGCCCGCGGGGGCGAGGTACTGCGCGTAGTCGAGCACCACCGCGATCCGCTTCCGCTGTTCGGGCGGATCGATGAGGTTCCGCTCCAGGATCGCGTCGATCGCGGCGATCGCCTGATCGGGATCGCGCGGCCAGTTCGCCGCGTTGCCCAGCCGCTCGGTGAGCCACTGCGCCATCGTCCGCAGGCGGGCCGGGTCTGGCCCGGCCAGCGGCCGCAGGCCCTTGCCCACGTCGTAGCCGAGGACGACGTCCCAGCGGCCGAACATCTCCCGCGACAGAAAATCCGGCACGGTGCCCCAGGCGTCGGCGGCGGCCTTGCCCTCCGCGACCGGCGCCGCCACGGGCACGAGATCGCGCACGTTCCCGTGGAGCAGGAAGACGCAGCTCGTGCCGGAGAGATAGGCGTCGCCGAGCCGCTCGGCCCAGGCCGGACACCATGCCGGCAGCGACGACGTGGCCGCGGCGCCCGGAGCGGTGCCCAGGCCGTTCGCGGGGGACGGGCTCGCAGACTGGGCGACCTGATTCGTCACGGGCAACTCGCCGCAGGAGGAAGGTGGGCCACGAGGCGGTTCAGCCGGCGGTCTGCTTCAGCCGGTCGGACCCGAGTTCCTTGTCGTCGGCCTTCACGCCGGCGGTCTCGGGGGTGACCATCCCCATCTCGATCTCGAACTCGCGCAGCGCGGTGTCGGCCATCGCCTGCTCCACCGCCTCCTCGCGCTTGATGTCCTCGAGCCCTTCGCCCGACAGGTCGGCGGCGACGCGGACCTTCGCCCGATTGAGGCCGATCTTGTCCTGGATCACATCCTCGATCTGGCCGAAGTCGGTGGTGACGTCGAAGTTGAAGGTGTGGGCGAGCTTGGCGAGTTCCGCCTCCGCCCGCGAGAGCTTCAGATCGGCGTCGTACTTCGCGATCTTGTTCTTCAGATCGGAAAGCTTCTTGGTGGCGTGCTTGATCTTGGTGACGTTGTTGTTGTAGGCGGTCTCGTGGAGCTTGAGCTGGGCCTCGTTCTCGGCGAGCTCCTTCTTCGCCTTCTGGAGCTCGAGCGCGAACTTCGACGCGGTCTCCCGCTCCCCCGCTTGGAGGTAGGCCTTGATGCGGGCCTCGAGCGAGGCCACGTGCTGCCGGTCCCCGTTCACCTGGCGGGTGACCCGCTCGACGAGGGCCCGATACTGCTCCAGCCCCTCGCGGCCGTCCTTCATCTGATCGACGGCCTTGTCGTATTCGTACTGCAACTGCGCGATCGGATCGGCCGTCCAGAAAAAATTGGCGACCTTGTTCATCTGGGCCGCGAGGGCCTTCCAGAGCTTTCCAAGGATCATCGGCGGTTCTCCGTGGCTGGGGGCCGGGTGGCTGGCGTCGGATCGGTGCTGTATGGTTTGATACCGGTGACGCGGGGGTCCGTCAAACGCCCCGCACCATCCTCGCCACCCGCCGAAAGGAGGCCGCCGTGCCCCGTCATTCCCGCCGCCACTTCCTGGGCACGTCCACCCTCGCCGGGGCCGGCTACTTCGTGGCCGCCGGCAGCCGGCGGGCCTATTCCCAGGCGGCCGTCGAGCGGCCCACGGTCGCCTGCATCGGTGTCGGCGGCAAGGGGGGCAGCGACTCCGACAACGCCGCCCTGTTCGGCGACGTGATCGCGATCTGCGACGTCGATCGCAAGACGCTCGAGAGCAAGGGCAACGGCGACAAGTTCAAGGCGGCCGAGCGATTCACCGACTATCGGGAACTGCTCGCCAAGCATGGCAAGAAGATCGACATCTGCGTCGTCAGCACGCCCGACCACATGCACGGCCCGATCACGCTCGACGCCATGCGGCTGGGCATCAGTTGCTACACGCAGAAGCCGCTCACGCGCACGATTTACGAGGCCCGCCTGCTGGCGAAGGTCGCCGCCGAGATGGCCGACAAGGGCGTCTGCACCCAGATGGGCAACCAGGGCACGGCGCTCCCATCCTCCCGGGAGGCGATCGCCCAGCTCCGCTCGGGCGTGCTCGGCACGCTTCAGGAGGTCTACGCCTGGTCGAACCGTCCCGTCTGGGCCCAGGGCCCGGGGCGGCGGATGAACCTGCGCAAGTACCAGGCCCAGGCGATGGCCGAGGTCGAGGAGGCGGAGGAGCCGGACGCCTCGGCCGAGGACGTGGCGGGGATCGTCGCCGACCTCGTCAAGACGAAGCGGCAGGAGATCGACAAGGCGCTCGAGCGGCTCGACTGGAAGGCGTGGCTGGGCGTGGCACCGTTCCGCGAATATTGGCCCGGGATCTACCACTCCTTCCAGCACCGCGGCTGGTGGGACTTCGGCACCGGCGCCCTGGGCGACATGGCCTGCCACATGCTCACCGTGCCCTTCGCCGCCTGCGGGCTCCGTGATCCGATCTCCGTGGTCGCCCGCACGACCGGTCACGATTTCGACAGCTTCCCCGCGAGCTCGATCATCAAGTTCGAGTTTCCGGAAACAGCCGAGCGGCCGGCGATCCCGTTCTGGTGGTACGACCGCAAGGGCAACAAGCCGCCGGCGGAGGTGTTCGCCAAGTGGGGCCTCGACAAGGTCGCCGACAGCGGCGTCCTCGTGGTCGGCGAGAAGGGGGCCTTCTATTCGAGCGACGACTACTGCGGGAAGTACGACCTCAAGGGCGTGGAGAAGGTAAAGGCCGACTACGAGCCGGCCGAGGCCACCGGCAAGGGCAACGACGCCGACAACATGTTCGAGCTGTTCCGTGCCAAGCAGGCGGGCGACCCCAAGATCGCGAAGTCCAACTTCGTCGATCGCGCCGGCCCGCTGACCGAGACGATCCTCCTCGGCAACCTGGCCGTCTGGGCCGCCGCGAAGGGCGGGGATGCCGGTGCGATGGGCGACTGGGGCGAGAAGGTGGAGTGGGACGCCAAGAACCTGCAGGTCACGAACCTCGCCGCGCTCAAGACGCCTCGCGTCGCCGATTTGATCAAGCCCAAGTACACGGCCGGCTACACGCTCGACGGCTAGAGCGTATTTCGTTTTGCTGTAGCGACGAGTTGGCAGTTTGCGAAGGGGAGGCGAAGGGGTCGGCGAACGCTCGACGAGCGTGTGGCCGCCGCGGCCACAGCGAGGAG
>JBIKND010000140.1:0-9907 GCA_044358905.1 Pirellulales bacterium | reverse complement strand
CAGTACGGATTCCGCAGAGTGCCACTCTGCGGCCACACGCAGGAGCCTTGTTGGTGCAGACTGGCAGTCTGCACACCGTAGCAGCACGGATTAAAAACGGTCCGGGGCAAGGAAGCCGATCGGGTGGCTCGTGCGGCCGGTCGTTGCCAGGTCGGCGAGGATCTCGCCGACGACGCTGGCGAACTTGAAGCCGTGACCCGAGAAGCCGGCGGCGATCGCGACCTGCGGATGCGCGGGGTGGAGGCCGAGCACGAAGTGATGGTCGGGCGACATCGTGTACAGGCAGGCCGCGTGGTCGGTGAGCGAGTGGCCCACGCCCGGCAGATGGTCGCCGAGCCAGCGTTCGATCTGCCTCTGCTCATCGGGATCGACGGCGCGGTCGAGGTCGAGCGGGTCGGCGACGGTGCGTCCACCCGAGTGGTTCGCCACCTTGACGCCGCGCTCGTCGAGCGCGGGAAAGCCGTAGAAGAATCCGGCCGGGGTGTCGAAGGCGAAGCAGGGGAGCCGGCCGGCGACGTGCTCCGCCTCGTGTTCGCGGGCGGCCGGGTACCAGAAGAGCGACTTGCGGAGCACGGTCAGCGGCACCGCGGGCAGTTGCAACAAGCCCGCGGCCCAGGCCCCGGGGCAGAGCACGAGGCGGGCGGCCCTGAACGCGCCGGCGTCGGTCTCGACGACGACGCCGTCCCCTGCGATTTGCCAGCCGTGCACCGTCACGCCGCTGCGGAGCTCGGCGCCGGCGCGGGTCGCCGCGGTCGCGTGGGCCCGCACGCACTCCTCGACGAAGAGATAGCCCGCGGTCGATTCGTAGACGACGTCCCATGCCTCCGGCACGCGGAGCGCCGGCCAGCGAACCGTCGCCTCGGTGGCGGTGAGCCGCTCGACGGGGAGATCGTGTGTTCGTGCCGAGGCGAGCGCGCCGGTGATCACGTCGCCTGCCGCGGGGCCCGCCATGACGAGCCCCGACTGGACGAGCAGCGGCCGGCCCGCCTCGCGCTCCAGGTCGTGCCACAGCGCGTAGGCCCGGCGGAGCAGGGGGACGTAGTCGGGGTGCTCGTAGTAGGCCAGGCGGATGAGCCGCGTCTGGCCGTGGGAACTGCCGCGGTCGTGCGCCACCGGGAAGCGATCGAGCCCGACGACGCGGACGCCGCGGCGGGCGAGGTGGCAGGCGGCCGCCGCACCCATGCCTCCGGTGCCGATCACGATGACGTCGGAGAAGATCAAAGACGGCTTCACCAGACAGGGGCGTCGAGCGTCGCGACCGATCACCGCTCGTGCACGATCACGGCCCAGCCGATGTCGGCGATCCGCTCGGGCCGGCCGAGGATCATGATCGGCTCCGCCGCCGCGATCGTCGGCACCTCCACGTCGAAGGCGAGTTCCGCCGGATCCTGCGGGGCGGGGAACGTGCGGCGGCGCGCGGCAGCCGTCTTGAGCCGGGCCACGACCTCCGCCGGGGCCCGCGCATCCTGGACGGCCGGGGACGACGCCAGGTCGACGGCCGCGAGATCGGGATTTTCGAGCATCAGGCCCGACTTCGCCGTGCCCTCGATCCGATCGTCGCGGAGATCGATGACCGCCACGGCGAACGACTTGCGCGAGGCGTTCCAGCCGCCGATCGCGTCGATCGAGCGAAACAGCACGCCCACGTCGAACGCCATCACGAGCACGCCCAGGCAGGCCCGGCCCTCCTTGCCCGGCGGGCCGTTCCAGATCGGTGCGGAAAACGCCACCTTCAGCTTGCCCGTGGTCGTGCTCTTGTAGACGCTGGACCGGTGCACCTCGGTGAGCGGCTTCGCGGCCGTGCCCGGCGGCAGGTCGCCGTCGCCGCCGTGGAAGTAGTCGCGGTGGGCGAAGGTCTGGCCCACGGTGTCGGCCACGGGCGAGCGGGCGACCTGCACGCCCTGCAGATCGCAGACGAACCAGCTCTCGGCATTCACAGAATCGCGGTGGGCGGCGGCGATGCCGTCGAGGGCCGACTGGATGGGCGCCCACTTCGCGCGGCCCTCGCCGGAGGCGTGGCTCGTGGCCTGGATGGCGGCGAGCAGATCGGGATTGCGGGCCTCGTTCTCCAGGATCCGCCACCGCGAGTCGATCTGCAGGGCCGCCGTGCTCGCGGCGAGCCGGGCCGCCATCAGCAGAGCCGTCTGCCGGGCCCGATACTCCTGGCCTGCCATCTGCTTGAGCAGGACGGCGGCCGTGCCGGCCGTGAGCACGAGCAGCACGAGCGCCGCCGTCGCCAGTTGGGCGAGCGTGCGGTGCCGCCGGGCCCAGCGGGCGAGCCGCCGCGGCAGCGGCTCGCGATAGGAACTGACCGGCAGGTCAGCGAGGTAGTGTTCGATGTCACGGGCCAGTTCCAGCGGCGTTTCGTAACGATCGACCGGGTCGCGGGCCATCGCCTTGAGGCACACCGACTCGATGGCGTGCGACACGCCGCGTTTCACGCGGGACGGCGGCTGCACGTCGCCGGCCAGGGCCTTCTCGCGGATCGCCGCCAGGTCGCCGTCGAAGGGGGGCTGCCCGGTGAGGATGTGGTACAGCGTGGCCCCGAGGCCGTAGACGTCGCTCGCCGGGCCGACGTGCCGGGCGCCGTCGTGCTGCTCCGGGCTCATGTAGGCGGGCGTGCCGGAGATGCCCCGCTTCTCGGCGGGCGTTGAGTCGACCGCCATCGTGGGCATGACGATGCTCTGCTCGCCGCTGGCGCGGGCGGTGTCGTCGCGGTCCACGCGGGCCGCCAGGCCCCAGTCGAGCACGACCACCTCGCCGAACTTGCCGAGCATGATGTTGGCCGGCTTGATGTCGCGGTGGATCACGCCCCGGTCGTGGGCGTAGGCGATCGCCTTGCAGGCCAGGGCGAACTGCCCGAGCAGTTCGCTGTAGCGAGACCCGCGTCGCTCGGCCGACTCGCCCGCGTGCCGCCGGTCGTGAAACTCGGCGATCGCCGCGGCCAGCGTGCGGCCGGGGATGAGCCGCATCGCGTAGAACGGCTTGCCGTCGGGCGTGGCACCGGTCACGTAGACCGGCACGATGTTCGGGTGCTCGAGCTGGCTGGTGACCGTGGCCTCGAAGTCGAAGGCCTCGCGACACGACGCCTGCTCGAGCGCCCAGTCGTTGAGGAACTTCACCGCCAGGCTGCGGCCCGTGGCCCGGTCGCTGGCGGTGTAGACGTCGCCGATGCCGCCGCGGCCGAGCCGGCGGTTGACGGCGATCGTGGTGGTGGCCACGACCGTGGGCGGCACGTCGATGTCGCCGGCCGGCGCGGAAGAGGCGGATGGTTCGGTGCGTTCGTCGGCCATGCGTGGCTCCAGCCCTCGTCGATCCGCCAGTCTACCGGCCCGTGGCGTCGCGGCGGCGGAGGGCCAGGCCGGTGGCCACGATGCCGGCGACGAACATTCCCACGAGGACCTTCAGGGGCAGCCCCGGCGGGGCCCGCCAGCCCTCGCGGGCGAAGAACCGTTCGGCCATGTCCACCTCGCCCGTGGCCAGCGGCGCGGCGGCCGGCACGACCGTTTTCTGCCCGAGGCCGCCGAGTTGTTCGAGCGTCTCGTTCATCTTCGTGCGCTCGGCCTCCAGGCCGCGCTGCATCTCGCCGAGCTTGTCCTCGACGGTCTTGTTGGCTTCTTTGATCCGGGCTTCGATCGTGGTGTTCATCGCGGCGGTCTGCCGCTCGAACTCCGCCTGTGACTGCCGCAGTTTTTCCTCCATCTGCGTCCGCATCTCGGCGGCCTTGCGTTCCGCCTCGGCCTGCATCTGCCGTTGCAGCTCGCCGGCCTTGCGTTCGGCGTCGGCCTGCATCTGACGCTGGATGTCGGCCGCCTTGCGTTCGGCCTCGGCCTTGGCCTGCCGCATCTCGCGTTCGGCCTTTGCGGCCGCGTCTTCCAGGGCGTCGGCGATCTTCTGCCGGCCGGGGAGAATGAACCGCCGCCGGCCGCCCGAGGTGAGCACGATCGGCACGCGGGAGCGGGATGAGCCGGACGCAGCGGCGGCCGGGGGCGCGGAAGCATCAGGGGTGGAAGGTGCGGGGGCCGCCGGCTGTGACGGCGCGGGGGCATGCGGCAGCTTGATCCGCGGACGGGCGATCGCCTCGGGCACCACCATGCCCTCGAATGCCCAACGCGACGGCATCGCCGCGGCGAGCGGCTGGGTGATCTTCGGCAGATCGGACAGCGGCACGAGCACCCCGCCGAGCACGATCATCGGCATCAGCAGCACCGGTAGGATCGCCGTCGCCGACTCGGTCGTGCGCAGCGTGGCCGAGACGACGAGCCCGAGCGCGCCGCCGGCGAGGCCCGCCGCGTAGAGCACCAGCGCCAGGTGCCACCACGGGCTCTGCACGCCGCAGGCCCAGGCCACGATGCCGAGCAAGAGCGCCGCCTGCACCGCCGCGATGCCGAGCAGGAGCGCGGTCTTCGAGCCCAGGTAGGCGAGGATCGAGAGGCCCACCATCCGCTCGCGGCGATAGATCGGCCACTCGGCCACGATCTCCCGGGCGGTGGCCGAACAGCCGAACCAGATGGCGGCCAAGGCCGTGACGAACATCATCGTCGCCATGCTCACGCCGGCGTGCGGCCACGACTCCCCGGTCGGGGCGGCCCGCAGGACCTTGGAAAACACCGCCGCGATCAGCAGGCCGACCAGCGGTGCCTGGAGGAAGAGCACGGCGGTGTTCCAGCGGTCGGCCGCCTTGACGGCCAGCCCGCGCTTGACGAGCGTGAAGAATTGCGAGAGCCGCTCCACCGGCCGGGGCTGCGGCCGCGGGGCGGCGCCGGCACGGGCCGCGTGGGTGCCGGCCCGGCCGTCCACCCAGATCGACTTGGCCACCGATTGCTCCCACTGCCGCACCCAGTCGGCCACGGGCCGCGTGGCGAGGCCGCGGAGCAGCCCGTCGGCCGTCGTGGGATGCGGGGCGCCCGGCGCCTGGGGCTCGAAGAAGTTCACGGCGTCGGGCCAGGCCCGGCCGAACCAGGCCAGCCGGCCGATCTGCCGCGTGGAGGGGTCGCGGGCGATCACGGCCACCGCGTCGAACTTCTCGTAGGCCTGCAGGCTCGGCTGGTGGATCGTGACCAGGATCGTCTTGCCGGTGTCGGCCAGCGACCGCAGCAGCTCGATGACCGACATCGTGTCGGTGCTCGAGAGACCGGAGGTGGGTTCGTCGAGAACGAGGATCGGCGGGTCGGTGAGCAGTTCCATCGCCAGGTTGACCCGCTTCCGCTGGCCGCCGCTGACGCCGCGCTTTCGCTGGTCGCCCACGCGGGTGTGCTCGGTGCCCTCGAGGCCGAGTTGGGAGAGCACGCGGCGGATGCGGCTTTCGATCTCGTCGTCGGCCATGTCGCGGGGGAGCCGCAAGCGGGCGGCGTACCACAGCGCCTGCCAGACGGTGAGATCGGCATGGAGGATGTCGTCCTGCGGCACGTAGCCGATGCGGCCGCGGAACAGGTCGAAATGCTCGTGGAGATCGAGGCCGCCGATCACGATCCGGCCGGCGGCGGGAGCGACCTGGCCGTTGAGCACGGAGAGCAGCGTGCTCTTGCCGGCGCCGCTGGGGCCCATGATGGCCACCATCTCGCCCGGCTGGATGACGAGCGACACGCCCTCGAGCAGCCGCCGGCCCGACGCCTCGACGGCCACGTTCACCGCCTCGACGGCGTCGGCGGAGGTGTCCACCGGCTCGAGCGCCCGGGCGTCGTTCGAGAGCCGGTAGCGCTGGTCGCCCACCTGCACGAGCGTGCCGGGGCTGATCTCGACGGGCCGCTCGATCCGCCGCCCGTCCACGAACGTGCCCGCCGTGCTGCCGAGGTCGCGGACGACCACGCGGCCGCGGTCCACGGCCACGGATGCGTGGAGGGCCGAGACGAGCGGCTGGTCGAGGGCCACGCTGGCGCCCGCGCTGCGGCCGAAGGTGACCAGCGCCGCGTCGTCGAGGTGGATCACGCCCTCGTCGGCGGGCCGGGGCTGCGTGCGTTCGAGAAAGTCGCGCAGCGTTGTCGCGGGCAGCGATGCATCGCCGAAGACCAGCGGATCGTCGAGCGCGATCCGCTCCCGGGTCACCTTCCGCGGCGGCGTGCCCACGAAGGTGCCGTTGCGGCTGCCGAGGTCCTCGATCCAGATGCCGTCGGGGCCGACGAGCACCCGCGCATGACGCGCCGAGACGCTCGGCTGCCGGAGCACGAGGTCGTTGCCGGCCGCCCGGCCGATGAGCACGATCCTGGTCTGGTCGGGGCCGCTTGCCGCCTTGCTGGTGTTCTTCGCCATCGCCATCCTGATATCGGCCAGTCGCGGACCATCCGGTCCGCCTGACCGTTCAGGCTACGTCGCGGCCGCAAAACCGGCAAAAAACGAGCCACCGGGTGGCCGGGGCGGGCCTGATCCGGCCGCGGAACGCCTCGCTTTTGCCCGCGGGACGTGCGGCCGGCCGGTCAGGTGGCAAGAACAACGAATTGCGAAAACGCCATTCGGCGTCTTGGGTTATTTGAATGCGCTGGTCTCGACGGCAATCTCTCCCAGATCGGTGCCGGCTTTCTCCACCTTGACCTTCAGTCGGCCCTTCTTGTCGGCCTTGCCCTGTGCGGTACCGACTTCGGCGAGGTTGCCCGCCTTCTCGTGCCAGAGTTGCAGTTCCACCTCGCCCACCGGCAGATCCTTGAGCTCGAACGACCCATCGGGGTTCGAAACCGCCGCATAAGGGTTCCCGCGGATCACCACCCAGGCCTTCATGAACGGGTGGATGTTGCAGGACACGCCCGCCGGTATCGGTTCCTCGACCGCGAACTTCACCGGTGCCTTTCCGCCCGCCGGGATGAGCGAGTTCGACGGCGGGTTCTTGAGCGATGCGATATTGCTGTTGTGGCCCTCTGCGTCGGCGTTGGCGATCACCAAGTCCTGACCAGTCTGCACGAAAACGACGTGGGGAACGAACTGGCAGCCTCTGTTGGTGAGCACGACCGGATTCGCTTTGGCCGCGGCGGCGGCGGGATTCACCTTGATGTCCTTGGTCCGGACGAAGACGACGACGTTCGCCAAACCCTTGGTGTTCGCGTCGACGACCAGATCCTCCGCAGCCACCTGCCGAACGCCGCAGGCCCCATTCGCAGGGAGTTGCGCCGCGGCTGGAGCGTCGCCCTTGAAGACAAACTTGCCCCTGATCGAGCCCCACTCGTCGGCTCGAGCAGCCGACACGGCGAAGGCGGAGGCGACGACTGCGAGGCGAACGAGCGACGACTGCATGGCATGGCTCCTCTGGAGGGCGAAACCGGCGACGAATCGATCTGCTCGATCGTACTGGGCCTTGAAAAACCCGTTTTCGCCGGGCACGCGGACGGTCCGGGAGAGGCTGGCGGGGTGCGATACGATGGTCTCATGTCCGTCCCGCATCCGCCAGTCGCCGGTGTCGTGATCGCCGCGGCGTACCGTGAGCACCTCACGGGCGCCGGGCACCCCGAGCGGCCCGACAGAGTGCGGGTGATCGAGGATCGACTGCGGGCCGACGGACTGTTGGCCCGGGCCCAACTCATCGAGCCCCGGGCGGCGACCGACGAGGAAATCCTTCGTTGCCACGCCGCGAACTACCTGCGGATCGTGAAGGAGGACGTCGCCGACGAACGCGACCGCCTCTCCACCGGTGACACGCCGCTCTCGGCCCGGTCGCTCGAGATCGCGCGGCTCGCGGCCGGCGGCGTGATCGCCGCGGTGGACGAGGTCGCGGCCGGCCGGGTGCGGAACGCCTTCGCCGTCGTGCGGCCGCCCGGGCATCACGCCACGCCCACGAAGGGGATGGGCTTTTGTCTGTTCGGCAACGCGGCGATCGCGGCCCGGCACGCGCAGGTGAAGCACGGCCTGCGTCGCGTGCTGATCGCCGATTGGGACGTGCACCACGGCAACGGCACGCAGGACATCTTCTACGAGGACGGCAGCGTGCTGTTCTTCGACACCCACCAGCACCCGCTCTATCCGGGCACCGGTCGGGCCGACGAGACCGGCCGCGGCGCGGGGGCCGGCCTGACGATCAACTGCCCGTTTCCGGCGGGGGCGGGGCGGGCGGAGATCGTGGGGGCGTTTCGCGAGAAACTCGTGCCGGCGGCCGACGCCTTCCGGCCCGACCTCGTGCTCGTCTCGGCCGGCTTCGACTCGCGGGTCGGCGACCCGCTCGGCGGCTTCCGGCTCACCGACGACGACTTCGCGGAGCTCACCGGGATCGTCAAGGAGATCGCCGCTCGGCACTGCGGCGGCCGGCTCGTCTCCACGCTCGAAGGCGGCTACGCGCTCGACGGTCTGGCATCGGCCGCAGCGGCCCACGTGCGGGCGCTGATGGCGTGAAGGGTCGCCACGTGGCGACCGTCGAGCGAGTCGTCGCCCTGCTGGCCTCTCGATCGTGGGATTTCCGTGTAGAACTAGGAAGTGTTCCTGGTCGGGGTGTTCGGCCCCCGACCGGCTTCGATCCACGGGAGTTCTCTTGGCATGAAGATGCCCTGGTACGCGATCGCCAACGAGTCGGAGGTGGCTTCGCCGGCGCTCTTGGTCTACCCCGACCGGATCGCGGCCAACATCGACCGCACGATCGCGCTGGCGGGCGGGGCGGAGCGGCTGCGGCCGCACGTCAAGACGCACAAGATGCCCGAGGTCGTGCGGATGCAACTCGACCGCGGGATCGGGAAGTTCAAGGCGGCGACGATCGCCGAGGCGGAAATGACGGCGGCGGCCGGGGCGGCCGACGTGCTGCTGGCCTATCCCGCCGTGGGGCCGACGCCGGCGCGGCTCTGCCGGCTCGTGGCGATGTTTCCGCAGACGCGGTTTCGGGCGCTGGCCGACGGCGACGTCGGCATCGACGACCTGGCGCGGGCCGCGCAGGCCGCCGGGATCACGCTCGACGTGCTCCTCGACCTGAACGTCGGCCAGAACCGCACCGGCGTCGGGCCCGGCCCCGAGGCCGTGCGGCTCTATAGGCGGCTCGCGGCGACGCCCGGCCTCGCGGCCGGTGGCCTCCACGCCTACGACGGCCATCTCCACGACGCCGACCACGCCCGGCTCGTGGCCGCGGCCGAGGCGGCGTTCGCGCCGGTGTGGCGCATGCGCGACGAACTGCTGGCGGCCGGGCTGCCGGTGCCGCGGATCGTGGCCAGCGGCACGCCGACCTTCCCCATCCTCGCGGCGCGGGGCGACGTTGAGGTGGGCGCGGGCACGACGATGCTCTGGGACGCCGGCCAGCCCGTCACGTCGCCGGACCTCGACTTTCTCCACGCCGCGGTGCTGCTGGTGCGCGTGGTGAGCCGGCCCGCACCCGGCCGGCTGTGCCTCGACCTGGGCCACAAGGCGGTGGCCAGCGAGATGCCGCATCCCCGCGTGACGATCTTCGGGCTCGAGGATGCGGCCTGCGTCGGCCACAACGAGGAACACATGGTGCTCGAGACGCCGCGGGCCGAGAAGGTTCCCGTGGGGACCGTGCTCTACGCCGTGCCGCGGCACGTGTGCCCGACGGTGGCGCTGCACGAGGAGGTGGTGATCGTCCGCGACGGCCGGGCCGCCGATCGCTGGCACGTGGCCGCCCGCCGGCGGCGGATCACGGCCTGATCGGCGATGCCGCCGGTATCGTCACGCGACGGGGGCCGCGTTTGGAGACAGCCTCCGCGCTCACAGTCCGAGCGGATCGTCGTTCTCCAGTGGCCCTTCGAGCACCGAGTCGATGTCGTCGCCCGCGTAGATCTCGATCTCCGTTGGCCGCACGAAGCCGTCGATCGTGGTCGCCTCGCGGCTGGCCCACACGTAGAGGATTTCGTCGACCGCAGGCCCGGATTCCGCAGAGTGCCACTCTGCGGCTCCAAGGGATCGCCAATCGGGGTGGCAAAACGCAGTCCGCAGATTCTCAGTGTGGGGCTTCAGCGCCACCCTTGTAGGTGCAGACTGGCAGTCTGCACAC
>JBIKND010000139.1:0-9913 GCA_044358905.1 Pirellulales bacterium | reverse complement strand
CTGCATTCTCTTCCGAGTCGAAGTCGGCAAATGCCTCTTCGCGGTCAGTTTCGTCCTCGTCGTCGAGCGCCGACGGGGCCGGCAGCAGCTCGGCATGGGGTTGGATCTTCAGCTTCCGCGGCGCCGGGTCGGGGGGCAGGGGGGCGGTGCCGCTGCGGGCTGCCCACTGCTCCATCGTGATCAGCACCTCGCGGGCCTGGCTGCCGGCGTACTGGCCGACGACGCCGTCCTCCGCCATGAAGTCGATGAGGCGGGCCCCGCGGCCGTAGCCCACGCCGAGCGCCCGCTGCAGCAGCGACACGCTGCCGCGGCCCTCGCGGATCACCACCTCCACGGCGGCCTCGTAGAGATCGTCCTTGTCCTTGGGGCTGGCCCCGCCCTTGGGCGCGTCGCCCGAGGCGGCCGGCTGGAGGTTGACCAGTTCCGCCGCGTACTGCGGTTCGCTGGTGCCGATCGCCGCCATCACGCGGCCGATCTCGTCGTCGGACAGGAACGTGCCCTGGCCGCGCAGGATCTGGCTCGTGCCCGGCGAGAGGAAGAGCATGTCGCCGTTGCCGAGCAGCCGCTCGGCACCCATCTCGTCGAGCACCACGCGGCTGTCGGTGCGGCTCGCCACCTGGAAGGCGATCCGCGCCGGCAGGTTGCTCTTGATCAGGCCGGTGATCACGTCCACCGTCGGCTTCTGGGTGGCGAGGATCAGGTGGATGCCCACCGCCCGGCTCTTCTGGGCGAGCCGGATGATGTGGGCTTCGATCTCCTTGCCTGCGGTCATCATCATGTCGGCGATCTCGTCGGCGATCATGACGATGAACGGCATCGTCGTGGGGATGGCCGCAGCCTCCTCTTCACTGGCCGGATTGATCCGCCTGATCAGCTCGTCGCGACCGAGGGCGTTGTACTGCGTGAGGTGGCGGACGCCGACCTTCGCCAGCAGGGTGTAGCGCTCCTCCATCTTCTCGACCGCCCAGGCGAGGATCGCCTCGGCCTTCTTCATGTCGGTGACCACCGGGTGCATGAGGTGCGGCAGCGACTTGTAGGGCGTGAGCTCGACCATCTTCGGGTCGATCATCAGCATCCGCACCTCGTCGGGCCGCCGCGTCATCAGCATCGAGACGATGATCGAGTTCAAGCACACGCTCTTGCCCGTGCCGGTGCGGCCGGCGATCAGGAGGTGGGGCATGCTCGCCATGTCGACCACCATCGGGTTGCCCGCCACGTCCTTGCCGAGGAAGATCGGGATCTTCATCGTCCGGCTCTTGGCCTGCGTCTCCTCGATCACCTCGCGGAGGCGGACCATCTGCCGGGTCGTGTTGGGGACCTCGATGCCGACCGAGTTCTTGCCGGGGATCGGGGCCACGATGCGGACGCTCGGCACGCGGAGCGCGATCGCCAGGTCGTCGGCGAGGTTGGCGATCTTCGAGAGCCGCAGGCCGGCCTCCAGTTCGATCTCGTACTGCGAGATCACCGGGCCGGTCTCGATCTCCACCACCTTCACCCTGAAGCCGAACTCGCCGAAGGTCTTCTCCAGCACCCGGGCCCGCTCGCGGACCTCCTGCTCCTGCTGGTCGGTTTCGAGGTGCTCGGTGGGCAGGAGCAGGTCGAGGGCCGGCAGCTCGTAGTCGGCCGCCGGATCGGGGGAGAGTTCGAGCGTGGCGGTCGGCTTGCGGCGACTGGCGAGCGACCGGATCGGCACGACCGCGCGGGCCGGCGCGGGGGATGCCTCCTCGACGCCTTCTTCCGTATCGTCTGCCGCCGGTTCCGTGACCGAGTCGTCGCCCTCGTCCTCGTCGGCCGCGTCGACCACGACGGGCGGCTCACGGCGGCGAACGCGGATCGTCGGCTCCGAATCCTCGTCGTCTTCCGCGGCGTCGCCGTCATCGGTCGGGCTGCGGCCGGCGACCCGATGGCGGAGGCCCGGGAAGGTTGACCGCACGTCCTCGGCGGCGGCTGCGGCTGCCGGAGTGGCGGCGCGACGTGCCGCCAGCGTGGTGGCCGCGGCGCGACAGGCCGTGAGGATGCCTTGGGCCAAGGCCATCAGGCCGTCGGCGATGCGGAGGAGCACGGTGTCGCACGCCAAGAACAGGCCCGCCCCGGTGATGGCCGAGACGACGATCGCCGCCCCTGCCCGGGCCAGGTAGGCCTCGGCGAAGAACCGGCCGAGGGCGCCGCTGCGGCCACCCGGGCCCCACAGCGGCCGCTCGATCCAGTCGGGAAGGAACATCGCCAGGAGGGTGCAGACGCCGGCCGTGGCCAGCACGGCGCCCGCGGCACGCAGCGGCAGGTCGGGCATCGCCCGGCGCCGCAGCAGCGCGACGTCGAAGCCCAGCGCGAGCGCGACGACGAACCAGGCTCCGAGGCCGAAGGCCTCGTAGAGGCCGGTGGCGATCGTGGAGCCGAAGAGCCCGCAGGCGTTGGTGGCGCGGGCGTGCGGCGGAAACATCCGGGCCGCCGGCGGGTCGGCGGGATGGAACGTCGCCAGGGCGACGATCAGAAACGCGCAGCCGGCCAGCAGGCCGAGGGCCGTGAGATCGCGAACGCGATCGCGGGGGTTCGTCGTGGCGGGCTCCACGGCCGGGGCTGAACCGCCGAACCGCGCGGCGTTGCGGGCGGGCGTGGCGAAGGGCGGGGCGGCACGATCGACGATGGCCATGGAGCGATCCTCGGGGACAGGGTTCCAAGGCAACTCTACAGGCCGGTTTTCGCCGGGTCGGCCGACCGACGGCCGAGGGTGGCGGGCGACCGCACGCAGCCTGCCGGTCGTGCGGCCTGCGCAAGCCTTGGCGGCGGCGGCTGCGGTTGGCCGGCCCTGCGAGCCGAGTTGACTGGTGTCATGGCCGCCCGTCCCACTCCGCCGTCATCCGCCGCGACCGCCCGACCACTGCGGTCCCAGGTGGGTCGGCAGGTGGCGGAGGTCGCGGTCATCGGCTTGGTCGCCGCGGGCGTGCATCGGGCGTGGTCGACCGGCCTGATCGGACCGCGCGGTGTGTGTCTCCTCGTGGCCGCGATCGCCCTCGCCAAGACGGCCTACTTCCTGTTCGAGAACCTGCAGCACATCCTGCTCGCGACCTCCCACGAGATTCCATACCACCGGTTTCTCGGGCTGATGGGCGTGAACATGTCGCAGATTACGCTCTCCTTCGCCCTCGACTTCTGGCTTCTGGAACTCGCCGACCCGGGCAGCTTCAGCGGCTTCACCACCGGCATGAACGCCGGTGCCGTGTTCTTCGATTGCTGCTTCTACAGCGTGCTGAACTTCTCGTTCTTCGGGTTCGGCGACATCATGCCGCAGACTCCACCGGCGAAAATCGTCACCCTCCTGGAGGTGATCCTCGCCTTCTTCACGGTGATCTTCCTGCTCTCCGACTTCATCAGCCTCAAGGACTCGCTGCGGGGCGGCCACGGCGGCTGACTTCCCACGCATGGACCACCTGGGAACCGCCACGGTCGGAGTCGGCATCGCCGCGGGGCTCGCCTCGGGGGCCCTCAACGCCGTTGCCTTCCTGATCTCGCGGCATCACGCCACGACGAGTCCGGGCGGCGGCCAGCGACTGCTCGTGATGGCCCACGTCGTCATGGGGGCCGTCTGCCTGCCGCTGGTGTGGCTGCTATGGCCGCCGGATGGCGTGGGCGTGGCCGACTGCCTGCCGCCGCTGGCCGGCTCGATCGGCTGCTACCTCGCCAGCCAGGCCGCGCTGCTGGCGTCGCTCAAGCGCGCCGACGCGTCGCGGGTGGTGCCACTGTTGGGCCTGAAGATCGTGATGCTGGCGTTGCTCGTCACGTTCCTGCTTCGCACCCCGCTCGACGCCCGGCAGTGGTTCGCCGTCGGCGCGAGCGTCGTCGCTGCGGCGGTCCTCCAGGGCCGGCGCGACCCCGTGCCGGCCGCGGTCATCGCCCTCATGCTCGCCGCCTGTCTGGGTTTCGCCGCGGCCGACCTGCTGATCGTGCGGCTCATCGACGCCGTGCATGCGGCCGCGCCCGGCCGATCACGGCTGTGGGCGAGCGGGCTGGCGCTGGCGGCAACCTACGCCTCGTGCGGCCTGCTCGCCCTGCCGTTCGTGGCGATCACGGGGCCTCGTCGGGCGGGTGAATGGTGGGCCGCGACGTGGTACGGGGCCGTATGGCTCGGCGGCATGGCGGCGCTCTATGCCTGCTTCGGGCTGCTCGGCCCGGTGTTCGGCAACGTGTTGCAGTCATCGCGTGGCGTCCTGGCCGTGGTCTTCGGCGCGGCCCTCGCGCACCGTGGCTGGCACGAACTCGAGCAGCGGGTCGATCGGGCGACGCTGGTGCGCCGTGTGGCCGCGGCACTGCTGATGACCGCGGCGATCGCGGTGTACGTGATCGACGTCACGGGGTGAGGCGAGGATGCCCGTGCCCCGTCACCGGACGCTCGTTGCGGCCGTCAAGACTGCGCCTCACGGCGTGTCCGCTGCGCTCCGCCATTCATGCCGTGGCTCCCTGTAGCGGCGGTCTCCGACCGTCGTGTCCGCTGCGGCGTCAACCAGGACGGGGCCGGGGCGATCTCGGCGGTCAGAGACCGCCGCTACAGGGCCCGGCCGTCAGGCGAGGATGCCTTTCACGATCTTGCCGTGCACGGGATGGTTCACGCAAAGCGACGGCCTCGTGCCGTGCTTTGCTTGGCTCCCTCCGGTCGCTGATCGCATGCCGGGCTTCCGGCCCGGCCGTCAGGCGAGGATGCCTTTCACGACTCTGCCGTGCACGGGATGGTTCACGCAAAGCCACGGCCTCGTGCCGTGCTTTGCTCGGCTCCCTCCGGTCGCTGATCGCATGCCGGGCTTCCGGCCCGGCCGTCAGGCGAGGATGCCTTTCACGATCTTGCCGTGCACGGGATGGTTCACGCAAAGCCACGGCCTCGTGCCGTGCTTTGCTTGGCTCCCTCCGGTCGCTGATCGCATGCCGGGCTTCCGGCCCGGCCGTCAGGCGAGGATGCCTTTCACGATCTTGCCGTGCACGTCCGTCAACCGGTAGCGGCGGCCTTGGAACTTGTAGGTGAGACGCTCGTGGTCGATGCCCAGCAGATGGAGCAGCGTGGCGTGGAAGTCGTGGACGTGCACGCCGTCCTTGACCACGTTGTAGCCGTACTCGCAGGTCTCGCCCCAGGTGATGCCCGGCTTCACGCCGCCGCCGGCCATCCAGATCGTGAAACAGCGCGGATGATGGTCGCGGCCGAACTCCTGCCCCGGCTTGTAGAGCCCCTGGCAGTAGTTCGTGCGGCCGAACTCGCCCCCCCAGACGACGAGCGTGTCGTCGAGCATGCCGCGCATCGCCAGATCCTGCACGAGTGCCGCAGCCGGCTGGTCGGTCTGGCGGCACTCCCGCGTCAGACCTCCCTTCAGGCCCCCGTGGTGGTCCCAGTCCTGGTGGTAGAGCTGGATGAACCGCACGCCGCGTTCGGCTAGCCGTCGCGCGAGCACGCAGTTCGCTGCGAAGGTGCCGGGGTCGCGGGCGTCGGGGCCGTACATGTCGAGCACGTGGGCCGGCTCGTCGGCGAGATCCGTGACCTCCGGAACGCTGGCCTGCATGCGGAACGCGAGCTCATAGTTGGCGATCCGGGCCGCGATCTCGGCGTCGGGCGTGCCCGCGAACTGGTGCTCGTGCAAGGCCCGCAGCCCGTCGAGCACCTGCCGCCGGCTCTCCACCGACACGCCCGGCGGGTTGTTGATCGCGAGCACCGGGTCGCCACCGGAGCGGAACCGCACGGCCTGGTGCCGCGTGGGCAGGAAGCCCGCGCCCCACAGATGGCTCATCAGCGGCTGGCCCTGCTTGTTCTTCGTGATCAGCACCACGAACGACGGCAGGTCGGCGCTCGCGGTGCCCAGGCCGTAGTCGAGCCAGGCGCCGATGCTCGGGCGGCCCGGGATTTGGGCGCCGCTCTGCATGAACGTCACGCCCGGGCCGTGATTGATGCTCTCGGTGAACATCGTGCGCACGATGCACATCCGGTCGGCGATCTTCGCCGTGTGAGGGAGAAGCTCCGAGATCTCGGCGCCGCTGTCGCCGTGCCGCGAGAAGCGGTAGGGCGAGGCGGCGAGCGGGATCGAGCTCTGGTTGCCCGACATGCCCGTGAGCCGCTGGCCGCCGCGGACCGCGTCGGGGAGTTGCTCGCCGTCGAGCCGTTTCAAGAGCGGCTTGTGGTCGAAGAGGTCGAGCTGCGACGGGCCGCCCGACTGAAAGAGATAGATCACCCGCTTGGCCCGGGGCGGATGGTGGAAGCCTCCGAGCACGCCGCCGTCTTCGGCCGCCGCAGCACGGCCGAGCATCTCCGCCAGCGCCAGTCCGCCGAAGCCCATCCCGCACGATCGCAGCCAGTCGCGTCGGTTCATCGCTTCACCACGCAGCCGTCGAGGTTCATCAGGGCGTTGATCACCGCCGTCGCCGCCGCCAGATCCGCCGCCGGAAGCCCGGGGGCCCGCGGCCGGGCGCCCTGCGACACGAACCGCTCCGCCTCCGCGGGGTGCGCGCGGTACCAGGCGAGCTGCGCGTCGTGCATCCGGCCGATGATCCTTGTTTCCTCCGCATCGGGCGGGCGGCTCGTGAGCCTGGAGAAGCCCGCCGCCAACGCCGCCTGCGGGTCGCCGGGGGTCTCGGCCAGCACCGTCTCGGCGAGCACCCGCGCCGCCTCGACGAACTGCGTGGCGTTCAAGAGCACGAAGGCGTGGAGCGGCGTGTTGGTGGTGTCGCGGCGGGCGACGCACACGACCCGCTTGGGTACGTCGAACGTCTCCATGATCGGGGCGGGCCCGGTCCGGCGCCAGAACGTGTAGAGACTGCGCCGATAGAGCGCGTCGCCCGCATCGGGCGGCTCGGGCTTGAACGAGTCGGCGAGGTCATAGGGCTTCACGGGCGGACCACCGATCCGCTCCACGAGCAGGCCGGCGGCCGCCAGGGCGCCGTCGCGAATCATCTCGGCCGGCAGGCGATGCCGCGGCCCGCGGGCGAGCCACACGTTGAGCGGATCGTCGGCCATCGTCTTGTCGTCGGCCAGGCTCCGCTGGCGGTAGGTACGCGAGAGCACGATCGCCTTGACGAGCCGCTTCAGATCCCAGCCCATGCCGCCGTCGGCGGCGGGGTGGGCGAACGACCAGGCGAGCAGGTCGAGCACCTCGGGGTGCTCGGGCCGCGTGGACTGGCTGCCGAGATCCTCGGGCGACTGCACGAGCCCGAGGCCGAAGAGCGACTGCCAGAGCCTGTTGACGGTGACGCGGGCCAGCAACGGGTGCTCAGGGTCGATGAGCCACCGCGCGAGGCCGAGCCGGTTTCGCGGCTGGTCGGCGGGGAAGGGGGGCAGCACGGCGGGCGTGCCGGGCTCGACGGCCGCGCCGCGTTTGTCGTAGTCGCCGCGTTCGAGGAGGTGGGCCATCCGCGGCTGCGGCAGATCGCGCATCACCATCACCTCGGGGACCCGCTCGGCATGGTCGTCGCGGGCCCGGCGGGCGGCCTCGAGCGCGGCCCGCTTGGCAGCGACCGTGCCATCGGCCATGGCGGCCAGTTCCGCCACCGCTTCGGCGGAGGCCGCGTCGGCGAGCGCCGTGCGGATCGCGCCCGGGGCGAATGCTTCGCGGACTTCGAGCACCGCGAGTTCCCGGTCGAAGACGCGGAAATCGTCCACGATGCCCGCCTTGAAGCCCTGGTCGCGCATCCGCTCGCCGATCGTGATCGTGTCACCACCGCCCCCGGTGATTTCGCGGGTCAGGGAATCACGGACGATCTCCGTGGCAGCGGGCTGACCGTTGACGTACACCTTCAGCCCCGCGGCCCGGCCCGAGCCGTCGCTCGACACGGCGACGTGCGTCCACTCGTCGATGGCCAAAGGCTCGCGGACCCGCACGCTCGCGACGTCGCCCGGCCAGAAGTGAATCAGCGACCAGCGGAGGTGGCCACGATCGACGAGCAGCTCGTAGCCGCGGCTGCCGGCGTCGGTCCAGGCCTTCGAACGGTGGAAGACGACGGCCCGGTCGAACACGGCCGGAGCGCGCAGCCAGAGCGACACCGTGAACGGGTGGCTGCGGCGGAAGTTGCCCACGGGCAGGCTCACGCCGTGGTCGCCCGTAAGAAGGATCGCCCTGCCATGGCCGGGTCGGCCGGCAACGAGCACATTTTCCTCCGGCGAAGCGGCCGCCAATCCCTCGGCGGGCGGCGGCGGCGTGGCGTGCGGGTCTGCGGCCACGTCAACGGCATCGGCCGGTCGATCGTCCGGTCCGGCCCCGTCGTCATCCTCAACCTGGCCCGCTTCGCCACCAGTGCTCGCGAAGCGGCCGTCGGCCCGCCGCTCGTCGAAGGCGTAGTGCACCAGCTCGCCCGTAATCCTCCCGGTATCGGGAATCGCACCGCTGCGGGCTGAACGCCGCGTTGCCTGCACAGCCTCCACGAGCTCGGCCTCGGCCTCGCCGCAGGCCTCCTCGGCCCGGGCGAGAGCCGTCGTCTGCCGGTCGTCCGCCAGCCGCAGTTTGGGTGTCGGCACCGCCTGCGTGAAATGGGAGTAGAGCCCGGCCTCGTCGATGTCGTCGAAGAAGGCGGACAACGCGTAGAACTCGCGCTGCGCGAGCGGGTCGAACTTGTGGTCGTGGCAGCGGCAGCACTCGAGCGTGAGCCCAAGAAACGCGGTGCCGAACGTCGTCGTCCGGTCGTTGACGTAGGCGACGCGGTATTCCTCCTCCACGGAGCCGCCCTCGCTCTCCTGCTGGTGGAGACGGTTGAAGGCGGTGGCGAGCACCTGTTCGCGGGTCGCCCCGGGCAGCAGGTCGCCGGCCACCTGCCAGAGCGTGAACTGGTCCCAGGGCAGGTTGCGATTGAAGGCGGAGATCACCCAGTCGCGCCACGGCCACATCGTGGGCCGCGGCCGATCGACCTGGAAGCCGTAGCTGTCGGAGTAGCGGGCCAGATCAAGCCAGTCGGCGGCCATCCGCTCGCCGTATCGCGGGCTGGCGAGCAGCCGGTCAACGACCCGCTCATACGCATCGGCCGCCGAGTCGGCGACGAACGCCTCGACCTCCGCCGGCGTGGGCGGCAGACCGGTGAGATCGAACGACAGGCGACGGATGAGCGTGCGCCGGCCGGCCTCGGGCTGCAGCGCGAGGCCGCGGCTGGCCAGGGTCGCCTCGACCGCGCCGTCGATGCCGGCGGCGAGCCCGGCGAGCCCGGCGGGCGTGTCGGCAGCCGGCAGCGATGGCTTGCGCGGCGGCAGGAACGACCAGTGCGGCTCGTACTTCGCCCCTTCGTTGATCCAGCGCTCGAGCAACGCCACCTGCGCGGCCGAGAGCCGGCCGATCTTCGCCTCGGGGGGCGGCATGACGACGTCGGGGTCGGTCGCTCGGACCCGCGCGATGATTTCGCTCGCGGCGGTGTCTCCTGGCACGATCGCCCGCGAGCCGCTGTCGAGCTCCTTCGTCGCGTCCTCCGGCCGGTCGAGCCGCAGGCCCGCCTGCTGGTTGGCGGCGTCGGGCCCGTGGCAGGCGAAGCAGTTTTCCGAGAGGATGGGTCGAATGTCGCGGTCGAACGAGACCGCCGGCGCGGCAGTGCCCAGGGCCGGCATCCCGGCCACCAGGGCGGCGATCACGACGGCGGCGAGGCGGACAGTCATGATCTTTATTATTGGCAGGCCAGCCGTCCGCGTCGATAGAAATGGTGACGCTCCGCCGTCTGTAGGTGCAGACTGGCAGTCTGCACGCGGTCCCAGGGCGTCCCGGCCGTTTTCCGCAGAGTGCCACTCTGCGGCCACTGGAAGCGGTTCGCATCCACCCATCTGTAGGTGCAGACTGGCAGTCTGCACGCGGTCGCAGGGCGTCCCGGCCGTTTTCCGCAGAGTGCCACTCTGCGGCCACTGGAAGCGGTTCGCATCCACCCATCTGTAGGTGCAGACTGGCAGTCTGCACACGGTCGCAGGGCGTCCCGGCCG
>JBIKND010000293.1:0-2637 GCA_044358905.1 Pirellulales bacterium | reverse complement strand
GGCTCCAAGGGATCGCCAATCGGGGTGGCAAAACGCAGTCCGCAGATTCTCAGTGTGGGGCTTCAGCGCCACCCTTGTAGGTGCAGACTGGCAGTCTGCACACGGTCGCGAACCGCAGGCCCGGATTCCGCAGAGTGCCACTCTGCGGCTCCAAGGGATCGCTTGCTGGGGCATCCGGCGAATGAAAGCCTTGCCGGAACGCGGATTCGACGCAGAATACACCGCAGCCATGTGAATCACAGCCCCATAGGCGCACCATCAACAGGCGGAAGCGGGTGATCCTGCGGCTGCCAACGGGGCTTCCCGGAACAGTTTCACGAACGATCTCCGCTCGCCCCAACCAGGCAAAGACGCCGACGCGCGAGGCTCACAAGGAGTCCGTATGAGACCGAGCGTCGGCGATCCGCGAACCGTACCTGGAGCATTCATGGTGCAGCAGATGTCTCGCTGCGTGCGCGCGTGTCTCGTGGTGGCGACGCTGCTGTTCATGGCCCCACGGCCCGCGGTGTCCGCCGAGCCGGCGCCGGCCCATCCGACATCCCCGCTCGCCGAGACCGAGTACCGGCACCGGACCGACGGGTTCGCGGAAAAAATGGCCCTGCTCGAGACGGCCTGGCAGCGGCAGGACTTTCGGCTCGCGCGGGCCCTGGTCGACTCGCTCCGCGACACCCTCGTGCAGGCCCAGGTCGAGGAGGAGAGTCCGGGCACGCCGCTCGTGCCGGCGGCCCGGTTCGTGACCGTGGCGTCGCTGCCGGCGGCGTGGCGGACCTGGGCGCGGGGCTGGAACTTCTGCCAGGCCGTGCACCTCGACGAGAGCGCCGGTTTCGCCCGCGAGCGGGAGCCGGTGGAGCTGCTCGTCGCGTGTCCGGCGGAGCAGGCGATGTCGCTCGAGCGAGAGGTACGGGTGGCACGGGTGACCGCCGACGGGACGCTCCGCGAGGTTCCCTGCCAGACCCACGGCGAGGTGCGACGGGGATCGGAGCGGCTCGCGAAGGTGCTCTTCATGGCGGAGGTGCCGGCCCGCCAGCGGCAGACCTACCTCGTCTTCCACGGCAACCCGGACGCGGAACTGCCGGCCTACGTCACGGACCTCGAGACCCGCGGCGAGGGATTCGGGCTCGACGTCGAGAACGACTTCTTCACGGCCGTCCTGTCTCGGCAGATGGGCCGCCTCGAGCGGCTGACGATCAAGCGGGAGCACGGCCTGGAACTGTTCGCGGGCGGCGACGGCCACGGCGAGCCGCCGGCCATCGACTGGGCGCACGACTACGTCGCGGCGGGCGGCTTCCAGAAGCTGCGGATCGGCCTGTGGGAAACCTGCCCGGACTACGAGGTGGTGCGGGGGCCCTTGTGCACGATCGTGCGGCGCTGGGGCTTCCCGGCGTCACCCATGCACCCGGTCTTCACCCCGAGCCGGCTCAATGTCGACGTCGAGTATCGCTTCTACGCCGGCCTCCCCTGGTTTCTCAAGGTGGCCTCGATGCAGGCCACCAAGGACTTCGAGGTCACGACCCTGCGCGACGACCAATGGGTGTTCTCCGGCCAGTCGTTCCGGGAGAGCCTGTGGATGGGCGCGGATGGCAAGGTGCAGGTCGGCACGCCGCCGCGGAACGCGCCCGTCGCGGCGGTCGGCTACGCCAACCGCGAGAGCGAGGACGCGATCGTCGCACTGTTCCTCGAACACCGGGCGGAGGGGCTGCCGGAGCTGAACCACGGGGTGCTGATCAGTCCCATGTACCGATGGCACGGGGCCCAGTGGGAGCGGTATCCGCTGCTGGTGAAGCATGTGCCCGCGGGGGCGGTGCTCCGGCAGAAGAATGCCTACGCGCTGCTCCCCTTCGGCCCGGAAGACGGGCCGCGGGCCATCGAAGACCTGCGGAGCCGGCTCGTGAATCCGCTCGCCGCCTCCGCGGGCGAGGTGCGGGCGGGCGCGGCGGGGAAGGAGTGTCTGGGACGGCTGGCGCGGCCCGGCGAGGCGGGCGACGGCCCGATCCCGAAGCGGGCGCTGTGGGACGCGCTCCACGACTGCAAGGACAAACAGTTTTACAAGGCGGATGTCAGCGTCGTGGATCTCGGCCTCGTGTACGACCTGCGGGTGCGGGGCGGGACCGTGGAGGTGGTGATGGCGATGCCGCATCGCGGCCGGCCGCGGCTCGACCACTTCGCCGACGGATCCGGCGGCAACACCACGCCGGTGAAGCAGCGGCTGCTCCAGGTGCCGGGAGTAGAGGAGGTGGTGGTGCGGCAGACCTGGGAGCCGCCGTGGAACTCGAACCGGCTCACCGACGAGGGCCGCGAGAAGCTCGGCCTGCCCGCGCTGGCTCCCGCAGCGCAGCCCTGACCACGGCCTTCCTCCCGAGCCTTTGCCCGATGCGCCGACGATCCTTTCTCGTGACGGGCGGCTGCAGCCTGGCGGCCCCCGTCCTCGGCGTGGCCGCGGCGGACGCGCCGCAGGCGAAGGAAGCGATCGACGCCCACACCCACTTCTACCGCACGCCCTTGGCCCGACACGATGCCGGCGAAGCATGACCTGCCCCCCTTAAACGTCGCCACTTTCAGCGAGAGAGAATCTCTGGTGGCGCAAACCAAGGGAGGGCAAGAGATGCCACGAGGAAAGAAGTTCACTGCGGAGCAGAT
>JBIKND010000138.1:0-10001 GCA_044358905.1 Pirellulales bacterium | reverse complement strand
GGCCGAGTTGGCATGGAACATCCCGTTCCGAAAGAAGGCCCGCGGCGGTGTACCCGTCGGCGGGGGACTTGGCTTAACGCTCTGGCACGCCATCTCCGCCACGGTGCCGCCGCCCTGGCAGGCGTAGTAGTTGGTGTTGAAGGCGGATGCGGTCGAGTTCGGGTCGGACGAGCACTTGAAGTTCGGGTTCGGCTGGAACTGCACGGAAAAATTGAAGCACGTGGGCCCGTAGCTTGTGCACGCAGCGAACGACTTCGTCATGTCGTACTTGTCGTAACGATTTTTGTCTTCCATGAAGGGGAGAATATGTACGCTCCAGGGAGGGCCGTTGTCGACGCTATGCTTGCAAATGTTGAAGTTGCAGGACGTGCCCGATACGCCGCGCATCGTCCCGCCCGGCGGCAGCATTCCGTTCGACGCTTCGTAACCCAGCACGCCCAGCCCGAGTTGCTTCATCTTGTTGAGGCATTCGGTCCGCCGCGCAGACTCACGTGCCCCTTGCACCGCCGGCATGAGCAGCGCCACGAGGACGGCGATGATCCCGATCACGACGAGCAGTTCCACGAGGGTGAAGCCGCTCTCTCCGTCCGCGGTTGCTCGACCTTCGTTCGCCATACTACACGTGTTTCGAGGGATCCGGTCGTAGGGTACGCTGCCCCGCCTCGCTATCCGAGGCTACATGGTCGCACGTCCTCGGAACACCGGCCGTTCGGCCGGTGCGCGGCTGCGGCAGGCACATGCGGCGGGCTACTTCGCCCGGCAATAAAGGTGTCAGCCACCAAAAATGGGCATGGTGGATGGCGGGGCGGTTGCCGTGCGATCAATCGCCGCGGCTCACGGTGATCGTGCCGGCTTGCGTTCTTTTTGGATCGCGTCGAGCCCGATCGCCGGGTGGCGAAACGGCGTGGCCGGCAGTCCCTCGCGGTTGAAGAGCGTCGCCTCCGGGTATCCGAGCCAGGCATAGCGCACACCCGTCGGCTCCGGCACGTCGGCGGCCCGCACGTCGATCGAGTCGCCCTCGATCAAAGCGGTGGCCGGATGCCAGGCGCCCGCGGCGTCTGCCACCTCGAAGCCCGCGAGTGCGCCCCGCGACATGAGCCCGCTGCCGACGCCGTCGAAGCGGATCGTAAAGCCCCCTGCCCCGCGCGCGAACTCGCGCGGCACCGGGCCGTCGGCGACGACGTCTTTCTTGCCGTAGGCCTTCTTCCGCGCCTGCAGCGCGAGCCGCTCGCCCACCGCCCGCTTGCGCGGCGGATGGATGTCGAACTTCTCCCCCAGATCGAGCGTCACCACGAGGCCGACATTGGGCACCTCGCGGCTGACGCGGAGCTGCGCCTCGCGGACGGGGATGAAGCCGTGATGCGCGTTCTGGCCCGCGAACTTCGCCAGCGATGCGGCATCCATGTCGAGCGCCGTCTTGCCGGCCTGATGGCTGATGAAGCCCGGCAACTGCACGACCAGAAACGGCAGGTCGGGCCGCGCCCAGGCCCGCCGCCAGCCGGCGATCAGGGCCGCGAGGCCGGCGTGATAGACGACGCCGTTCCCGGCGTTCATCTCCCCCTGGTAGTACATCGCGCCGCGACAGGCGTAGGGAGCCAGCGGCGCGATGTTGGCCTGGAAGGCGCGGCCAGTGGCGGCGGGATAGCCCTTGCCTTTCAGGGCCGTCAGCACGGGGGAGGTGTCCAGTTCCGGCTCGTCCACCCAGCTCTGCACCGGCAGGATGGCGCCGATCTCGATCACCGCCACGGGCACGTCGCGGCCGAGCGCCTCGGTGAGCGATCGGGCGAAGAAATAGCCGACGGCCGAGCAGGAGCCCGAGATGTCGGTAACGCTGCTCCGCGGCACCTGATAGCCCGCGTCCTCCCACTTGACCGGTCCCCAGAAGCCCTGCACGTCATCTTGCCGTTCCGTGATCTCGGCGGTTCTCCGGTGGCCGATTTGGGCGGTGCGGATCAGCGGGAACTCGTGCCGGCGGGCGATCGCGTCGTCGCGTTCCGTGCAGGCGTTCATCGGGTGCAGCATGTTCGACTGGCCGCAGAACAGCCAGACTTCGCCCACGAGGACGTTGGAGAACATCCGCCGCTGGGCATCGGGCGCGTCGGCGTGCGTGGCCTCGATCAAGAGCGTGTAGCGTCCGCCGGTGGGCAGGTCCGGCAGATCGATCCGCCAGCGGCCCGTCTCCGCCGCAGCCACGGCCTCGCCGGCCGCCCGTTTCTCGCCGCCGTCGTAGAGCGTCACGGCGACCGCCGCACCGGGCTTGGCCCGGCCCCAGACGGGCACCGCCATCCCGCGCTGCAGCACCATGTTTTCCGAGAAGATGCTTGGCAGCCAGAGGGCGTCGTCGGCCCGGCAGGCCACGGGTGCCAGGAGCAGGAGACCGATGATCGTCGCCCACCATTTCGTCGTCACCATGCAATCCTCCCGCCGATTGTCGACACGAAGCGTCGCAGGATATCGGCCCGGCCGATGGCTCGACACCGCCCGTTCGGCCGGCTCAGGCTTCGGCCGCGTCAGGCTTCGGTGCCGTTGGCGTCGCCGAGGCTGACGGAGGCCGTCACGGCAGTGCCGCGGCCCGGTGCTGCATCGATCGTGAGCGTGCCGCCGATCCCCTCCATCCGCTCGCGCATCACCTGGAGGCCGAAGTGGCCCTGCGTGGTGCCGGCGGCGGCGGCCGGGTCGAAGCCGCGGCCGTCGTCGCGGACCGTCAGCACGATCTCCCGGCCGGCGGCGTCGCCCGCCACAGTGACGTCGATCGCCCTGCAGCCTGCGTGGTGCACCGCATTGCGGATCGCCTCCTGGGCCACGAGCAGGAGGTTGCCGGCCACGAACTCCGGCAGATCGGGCATTGCGCTGGACGTGCGCACGGTGATCCGCGGCTCCGGGCCGGCCGCGATGTGTCCGGCCATGATCTCCAGCGACTCCCCGAGCGTGCGGCCCTCGAGCGGCGCAACCCGCAGCGCCCACACCGAGTTGCGCAGGTCGTTGGCCGCGTGCTGCACCATTCGCTTCGATTTCTCGAGCATGTTCTCGGCCCCCTCGCGGCCGCCGTCGGCGAGCGCGTAGCGGGAGGCGTCGAGCTGCAGCACGGCCCCGGCGAGGCCCTGGAGGAGCGTGTCGTGGAGGTTGTTGGCCAGTCGATTCCGTTCCGCGAGCGCGGCTCGAAACGCGATCGCGGCCTCGCGGCGTTTTTCGATCTCGCCCGCCGCCCGCTCGGTCTGCACGGCCACCTCGCGTTTGAGCGTGAACGCCCAGGCGACCGCCGCCAGGAGCACGCCCGCCACCGCGGTGAGCGCCACGAGCAGCCGCCGCGGCGTCCACCATGGCGGTGCCCGCACGAGCCGCACGTCGGTCGCCGAGCGGACGAGCAGGCCGATCCGGTCGGGGACCGCCTGCGGGTCGCGGCTCCAGCCAGGCTCGACGATGCCGGTCACGTCGAGTTCGCTGCCGGGCATGAGCTTCGCGAGCCGGGGGAAGTCTGCGCCCCGCAGCCGGGCCGTGACGAGCGAGCTCCCGGCCCGCAGCAACAGTTCGCCGCTGGTCTCGGTGGCCCGGGCCTCGACGAGCGTGGCGGGATGTCGCACGAGGCAGCCGACGTAATCGCCCGGCGCGGCGATCTTTCGCACGCTGTGCGCCTGCATGTTCGCGGCCACGATCGCGTCGGGTTCGACGGATCGCGGCTCCGGGGCCGGGCCCGAGCCGATGCGGCGCACGAGGGCATGTTTGAGCCCGGCGACCGGCCCGCTGAAGTCGGGAAAGCCGGCCACGGCCACGCGGTCGCCGGCGGCGACGGGCTCGCGCGAGTCGGTCTTCACCACGATCCCACCGGCGCCGTCCTGGAGATGGATCGTTTCGCCCGGCACGGCGTGGATCACGGTGCCTGCGGTCTGCACGAGCCGGCCCGGCCGCTCGCGCGGCGTGAACCGGGCGATCGCTTCCAGGCCCACGTGCGGCGCGTCGAACGGCGCCGCTGCCGCCGGTTCCACGACCCGCACGCCGTCGGCCGGCACGCTGACGAGGTAGATCTCCAGGCACTCGCCGCGGGTGTTCGACCGTGGAAACACGACCCCGTCCGCGGTCACGACCGCGTCGAGCAGTTTCTCCGGATCAGCGGGCGCCGCCTCCGCCGTGCAGAACACCGAGCACGGCCGGCCGCCGGCTTCCAGGATCAGTTCGACGTCCGGCCCGTGACTCCGCCAGCCGACGACTACGCCCTCGAGCCGCACGAACTCGACGTCATGGGCTCCCTCGGCGGCCCGCACGGGATCGACCACTCGCGGCTCGGGCAGTGGAGCCGGGCCGAGTGCCCGCACCCGCGCGATCCTCACCCGCGGTCCGAAGCCGCCCCAATCGCCCGTGCCGTCGATCTCCACCCGCATGCCGGGCCGAATCGCCGGATCGAGTGCACCCTCCTCCGGTTCGTCGCTCGCGTCGCTCCGCGGCAGGTAGCAAAAGATCGCCGAGGTTTCGTCCTGCAGGATGATCATCGCCTGTTTTGCCTGCCACGTCGTCACCCCGCGGATCCTGACGGGCGGCCGGGCCTGCATCTCGTCCACGGAGCGCGTCCGCAGGTCGGCGATGGGCGTGACGGTGGCGTCGGCACAGGCGGCGCCGGTCATGGCGGCGAACGTGGCGGCGACCATGACCAGGCGGACGGTTTGCATCGCGGTCAGGCCCATGCCTATCCTCTCGGGAAGAGACGGATTGGTTCGCGAACCTCAAGGCTCTACGGCCGTGACGGCGTCGATTCGCATCCTCATCATCGACGATCATCCAGTGTTCCGCGAGGGGCTGGGCAGCCTTCTGGCATCGCAGGCGGATTTCAAACTCGTCGGCCAGGCGGCCAGCGCCGAGGCCGCCATCGAGGCCCTCCCCCGGCTGCGGCCCGACGTCGTCCTCCTCGACCTGCGGTTGCCGGGCAAGACCGGCATGGAAACGCTGCTTTGGCTCAAGACCCACGCGGCACATGCCCGCGTGCTCGTGCTCACGTCGTCGGAGTCGGCCGAGGAGGCCGAGACGCTCCTGGCCGCCGGCGCCCGTGGTTACCTCACGAAGCAGGTCGATGCCCGGGAAATCTTTGCGGCCATCCGCGACGTCCACGCCGGAAAGTCCTGCGGAGCCAAGGGTGTGCGGCCGGCTGCCGCGGCGCCGGTGGTGCGCGCGGGGCTCACGGCTCGCGAGGTGGAGGTGCTCGCCCTGGTGCGGCAGGGCTTGAGCAACGACGAGATCGGCCGCCGGCTGGGGATCTCGCTGCGGACGGCGAAGGGCCATGTGGCGGCGATCCTCGAAAAACTCGGGGCGTCCGACCGGGCCGAGGCGGTCTCCCGGGGTTTCGAGTTGGGCATTTTCCACGCCCCTCCGCCCCCTCTGTAGCGGCGGTCTCCGACCGTCGGGCCCCCTTTGTGGCCGCAGATTGCCAATCTGCGGAAAGCCCTGCCAGAACACGGCCGGCTCTTTTGGGCTCGGCGTGGCGGCGGGCATCAAAAATTCGGCCACACCGGCCGAACGGCCGGTATGGCGTTCGGGAGAGCCGCCGTATTCTCCCCTCACACCTTTGGATTTTCAGACCATTGAAATCCCAGGTATTCCCAAAGGGGGCTCAACTCCATGACGCGGCAAATCCTGATTGAGACTGACGCTCGTTCACGAGCGCAGGGATCCCGTCATCAGCACGGCGGCATGCTGCCGCGTCGTGCGACTTGCCTCACCGTGGTACTCGCGATCGCGGGCCTGGCGATCGCCACGCCGTCCTCCTACGCGGCAGACATCTCTTGGTCTGGCGCGAGCAATGTCTCGTGGTCTGTCGGTGCCAACTGGTTTGGCGGAGTTGCTCCCGTCAACGGCCTCACCGGCGACACGGTGGTGTTCAACTCCGCGGCATATGCAAACCAGCCCACAACGGGGAATGCCCGAGCCGTCCGTGGTATCACCATCGGCGCAGATAGTGGAGGTTTGACCCTCACCACAAGCGGGGGCATAAACCAACTCCAGGTGGGCTCGGGCGGTGTCACGATGGCATCTGGCGCGGCGACGGCAACCCTGGGCACGATAACCGGGCAGGGCCTGCGGCTTGGCGCGAATCAAACTTGGACCAACGATTCCGCGAGTCTACTGACGGTGGGTTCGGTGACCAATCAGGGCAACGGTTCGTGGACCGTGACGCTCGGCGGGTCCGGAGCCGGGGGATTCACCATCATCGGTAGCATCCAAAACAACGGCGCTTCGACTAACGCCGTTGTGGTGGATTATGCCGGCAGCGGCACCGTCACCTTCAGCGGCTCAAGCTCATTTACGGGTGGCTTGACTCTCAAGCAGGGGCGAATCAGCGGGGCAGGTGTGAACGATACCTTGGGCGCAGGAACGGCTACGTTTGGATTCAATAGCGGAACGAGTAGTATCGCCTTTGTCTCCGGCAGCAGTTCGACTGGCAGGACCCAAGTCGCTCCGATCGTCCTTGCGCAGGGTCATACTGGCTCAATCACCATCGGCAGCCTCGGCGGCAACGTGACGTACAACGGCGGAGTCACCGGCACCAACAACTTGATCGTGGAACCTCAGTCAGGAACCATGGCGTTCAGCACGGCCGGCCTCAACTACACCGGTAACCTGACCAAGAACGGAGTAGGCACGCTCTCGCTCGCGGCCGCGAACACCCTGTCGGGAACTACCCTCGTCAACAGTGGCACGCTCCGGCTTGACCACGTGAGCGCACTCCAAAATGCCACGCTCGACACCGGCACGTCCGGCTCCCAGGCCGTGACGTTCAACGTGTCTGGTACCAACACATACACGCTTGGCGGTCTGCAAGGCTCGGATGCGCTGGCCATCGGCGACAACACGATCAGCGTTGGTGGCAACAACGCCAGTACGGCCTTCTCGGGATCAATCAGCGGGTCTGGTGGCCTGACCAAAACGGGCACCGGGGTTCTCGCCTTGGCGGGTGGAAACCTTTATTCCGGCTCGACGACCGTCTCGGCCGGCACGCTGCTCGTCAACGGCAACCAGTCGGGCGCCCTCGGCGCCGTGAGCGTCGCGGCAGGGGCGATCCTCGGCGGCACGGGCACGCTCGGCGGCGCGTCCGCGGCGATCACCGGCACGGTCGCGCCCGGGCTGTCCGACGCCCTCGGCACGCTCTCGTTCGCCGGCAGCGCCATGAACTTCTCCTCCGGCGGCTCGCTGCTGGCCCAGCTCAACTCCAATCCCGCCGTGTTCACGTCGGACCTGCTCTCCCTCACGGGGGCTGGCAGCCTCACGCTCGGCGGCTCGAGCATCCTCGACCTCGTCGGACCGGCGGCGTTTACGACCTCCGGCACCTACACGCTGGCGACGTTCGCCTCCGGCAGCCTCACCGGGCAGTTCACAACCGTGAGGTACAACGGCACGACGTTCGCCAACCCGACGAATCCGAACGCCGTGAACTCGGGCGGCACGCTCGTCTACAACGGCGACAGCATTCAGTTCGTCGTGGTTCCGGAGCCGGCGACGCTCGTCCTCGCCGGGCTCGGCGTCGGCCTCGCCGGTCTCATGCTCAAGCACCGCCGCCGGCCTCTGTAGCGGCGGTCTCTGACCGTCGTTGTCCGTGTGTGGCCCGAGAGTGCCAAACCGCGGCTTGCGGAGGGGTTCGCGCTGCAGGCTCACCCCTTCAGCGGGCAGCGGGCTTGCCGATGATAACGCTTCGCGGTACGGCATGATCATGATTCGCACCTAGATCAGCTTGCGGGAAGAGGAATACGCCGCCGCGAAGGCTGAGGCGAAGCGGCAAGGGATTTCGCTCGCGGAACTCCTTCGCCGTTCGCTCCGACGCCTGCTGCCTCCGAGCGGGCGGCCGGCCTGGATGAGGTTTGCCGGAAGCGTTCAGTCAGGCGACCCACGGGCCAGTGACCGCATCGACGAGGTCGTCTATGGCCACAAGCCATGAGGCCTACGTCGATACGTCGGCGTTGATCGCGAGGACGCGTCCGACAGCCACCATGCCCTGTTCGCGAGGCTGTTTGCCGGTCGGCCCCAAGGAGATGGCCGCTGCCACGGCAATATTGAGACGGTTGAACCGAGTGATAGTGCCGATTTGGCCTATGCGATATATGATAACGGCATCATGCGCACCATCGTCGATCTCACGGATGAGCAAGTGAAATCCCTTGCCGCCTTGTGTGCGGCCCAGGGGATATCTCGGGCCGAGGCGGTGCGTCGGGCCGTGACGCGATTGCTCGCCGAGGAGCATCGGCCGGGAAGGCAACGTGCCTTCGGCGCGTGGGCCGGGAAAGCCGGCGACGGTGCAGAGACGGTTCGCAGGCTGCGCGACGAGTGGGAGCGATGAAGGCGCTGATCGACAGCGACGTCCTCATCGATTTCCTTCAGGGTATCGAGGCGGCGGCCGTCGAGATCGACCGCTACGACGACGCCTGCTACTCGATCATCTCCTGGATGGAGGTGATGATCGGGGCGGAGACCGATGCGGAGCGGTTCGCCGCCGAAACGCTCTTCGAATCGATGCGCCGTATCGAGCTTTCCGCGGACATCGCCCGCAGGGCGGTCGACCTTCGCAGGCAGCTGAAAATCCGGGTCCCGGACGCGATCGTTCTTGCCACCGCTGACCGGGAGGGCTGCATCCTCGTGACGCGAAATACGAAGGATTTCAGCCAGACGGATCCGCGTATCCGCGTGCCTTACGAATCCGGAACGAATCGTTGAGAAAGGCCTCGACCAGCCTTTCTCAACGTGACCGGCGGATGGCGACGCACTCGGAGTGCGACGATCGGCGGTCACCGCATCCTGCGGTGGCACCGGCCGAACGGCCGGTGCCACACGGGGCGTCACCGCGACTAGGCTTCTCGGCATGGCGACGGCGGCCCAGAGGACTCTGTTGCGCCTTTCCCGGAGTTCGTGCATGCGTTCCCTTGCCAGCCGCCTCGTTTCCTGGTTCGCCGTCTCCCTTGTCTGCCTGCAGCTGGGGGACGTCTTGGCCGCGCCGCCCGTCCTGACGCCGGGCGGCGGCTGGGACGGCAAGCGGTTCGCGGGCGGCCCGGCGGTGACGGAGTTTCCCGCCGCGCTCGACGGCCTCGCCGTGATCGCGCCGCCCCGCGGCAACGGCGCCACGCCCGCGCCCGAGTGGTCGTTTCGCACGAACCTCCCCGCGACTGTCTATCTCGGCGTCATGGACCGCGCCGGCTACGTGCCGCCGGCCGACTGGGAGCCGACCGACATGGAGATCCGCTCGGGCATGCTCCTCGATCGCGTGTACCGCCGACAGGTGCCGGCCGGCAAAGTGACGGTGCCCGGCCATACCGGGATGTCGGGGCCGTTCTTCGGCATCCCGCACCTCGTGATCGTCGCGGCCGACGGCGGCCGACAGGCCGACCTGAAGCTCGACGAGGTCGCCATTCCAGAGGCGGCCCCCCTCCCCGATCCCGGCCCGAAGGACATCGACTTCCGCTACGGCTTTTTCCCGTCACACCAGCTGCTGCGGTTCCATCTGCCGAAGCCGCCGGCCGGCGCGACCGGTTGGAAGATCGCCCTCCGCGCCGAGGGGAGCGAGCGGCCGCTGGCCGAACGCTCGGGCACGTTCCCAATGTCGGCCGCGGGCGAGAATCTCGAGCTGCCCGACCTGGGGCCTGCCTTCTATTTCGCGGAGTTCACGATCGAGGGGGGCGCGGCGCCCATCAGGCTCACGCGTTGGTTCTACCGGCAGACCTTCCCCTGGGAGCAGGAGAAGCTGGGCCTCGACGACGTGGTGATCCCACCCTTCGAGCCGCTTGCGGTAGATGAGTCCGCCACGCGGGTCTCGTGCGTGCTCCGCACCCACGAGCACGGCCCGGCCGGACTCTGGAAGCAGGTCACGAGCCAGGGCCGCGAACTCCTCGCCGGGCCCATCCGCCTGGAGGCCACGGCCGGCGGCCAGATGGTCGCGGCCACCGGCGCGGCGCCGAAGATCACGGATCGCAAGCCGACGCGGGTGGCGGGCACGGCGGCCTGGAAGGCCGGCGGCCTCGAGGGCACGACCGACT
>JBIKND010000015.1:0-32966 GCA_044358905.1 Pirellulales bacterium | reverse complement strand
GCTCAACCGCGACACGACGATGGCGATGCTCGGTGTGCCGCGGGCCCAGCGGCGGCAGATCGAGGCCACCTACGACGGCGATCTGGCGCAGTTCATCCAGGATTGCCTGGAGGGTGTGTTCGTGAAGCTGCCGATGAAAGACAACTACTTCTGGCGGCTGTACATGACCGGCTCGTACACCCGCGCGTGCTGCCCCGAGTATCTCGTTCCCGAGAACTTCGCGCGGCTCAAGGCCGGCCTCGTGGATCGGGTCACCACCCACACCGACTCCGTGCAGGCGTTCCTGCAGCGTCACGACCAGCCGGTGACGCGGTTCGTGCTCCTCGACCACATGGACTGGCTGAGCGACCGGTTCTTTCCGCTCTTGGAGGCGGAGTGGCAGGCGATCGTGGACCGGGCTGCGCCGCGGGCCCGCCTCATCTGGCGGAGCGGCGGCTTCAACACCGACTTCCTCGACGACGTGCGGGTGACGATCGACGGCCGCTCCCGCGGCACGAGCGAGATCCTCGCCTACGACCGCGACCTCGCCGCCCGGCTGCACCCGCTCGACCGCGTGCACACCTACGGCAGTTTCTTCATCGCCGAACTGAAGGAATAGCCGGCAGGTCGCTGCAAATGGGGCCGCTGGGACTCGAACCCAGGACCAACGGATTAAAAGTCCAGACGGCAGTCTCGCCGAAGGCCCGTCAAAACCGTCTGAAATTCTCGGCAGCCAGAGCGGGTCACGAAACTGCGGCGTGGGGCAGACATCGACGCAGCGTGAACGTGGCCGGTGTTGGACAGGGCCCCGCGATGGCAGCACAGAACGGGCACGGTGGCCGCCGAACCGAGGATAGACTCCTATGAGGTTTACCTCTCCCTCGGAATCACCCCGTATGCCACGCTGCGTCCGCCGCCATCGAGCGATCCACCCCCAGTGGCGGCTGTCGTTCCAGCGGCTCGAGCCGCGGCTGGCACTGGCGTCGATCGACCCTATCTTCGTGCCGGTGGGAGACGCTGGGAATGCGGCCGACCCCGCCACCGGCTATGGCGGTGTGGCCGGAGCCTATCGGATCGGCAAGTACGAGGTGACGATCGGCGAATACACCGTGTTCCTCAACGCTGTAGCGGCATCCGACGAGAACGGGCTCTACAACGTCGCAATGGGGCCCAACAACGAGGCGGACACGTACGACAAGACCTCTGCCGGCATCAAACGAGAGGGTGGGTCAGGCAGTTACGTCTACAGCGTGGTTGGTCCGGACGGCGTCACGCCCGCGGGAGCCGACGATCCGGCGAACCGCCCCATCACCTACGTCAACTGGTTCGATGCGGGCCGCTTTGCCAACTGGATGGCCAACGGCCAGCCCGGCGGTTCGCAGACCGCCGTGACGACCGAGAACGGCGCGTACGATCTCGCGGCGGCGACCGCGGGCACGCTGCCGACGAGGAACACCGTGAACCCGAACACGGGCGCCGCACCGACCTTCTTCCTGCCGACGGAAAACCAGTGGTACAAGGCCGCGTACTATGACCCCGGCCTGCGGCGTGGCTGCGGCGGCTACTACGCCTACGCCACCCGGAGCAATGCGGCGCCCGGGAACGTGATCGGCGACGCGCCGAATCAGGTCAACTACATCTTCGCGACCGGGGCGATGACGGTCACACAGCAGCCGTACATCGACCCGGCTCAAAACTACCTGACCAACGTCGGGGCGATGCGGGCCAGCCCGAGCTCCTACGGCACGTTCGACCAGAACGGCAATGCGTGGGAACTCATGGAGTCGGCGGGTATGACGGGCGGGGCGATGATCCTCCGCGGCGGCGGCTGGACCTCGTTCGTGTCATACCTTGCGTCGGGCTACCGGCTCGGCATCTCGTCCATGGCGAGCGCCTCGAACGGCGGCTTCCGGCTGGCAGCCCTGCCAGCCTCAGCCAAACCGGTCACGATCGACCTTCTGACGGTGGGGAACAAGGGCAACGCCGCGGACTCCGTCACCGGCTTCGGGGCGGTTGCGTATGACTATGCAATCGCGAAGACCGGTGTCACGGTGGGCCAGTACGTCACGTTCCTCAACGCCGTGGCCAAGACCGACACCCACGGGCTCTACAACCCGAAAATGACCACCGACCTCGCGGTCGCGGGAATCACGCGGGTCGGCAGGCCGGGCCGTTACTCCTACAGCGTCATGAACAACGACGGCTCCGCCACCAACCGTCCAATCACTTACGTCAGCTGGTTCGATGCGGCCCGGTTCGCCAACTGGATGGCGAATGGCCAGCCCTCCGGCCGGCAGAATGCCCGCACGACCGAGAACGGCGCCTACAACCTCGCGAAGTCGATCCGCGGCAATGCCGTGCCCCGCAACGCGGTCAACCCCAACACCCGCGCCGCTCCCACGTTTTTCATTCCCACGGAGAACGAGTGGTACAAGGCGGCCTACTACGCGCCGACCAAGGGGGGCACTCCCGGCTACTATCTGTACGCCACGCAGCAGGACGTCGCGCCAACGAACAATCCGGCGGCCACCGGCGTCCCGATCGTCAACTATCTTCAGGGTGTCACCTACTGCGTCACGCAATCGGCGATCTTCTCGCCCACCCAGAACTACCTGACCGACGTGGGGGCGTTCGCCACGAGCGGCAGTTTCTACGGCACGCTTGACCAAAACGGCAATGTCTACCAATGGAACGACCTGTCGGGCGCGAAGGGCAAGTTCCGCGGCCTGCGGGGCGGCTTCTGGGCGGGCGGTGCCGTCACGCTCCAGAAATCGACCTTCACGCAGGTGACGGCGACGCGGGAAGTGAACGACTCGGGGTTCCGTCTCGTAGGCTCCATCACCGCCCGGCGATGACCGCGTCAGGCCCATCGTGCTGACCTCGTATGTCAGGAATGCCTCAGCCGCGCACGCGGCCTGTGGTGAGGCCCCCTATTCCTGAACCCTCATATCCCCTGGTACAGGAAATCCAACCCGGTCAGCGGCGCACGGCGGTGCGCAAGTCACCGTCACCGCAGGCACTTCCGCCAAGTGGGGCCGCTGGGACTCGAACCCAGGACCAACGGATTAAAAGTCCGATGCTCTAACCAACTGAGCTACGGCCCCGGAACAATCGTACCGAAGCCGTGCAGGTGAGCAACCGCGAGCGACCCGACGGTCGCAAACGCCGCCGGGAAAATGCCCGAGAGAGGACTTGAACCTCCACCCAGTTACCTGGACAAGAACCTGAATCTTGCGCGTCTGCCAATTCCGCCACTCGGGCAAGTGGTGACCTGATCCTAGCAGCGCCGCCGAGGCACGCAAGGAACACCGCCGTCACTCGACCGTGACGCTTTTCGCCAGGTTTCGCGGCTTGTCCACGTCGCAGCCTCGCAGGACCGCGATGTGGTAGGCGAGGAGTTGCAGGGGGATCGACGCCACGATCGGCTGCAGAAAGTCCGGCGCCTCCGGCAGTTCGATCACGTCGTCGGCCAGTTCCCGAACCCGCTCATCGCCGGGGCTCGAGATCGCGATCACCGGTCCCCTCCGGGCCTTGATCTCCTCGACGTTCAGCAGCACCTTCTCGTAGACGGCCCCCTGCGGGATCAGGAACACGCTCGGCGTGGCCGCATCGACCAGGGCGATCGGCCCGTGCTTCATCTCCGCCGCCGGATAGCCCTCGGCGTGGATGTAGCTGATCTCCTTGAGCTTCAGGGCGCCTTCGAGGGCCACGGGGAAGTTGTACTGCCGGCCCAGGTAGAGGAAGGTCGAGGCGTCCTGATACTTGGCGGCGATACGGCGAATGGCGCCGTCGGCTGCGAGCGCGGCGGCCACGAGGTCGGGCAGCCGTTCCAGTTCGGCGATGTAGCGCAGTCCCTGCTCGTAGCCCATGTGTCGCAGCCGGCCGAAGTACAGGGCCAGAAGGGCGAGGACCACGCACTGGCTGGTGAAGGCCTTCGTGCTGGCCACGCCGATCTCGGGGCCGGCGTGCAGGTAGACGCCGCCGTCGGCCTCGGTGGCGATCGAACTGCCGACCACGTTGCAGATCGCGAGGGTGGGGTGCCCCTTGCGCTTCATCTCCCGGAGGGCGGCGAGCGTGTCGGCCGTCTCGCCCGACTGCGTGATCGCGAACAGGAGCGTGCCCTCGTCGATCGGCGGGTTGCGATAGCGGAGCTCGCTGGCGTATTCCACCTCCACCGGCAGCCGGGCGAACTCCTCGATCAGGTATTCGCCGACGAGCGCCGCATGCCAGCTCGTGCCGCAGCCGGTGAGCACGATCCGGTTCACGTACTGCAGCCGCCGGGGCGTGAGGTTGAGGCCGCCGAAGATCGCCGTCGCGTCATCGCGCGAGAGGCGGCCGCGCATCGCGGCCCGGATCGTCTCCGGCTGCTCGTGGATCTCCTTGAGCATGTAGTGGGCGTAGCCCCCGAGGCCCACGTCGTCGGCCGTGAGGTCGAGGGCATGGATGGCCGGCTCCACCCGGCCGGAGTCGCGGTGCACGACCCGGAGCGTGTCGGCCGTCACCACGGCGATCTCGTGGTCGGCGAGGTAGACGATCCGGTCGGCGTGGCCGGCCAGCGGGCTCGCGTCGCTGGCCACGAAGTGCTCGCCGTCGCCCACGCCCACCACCAGTGGGCTGCCGCAGCGGGCCGCGACGAGCAGCTCCGGCTGCCCGGCGAAGAGCACGAGCAGGCCGTAGGTGCCGCGGAGCTGATCGACCGCCTCGCGGACGGCCATCACCCAGGGGGTGTCGGCGGGCTCGTCGCTGACCCGCGGGACGCCCGCGGCGAACAGCCGCCGCAGGGCCGCGTCGACGAGATGGGCGATGACCTCGGTGTCGGTCTCCGAGCGAAAAACATAGCCCTCCGCCTCGAGCCGGGTTTTGAGTGCCCGGAAGTTCTCGATCACGCCGTTGTGCACGACCGCCACGGTCGGAGTCGAAGCCACCGTCGGGCAGCCGAGGTGCGGGTGGGCGTTGCCGTCGGTCGGGGCGCCGTGCGTGGCCCAGCGGGTGTGGCCGATGCCGATCGACGCGTCGGTGGCGTCCTCGCGGACGAGCGCCTCCAGCCGCGCGAGGCGGCCGGCCGCCTTCCGCACGCGGAGGCCGCCGTCGTCGTCGAGCGTGGCGATTCCCGCCGAGTCGTAGCCACGGTATTCCAGCCGCCGCAGGCCCTCGACGATCAGCCCCGTCGCCTCCCGAAAACCGACGTAGCCCACGATGCCGCACATGTGGAAACTTTCCTGTCGGGTGTGACTTGCCTCCCGTCATCCTACCGGTCCTTGATGCCTTCGTCAGCGGCGGATTTTTCCCGATGCCAGACACGGCCGTGATCGCGATTCCCGCCCGGCTCTCCAGCCAGCGGCTGCCCCGGAAGATGCTGCTCGCCGAGACGGGCAGGCCCCTGATCGAGCACACCTGGCACGCGGCCCGCGGCGCCCGCCGGGCGGCCGACGTGGTCGTGGTCACCGACAGCGAGGAGATCGCCGCGGCCGTCCGCGGGTTCGGCGGCGCGGCGGTGATGACCTCGCCGGAGTGCCCCAGCGGCACGGCCCGGATCGTCGAGGCGCTGCCCGGCCTGGCCGCGGCCGACATCGTCGTCAACGTGCAGGGTGACGAGCCCGAACTGGCGGCGACGGCCATCGACGCGGCCATCGATCTCCTCGAGCGTTGCCCCGAGGCCGGCGTGGCGACGCTCGTGACGCCGCTGCGGCGCGACGAGGATCTCCGCGATCCGTCCGCCGTGAAGGCCGTGCTCACGCCGTGGCGCGGGGCCGACGGCCCGGTGGCGAACGCCTGGCGGGCCATCTACTTCAGCCGCGCCGCCGTGCCCGCCGCCCGCGACTGGTCGCCGACGCTGCTCGCCGCCACACCGCCGCTCTACTGGCAGCACGTCGGCCTGTATGCCTACCGGCGGAGCGTGCTCGAGGGTTGGAACGCCCTGCCCGAGTCGCGGCTGGCGACGCTCGAGAGTCTGGAGCAGCTCCGCGTCGTCGAGGCCGGGATCCCGATCGTGGCCGGCGCCATCGATCATGCGGCCCGGGGGATCGACACGCCCAAAGACTACGCGGCCTTCGTGGAGCGCTGTCGCGCGCTGTAGCGGCGGTCTCTGACCGCCGTGCACCGGCATGGATCACGTTTTCGACGGTCGGAGACCGCCGCTACAGGGCGGGCTTTTCGACCGGAACCAGCAGCACGCTGCACGGGGCGTTGGTGAGCACGGCCTCGGACGTGCTGCCGAGCAGCCAGCGTGAGAGGGCGTCGGTGGGCGTGCGGCCGAGGATGACGAGATCGATGCCGTCGGCCTTCACCCGCTCCAGGATGCGGTCGCCCGGATTGCCTTCGGCGATGATCGGCTCGCTGCCGCGAAACACGGGCGGCAGCATCTGTTGAAAGGCCGCCACTTTGCCGCCGACCGCGGCCACCTCGGCGTCGTGTTCCTCCCGCCAGGCGCCGGCCATCGCGGCGACGTCAGGGTCACGAACACGATTCCGCACCCAGTCGGGCACGGGGCCGGCCAGCATCGATTCGGTCACGGCGATCACGTGGCCCGCGGTCTTCGCCGGCCAGGCGAGGCTGCCGGCGACGCGGGCGACGGCGGCGGTGCTGGCGGGGTGGTGGCAGGCGAGCGCCCGCAGTCCACGGTCGGCGGGCGGTGCCGCGCGGGCCACGAGGACCGGCAGAAGGGCGCCGTGCACCACGGCCCGCGACACGCTGCCGAGGAAGAACCGTTCCAGCGAGCCATGTCCGCGGGCGCCGACCACGACGAGGTCGGCCTTCCATTCCGCGGCCGACTCCAGGATTCCGACGGCCGCCGACTTCGAGCTGCAGATCATCTCCGGCTGGCGGGCGAAGCCCCGGGGCAGCAGGCCGCAGATCTCCTCGAACAGGGCGGCGGCCGCGCCATCCACCACCTCCTGCTTTCGGCCCGGGAGCCGCTTCTCGAGCTCCAGCGGGGAGAAATAGACCGCCACGCCGTCGGTGGCCGGGTTGACGAGCGCCGCCGCGAGGCGGACCGCGTCGAGGGATGCTGCCGAACCGTCGACGCCGATCAGGATCTTCATGTCAGGGTGCCTCCGCGGGAATCGTAGCAGTTCGGGGCCGCTCGCTCACAGGATCCACGACTTCGCCCGTGCCCCGGGCAGCGCCCGCACGAGCCGCGGCACCGCGTAGCCGGGCAGCGACTCCCGCAGGGCGTGGTGCAGGGCGGTGGCCTGCGCCTCGGCGACCTCGAAGTGGGCCGCCCCCGCGACACGGTCGAGCAGATGGAGGTAGTAGGGAACCACACCGATCTCCACGAGCCGCTCCGCCAAAGCCTGCTGGGCGTCGAGGGTGTCGTTCACCGCCGCGAGCAGGACCGCCTGATTGAGCACCAGCGCCCGGGCCGCGGCCAGCCGCCGTGTGGCGTGCTCGACGGAGTCGTCGAGTTCCTGCGCGTGGTTGGCGTGGATCACGACGACGGTGGCGAGCCTGGTCGCCGTCAGGATCGCGATCAGGTCGTCGGTGACCCGCGCCGGCAGCACGACCGGCAGCCGCGAATGGATCCGCAGCCGGCGGAGGTGGGGAATGGCCTCCAGGCGGCGAACGAGGTCGGCGAGCCGCACGTCGTCGATCAGCAGCGGGTCGCCGCCGGAGAGGATCAGCTCGGTGATCGAGCCGTCGGCGGCGATCGCCTCGAGGGCGGCGGCCAGGCCGGCCTGGCTGACGCCGCTCTCGGCGTAGGGAAACTCGCGCCGGAAACAGTAGCGACAGTTCACCGCGCAGCCGCCGGCGACCAGCAGCAGCCCACGGCCGGGATACTTCCTGAGCAGCCCCGGCGCGGCGAGAGTCGCCGCCTCGTCGAGCGGGTCGGCGCTGAATCCCGCGGCCGGCGCGAGTTCGGCGGCCGTCGGCAGCACCTGCAGCAGCAGCGGGTCGCGCGGATCGCGGGGTCGCATCCGCGCGGCGAAGCCGCGTGGCACCAGCAGGGGAAAGTCCGTCGTTGCAGTCCGCGCGGCCGGCACGACGTCTGCATCGAGCCCGAGCAGGCGGCAGAGTTCCGCGGGGTCGCGGATGGCGTCGGCCAACTCCCGCTGCCAGGCGGCGATCGGCCGCGGTGCCGCTGCCGCACCGGCCGCGGGCGGGGGCGGGAGGACCGGCGTCGTGGCGACCGAGAGCGACTGCATGGGCGAGTGTGCCGAGGCCCGGTGCGGTCCGGGAAACGGGGCGGACGTTGACAGGTCGCGGGGGCGCGGCCACTCTTGGAGGCCCTTCCCACGCGCTGCCGGACAAGAATACGGCCGCCGGCGGGGGAAGGAAACATGCCCACCCGCCCGGACGCCCCGAGGAGCCCGAGATGCCCGCCTACAACACCAGCGAGTTCAAGAAGGGCCTCAAGGTCCAGATCGACGGCGATCCGTACATCATGATCGAGTGCAACTTCGTGAAGCCGGGCAAGGGCCAGGCGCTCTACAAGTGCAAGCTGCGGAACCTGCTGCGAAACACGGTGCTCGATCGCACCTACAAGAGCGGCGATTCGCTCGACGCGGCCGACATCAGCACGATCGAGGCCCAGTACCTCTACAAGCAGGGCGAGGCGTTCGTGTTCATGGACAACGCGAACTACGAGCAGTACGAGCTCTCCAAGGAGCAGGTGGACGACTCCTGGAAGTGGATCAAGGAGGGCACCGTCTGCTCGATGCTCCTCTACAACGGCAACCCGATCTCGATGGAGCCGCCGAACCACATGGTGCTCAAGGTCGAGTACGCCGAGCCGGCGATCCGCGGCAACACGGCGACGAACCTGACGAAGCCGGTGAAGCTCGAGACCGGCGCCGAGGTGATCGTGCCCGCCTTCATCGAGCAGGGCGACACCATCAAGATCGATACGCGGACGGGCGACTACCTCGAGCGTGTGAAGGTCTGACGCGGCAGGGTAGCGACGTTGGAATTGCCCGACCGATGGTGCGGCGCAACTGCCTGCCGGCGCTGCGGGTTACCGTCTTTGCTGGGAAGCCCGAGGCGCGAGCCGAGGGAATGCGGATCGCTTCGCGTCGGGCCACGCGTATTCCCTCAGCTTCCGCTTCGGGCTTCCGGGCAGCGGGCAACCGGCGGCATGAGTTTGGCCCGTCGCTGACGCCCGCACCGCGGTCGCGCGACGCCGCTGCTGCTGCGGGTTACCGTCTTTGCTGGGAAGCCCGAGGCGCGAGCCGAGGGAATGCGGATCGCTTCGCGTCGGGCCACGCGTATTCCCTCAGCTTCCGCTTCGGGCTTCCCGGCAGCGGGCAATCGGCGGCATGAGTTTGCCCTGTCGCTGACGCCCACTCGCCGCAGCATGCGGCGCGTCGAGCGCCATCCGCGGATACATCGTCACGCCGCCGCCGATCGGAGTCAGGAGGCGGTTCCCCTTCCACACGGCGTGCACCGCCGGCTCGACCTCGGTCGGCTTGGGATGGGTTTCGATCGGGCAGGCCTGCTCGTCGCGGAGTTTCTCGGCGCCCCAGCCCGCCTTCCCGAAGGCGTCGTGTTCCTGCATGTAGGCGGCGGCGACGGCCAGGTCGACGACGTTGCGAAGCTGCGCGAACACCGGGCTCTTGGCCGTGAGTTCGGCGTATTTGCGGGTGAACGTGTCGGCGAACTGCTTGGCAGACCCGGAGGCGCGGGTGGCGTCGAGGCGGCGGCCGTCGGGCATCACCACTTCGTCGGCACAGCAGAGCTTCACTCCGCGGCCCACGAGTTCGACGGCCAGGTCGTCCTCGGCGATCCGCAGGCACTGGTACTCGGGCACGAAATACCACCGCTGCAGGCCGTTGGCCGCGACGGCGCCGCCGGCGGCCAGATCGACCCACGACTTCAACGCCACGGGCGGCCGCTCGAGGCCGATGCCGATGAGCTTCATGCGATAGTCGGCCTCGACGAGCACCTGGGCGTAATGCGAGGCGGGTGACACGCCCTGCACACTCACCCGCTGCGGTCAGAGCGAGTTTTTCAGGCCCGTGACGATCTCGTCGACGCCGGCCTGCGGATTGATGCGGCCGGTCTTGCGCAGGAACTCCTGCATCGCCGCCAGTCCCTCCTGCCGCGGGTCGATCGAGCAGCCGATGAGGCGGTCCTGCGGCTGGCCCGGCGCGAAGCAGCGGAGGGCGGCCGCGAGGTCCTCGAGCAGCACGATCGGGCTGCCGCTGATCGCGCCCAGCACGCGGCCGGTGGCATCCTCGATCCAGGGCTCGGCGGGCCCGGCGATCACGACCTCGCCCGGGGTGTCGTCCGTGGCGGGGTAGACGAAGACGTACTGCACGCGGGTCAGCCCGGCGAGCCGGGTGAGTTCGGACGGGACGCCGCGGCCGGTCGCGGCCGCCTTCGCAACCTCGGCCTCGAGCCGCGACAGGGCCACCTTGCGGAGCACCGCCGGCTTCTGCAGGTCATTTGGCAGGGCGGTAACAGCCGCCTTGCGCCGTTCGGCCGACAGCCCGGCATCGGCGACGGTCTTCGTCCGCAGCACGCCCTGCGCGTCGACGACGACGCCGGCAGCGGTGCCGCCACCCTGAGCCATGGCTTCGACTACCGAGATCGCGCTGACCGCAGCGGCGACGGCGAGGGTAAAGAGCCGCACGAGTCGTGCCGGCAGACCGCGAGACGTCGATGGAGGCATACACGCACCCAGAAAGGCTGGGGATCGGAAGGCGGTGAAAGTTGGGGAGGAGGGCAGTCCCGTGTCGCCGCCGAGGCTATGGGAGGTTTACCGCGAATCATCGGGCTTCCCGCCACGCCGTCGTCAGGACACGCCCGCGGGCGATCGGCCTTGGCCGCGCCGGGGGCCGTCGCCCCGCGAACCGCCGGGCCCGTCGCGGCGGCCGCGGCCGCCGATCGCCATCGCCGCCCGCACGCTGCCGGGGCCGAGCAGTTCGGCCACCGCCGCGTGCAACTCCGGCGACCAGGCCACCTGGTGGCGGTCGGCCTCCAGGAGCACACGCGATCCGTCGGTGAGATCGATCACCAGCCGTAGCGGCACGGCGCCCGGATGGCGGCCGACCAGTTCCGCGAGCCTGTCCAGCACACCGACATCGTGCGTGCCTTCGGCCACCCGCACCGTCACGCTTCGGGCCGGCAGTCGGCGGGCCTCGGCGATCGGTACGATCTCGTTGACCACGAGGTTCGTCTCCTCGCTGCCCGCACGACGGTCGATCGAGCCGGCGACGACGATCACCGCGTCGGGCTGGATCGCCTCGCCGAGCCGGGCGTAGTCCTCCGGCCAACAGATCGTGCGGACGAGACCGTCCATGTCCTCCAGGTCGAACATCGCGTAGCGGGTATGCGTCGAGCCGGGGCGGGCCTGCTTGGTGTTCGAGAGCTTGAGGGCCGACACGAGCCCGCCGATGACCACCTCGCCCTTGGCCTTCACGCCCGCCAGTCCGGTGGTGCCGTGGGAGCACAGGCTGTCGAGGATGTCCTTGTGCTCGGCGAGCGGATGGCTGTGGACGTAATAGCCGAGCACCTCCTTCTCGCCGGAACGCATCTCCAGGTCGGAGAGCGGCGGCACGTCGGGCAGCGCGGAAGGCTCCGCGGCCGCGGGGCCGGCGGCGGGCGCGTCGAAGGCGGCGAACAGGTTCTTCTGGCCGCTCTTACGATCCGCGAGCCGGGCGGCCCCGGCCGCCATCGCCCGCTCGACGCCGGCCAGGATGGCGCCGCGGTGGCCGCCGAGGCCGTCGAGGGCCCCGGCCTTGGCGAGGTTCTCGATCGCCGTCTTGTTGACCACGGAGGGATCGAGCCGGCCGCAGAAGTCGTGGAGGTCGCGGTAGGGGCCGTGCTGCGAGCGATCGGCGGCGATCGCCTCGGAGGCCTGCACGCCGCAGCCTTTGATCGCTGCCAGCCCGAAGAGGATCCGGCCGTCGCTCACCGAAAAGTCCGGCAGCGACGCGTTCACGTCGGGGGGCGCCACCTCGATCCCCATCCGCCGGCAGTCCTCGACGTGCTCGACGAGCGCGTCCTTCTTCTTGAAGTTGCGGCCCGTGATGTCGCCGGAGAGGAGCGCGGCCATGAACTCCCGCGGATGATGCGTCTTCAGGAAGGCGGTCTGCCAGGCGAGCAGGGCGTAGGCGGTGGAATGGCTCTTGTTGAAGCCATAGCCGGCGAACTTCTCGATCAGCGCGAAGACCTCGTCGGCCTGCTGCTTGGGCATGCCCTGGGCCTGGGCCCCCTTCACGAACTGCTCGCGGAAGGCGGCGATGGTCTCCAGTTTCTTCTTGCTGATCGCCTTGATGCAGGTATAGGCGGAGGAGAGCTCGATGCCCCCGAGCCGCTCCAGGATCCGCATCACCTGCTCCTGGTAGACCATCACGCCGTGGGTCTCGGCGAGCACGTCCTTCATCACCGGATGGAGGAACTCCGCCCGCTTGCGGCCGTGCTTGACGTCGACGTACTCGTCGACCATGCCGCCCTCGAGCGGGCCGGGCCGGTAGAGGGCGTTCACGGCCACGATGTCGAGGAAGTGGTCGGGCTTCATCCGCTGCAGCAGGTCGCGGATGCCGCCGCTTTCGAGCTGGAAGATGCCCTTCGTCTCGCCTCGGCAGAGCGTGGCGAAGGTGGCCGCGTCGTCGAGCGGAAAGGCGAAGGGGTCGGGCCGATGGCCCGTGGTGGACTGGATGATGTCGAGCGTCTTGGCGACGACCGTCAGGTAGCGGAGGCCGAGGAAGTCCATCTTCATCAGGCCGGCCCGCTCGACGTCGCCCATCGCCCACTGGGTGATCACTTCCTCCTTGCCCGTCACCCGTTGCAACGGCACGTATTCCACGAGCGGGCGATCGGCGATCACGACGGCGGCCGCGTGGGTGCCGACGTTTCGCGCCAGGCCCTCGATCCGCCGCGCCAGGTCGACGAGCTCGCGGACCTCGGTGTCGGCGTCACAGGCGGCCGCCAGCTGGGAGCCGGGCGCGGCAGCGTCGTCGAGCGAGATGCCGAGCTGGTCGGGCACCAGGGCCACGATCTGGTCGACGCGCGGCACCGGCAGCCCCATCGCGCGGCCCACGTCGCGGATCGCGGCCCGGGCCGCCAGCGTGCCGAACGTGCCGATCTGGGCGACGTTCGCCGCGCCATACTTGCGTTTGACGTACTCGATGACCTCGCCGCGCCGCTCCTTGCAGAAGTCGATGTCGATATCGGGCGCCTCGCGGCGGTTGATGTCGAGGAATCGCTCGAAGAGCAGGTCGTACTCCAGCGGGCAGACGTGCGAGAGGTAGAGCGAGTAGGCTACGAGCGCCCCCACGCCCGAGCCTCTGGCCGCCGCCGGGATGCCGTGCTCCCGGGCGTGGCGGACGAAGTCCCAGACGATGAGGAAGTAGCTGGCGAAACCGAGCGTGTCGATCACGGCCAGTTCGCGGTCGAGCCGCTCGAGCACCTGGGCGTGCAGGTCGGCGGTGGCGGGATCGGCCGGCACCGTACCGGCCGCCCAGCGCTTGGCGACGGTGGTGTACCGCTCGCGCAGGCCCTCCAGGCAGAGCCGCCGCAGTTCGGCGCTGGCCGTGCGGCCGCCCGGCACGTCGAAGCCCGGAAAGTGGCGTTTGCCGAGGTCGAGGTCGATCGACACCGAGTCGGCGATCGCCTGGCTGCGGGCGACGGCGTCGGCCACCAGGGTCCGGTCGTGGCCGGCGAACGCGGCGTGCATCTCCGTCGGGCTCTTGAGGTAGAACTCGCTGGAGTCCATCCGCATCCGTGACGCGTCGTTGCGGAAGCGGCCCGTGTTCACGCACAGCAGGATGTCCTGGGCCTCCGCGTCCTCGCGGTTGACGTAGTGGCAGTCGCAGGTGGCGACCGGCGGGATGCCCAGCTCGTGGGCGATTTCCAACGCCGCGTCGGTGACCTGCCGCTGCACGTCGAGGCCGTTGTCTTGGATCTCGATGAAGTAGCGGTCGCCGAAGGTCTTCTGGAACCAGCCGGCGATCTCCCGTGCCTGGGCCAGCGACTCGCGTTGCTCGCGGGACGAGCCGACGAGGGCGCGGCTGAACTCGCCCGAGAGGCAGCCCGACAGGCAGACGATCCCCTCGCCGAACTCCTCCAGCAGCCCGCGGTCGATCCGCGGCTTGAAATAGAAGCCCTCCAGATACGCCTTCGTCGCCAGCTGCAGAAGGTTGGCGAAGCCGGTGCGGTCGCGGGCCAGGAGCGTGAGATGGTAGCTCGAATCCTTCTGGCTGCCGGCGTCTTTCTGGAACCGGCTCCCAGGGGCGATGTAGGCCTCGTAGCCGATGATCGGGTTGATGCCGGCCGCCTTGGCAGCCTGGTAGAACTCCAACGCCCCGTGCAGGTTGCCGTGGTCGGTGATGGCCAGGGCGTTCATGCCCAGTTCGACCGTCCGCGACACCAGCCGGTCGATCGGGCTGGCGCCGTCGAGCAGGCTGTAGTGGCTGTGGCAGTGCAGGTGGACGAAGGAAGGCGTGCTCATCCGTGGGCCTCGCTGGGGAAGCCGGGATTGTAGCGGACGCGAGCTAGGGCCGGTCGCCGATGAGCCGCAGGAGTTCGGCGAGCCGGGCCTGAAGGTCGAGCACCGCCTGCCATTCGGCGAAGGCGAGTTCCACTTTCTCGTTGCCGGGCCGCATCATCGCCCCCTCGGTCGCGTCGCGGAGCACGCTCTGCACATACTCGAGCAGTTCCGTGAGTTCCGCCGACTGGGCCGGGCTGAGCTTGCCCGGCAGCGGCGGCGGCTCGGCGGGCAGCAGCGGCGACCGCACCTTGCCGATGTCGGCGATGACGTCGGAGTTGTGCGTGGCGATCCGCTCCAGCCGCCCCCGCATCTCGCGGGCCTGCCCTTCCTCGACCGCCGGGTGACGGCCGGCGATCGCCGCGATGCGGCGGTCGATGTCGCTGTGGGAGCCGACGAGCAGCAGGGAGCGGCCCAGGGCGATCATGTCGCCGTCGCGCAGGATCCGGACCTGGATGTCCTCGCCGTTGACCTTCGTGCCGTTGGTGCTCTCCAGGTCCGTGGCGACGATCTTGTCGTTGTCGTCCTGCACTTTGAGGTGGTAGCGACTGATCCGCTCGTCGTTGAGCTGGATCGAATTGCCCTCCTCGCGACCGATCGTGACCGGGGTGGGGATCCGATCGAACACCCTGCCCCGGTCGGCGCCGTGGAGCACGCGCAGCGTGATGAATGCCATAGCAACGATCGCGTCCGCGGAACCGGCCGGGCCTTGCGGCCCTGTGCCCCGCTGCCGTCCGCCCGGACGCACCTCTTTCTCTCCCGGAGGATATACGCTCCTGGAGCCGCCGCGGTCAAAGGACCCCGCACTACCGGCCGGAAGCGACGTCGATTCCGAACGCCTGGTCGGGGCGGTAGGATTGGAGCACGGGCGTCCGTAGCTCAATTGGATAGAGCATCGGTCTTCGGAACCGAGGGTTGCAGGTTCGAGTCCTGCCGGGCGTACTTCAAACCGCTTGTTTTTCAGCGCTTTTCGGATGTGGGGTGCTCGTCAGTTTCGTGGCCCCGCCAGGAATCCTCAAAAATCCTCAAATCCGTACGGCTTCGATGCAGAGGCTCCTCCTGCTCGTATCGCCCGCGCGGCAGGGCGGTGGCGTTCAATCTCTTCCAGTCAGAGGCTCGGGAAACAGGCCCGGCAGCCAGTGGTGTGCCAGCTTCACGGGGAAACCAAGACGCAGCCGGGACCGCGGCGAATCCGACACGAGGGCTCCCTGGGCGAGCAACGCCGAAGTCACCCGCCGCGCGGTTCGTTCGCTTGTTCCCAACAAGCTTTCGATGTCGCCGCGTTCAAGTTCCCCGCGAATCATCACCGCCTCGAGCAGGCGATCGGACCGCGCGGCGAGTCTTCCCGCCGCGACTTCTGCATCTGCCCAGCGACTCACCCGACCGACAAATGACGTGGGCTTAATGAGCTGCTCCATGAACGTCGCTTGATCCACGCAGGTGTCCAGGAAGAACTCGATGAAACCGGCAAGGGCCTCCTCGCTCAAGGCACCGCGACCGTCGAGGTCGCCGTGGCGGGGCTGATCACAATCTTCCAGGCAGTCTTTATAGGCGGACTCATTGCGGGCGAGTCCGCGGGCTATCGACCAGATTCCGCTCGTGCCCACGGAATCCTGGAGCATCGCGTATGACATCAGTCTTGCGACGCGGCCATTTCCGTCGGCAAACGGATGAATCCAGAGCAGCCGATGGTGAGCAGCCGCCGCCGCGAGGATGGTGTCGAGTTTCCCGAGTCTGGCGTAAACCGCCTCGAAGCGATCCATGAACCTCGACACGGCGCCGGGGCTCACCGCATGGTGCCGGCCAACGGCCACATCTGACTCTCGCCATCGGCCCGGCACTACTCGATGATGTGTGCCCGTATCGGGATTCTCGACCGTGAGCAGCGACCCCGGCAGATCCTCGCAGAATCGCCTGTGAATCTCGCGGACACCATCAGCGGTTGCCGCACGTCCCTTCAGTCCTCCTGAATCGATCCAGGATTGCACGGCAATATGCGACCGTGCTTCGAGTTGAAGATCGCGTTTCCTGGGCTCGTTGCTGTAGTCCGCATGGAGGGCCCGTTCGATATCCACGGGGTGAGTGTCGTGTCCCTCAATGAGGTTGCTGTAGTAGCAGTTCATCGAGCGGACGAGGTCGGCGAGTCCCGCTGCACTGCCCTGCGGCAGGCTTTGGTCGAGCCGCGTCGAGGCGGCGACCAATTCGAGGGCCTTGTCGTGCAGCGCGGACCGCCAGCGGGAGGATTCCCCGACCAGCAGTGGCTCCATCGAGGCTGTGCTTTCTCCCCTGTCGGCGGGCGTCGTCATAGATCGATCCTGACCGCTTTCTTGGCCGGTTTTTCCGGCTATGCCATCGCGGCAGAAGTCCATTCTACATCGGCATTTGCGAACTCGTGCGGCCGTCGTAGAGGCCGTCCCGCGGCCGTTTTTTTGGCCGGATAAACGGGCGATTGCCACCGGCGGCTCTGCTCGCGCCCAACAGGTGGAGGGCGACCGACGTGCGGTCCGCGCTGGCTTGTATCGGGCCCGAGAATGCTCCTGTCCTATTCAGCCCGCCTGGCGATCCTGCTTGGCGAGCTTTTTGGCGATCTCGCCCACCAGTGACCAGCTCCGAAAGGCGACAGCCTCGCGCAGTCGCTGCTCCAGCATCGCGGTCGCAGAGTGCTCATGTCCAAACGCCCGTGCGACCTCGGGCGTCATGGAGAGGCAGAGCCGCTGGAACATCGCATTGCTCGCGGCACGGTGCTGGGCATCTTCTTCCTTGACGTAGTGGGTCATCATGACCCCCTCGCTCACACGGGCATCCTTGGCGAGGGCGCGGCTGGCATCTTCGCCGACGCGGGCATACTGGAGCACCGTCTTGCGGAGCATGTGGACGCAGGCTTCCCCGCCCGACCACTCGCGCACCCGCTCATAGAACCAGCGGCCGGCGTTGTAGATGTCGAAGTCCTTCACCATCCTCGCCGCCGATTTCCGCCCCTCGGTGGAATGAAAATGACGGATCTGGTCGTTGAGTAAAGGATAGCCCGGCCAATAACGCTTCGGCAACGGTCTCCCGGCTGACGAGCGACTCGCGAGCCCAGAGGGGAGCGACCCGGGCGTCCGGTGGCAGTGCCCCGAAACGCCACTCACCCCACTGCGACTGCGATTTTCTCGACTCGGCGCAGACCGTTTCCCAGTTCGCCGTTCGGTCACACGCTGTGAATGTCGATCACGGGCAGCTCGTCTATCCGTCCCTGAACCGCTTCGCGGTCGTCATGAGCCTGGACGAGCTCGCCCCAGTCGGTGGGTGGACCCCGGGCCGGCGAGACTGGTGGTGGCTCGAGCGGTTCGCCGAGGTGTGTCAGGATCCTCCGGATCGGGCCCGGCTCCGTGATGAACGCGATCAGGCGGATGTCGCCGCCGCAATTCGGGCACTCGAGCGGAAACTCCTCACCTACCCGGGCCAGGAGTTTCGCTCAGGCAATCCGTGACGTGTCGTGCGAGCGGGGCTTGTGATGCGCGTCGCAGCAGCCTCCCGTGGCGTGACCGCCGCCCCCATGCCCGCCGGTTACGGCCTCGCGTTGCTTGCCGATGTTGCCGATCGCCAGCGCCGTGACGGCTTTCCGGAGCCGGTGGTTCGGCGCGAACACTCCGTGGTAGCGGTGCCGATGCTTCCGCGGCGGCGGGATGAGATCCGCAAGCCTGTCCAAGAACTCAAACGGCGACAACTCGATGAGGCCGCTGGCTCCCGGCCGCGTGGACTTGCGGCCCCGACCGGGTCCGACCCAGTTGGCGGCCACGGCGTCGAGCAGCCGCTGCATGCGGAACCACCGGATCACGCGGCGACGCACCCGGTCGGTGCGTGCGGCGAGGTCAGCCTGGGTGATTGGTCGCGTCGGCAGGAACGCCGGCGAAGCGTCACACCCTGCGTCGTCTGCAGGCGGCACGAAGACGCCGTCGGTCACGCAGGCGTGGAGGTGGGCATGATGGTTGAGCGCCGAACCGAAGCGGTGCCAAAAGGAGATGCCGCCGAGCCGCGGGCGGGCGGATGCGGGGGTGGCGGCGTCTCTCGTGACGCCTACCGCAGCGCACAGCAGTCGCTCGATCTCATCAAGAAAGATCTTCGAGAGTGCGGCGACGGCTCGGGGTCGGTCGGCCAGCATGCCCCGCAGCCGCTTCGGCACGGAGATCACCCACTGCCGCACGGGCACCGGTGGGATGACATGATCGGCGAGATGCGCCGCCGTCTGGGCCATGTGCCTGCCGTTGCACGACGGGCAGACGCCGCGGCCCTTGCAGGAGAAGGCCACGACGAATCCCGTGCGGCACGTCATGCAGACCGCGCGGGCGAAGCCGAAGCAGAGGAGCCCGCCCTCGAGATAGCCGAGTAAATCTGTGCCACGGGTTAGATTTCAGCAGTCGATCAGGGAGCACCACTCCTCGAACACATTTGCGCCCCGCATTGTCATTGGCCCTTTCGGACGCCGCCTGAAGCGCAACAAGCCACTTGCGAACCGTGCCGGCCAAGCCCAGAACCTCAAGAACAAACTCGCCCACAGCGGCTGTCAAAGCAGGCCGGAACTACGGCCCGCTCCAGTGAACGCAAGCCCTTGTCGTACCCTTTTGAGCTGGAGGTCTTTTTTTGACGAGTGGTCGCGGCTCACCGGTCCGTCCAGAGAGCTGACCCGAGTGGGTCAGTAGCGATCAACGCGGGCGGAGTCGCAGCTGTCGCAATCAGTATGGCAGCATCATCCGAGGTTACTTCAGCTTCGGACGAGTCGTTTATGGGAAGTCTATCGATGTCCGCTTGCAGGACTGTTTGCACCGTTGCTTCACCTGAGGAAGCTGACACATCATCGGAAAAGTCGGCGATTCGGCCTGACTCCCAACGCCCCACCACATGGCCCGCGACCACTGCGCCGGCATAGACGGGAAGAAAAGCTCCCGCGAACACATCCCCCGCGACACCTCCGAGGTTCGCCCCGTAGGCTGGATAAAGGATGCGGTATTCCTCACGTTCAAGGTCAGTAGCACCGTGACGGTCCGCATAGGCAAGAACGTCACCAGTAGCGATTGCTTCCGGCCAAAGGTTGATCACGGGAACTATCGTCGCGAGTGCGTAGGTGCCCGGATATGTGCGACGGGTAAAATCCTTCGAGTGACCGGCCTGCTTGATCGCCAGTGCCGGAACGTCGCTGTAAACGTGAACGGTCGCGGTATACGGGTTGTAGTAGTCACGACCAAACACCCGCCCCGGCAAAACAGCCTCGCACGCGACGGAGAGGGCGCCGAGCGTGTACCGATACGGCCACGCGACGGACTTATTGCTCTGCAGCCGGCGCCAATCGGAGACAGGTGCGTATTGATTGATTCGCACCTTGACGTGATCGAGTTGATGCTCTTCGAGGTAGTCTTCAATAGACTGCTCGGTCTCACAGGAGACGTTGTGGTTGTCCACCCGGCAGTCCCAGAGAATGATCTTTCGCGGGATGCCGACAACCCAGCCAAGGCCGTCGATGATTGGTCGCTTTTCACCTCGTTCGACCGGACAGGCCCGTGTGACTGACGAAAGTTCCGGAGCAACGTTCCGGCGGGTGAGGGGAATTTCGTGGGGCTCGAGACAGCCCGCCTTACATGGAGCGGCCAGTGTGACGGCGATGATCAAGGCGACGACGCAAAACGCATCGGCCGCCGCTCTGGGGAAAATAGGCAAGGCGATCCGTCCTCGTTGAGGGTCATTCGGACGCGCGGCACGACTCAATCATCGTCGTCTGCTTGACTGCCGCTTGAACCCCCCAGCGATCGGCACTGCAGCTGGGCGTTCGACCGTTTCATTACTGAAATAGCTGAACGCCTCTCACGCTCCAACCACGACCGCCGCGGCCAGCACATCGCGAACCGCCTGTACCACCGCGTCGGGTCGGTCAAACTGGATGTTGTGCCCTGAGTCGGGCACGCTCCGCGTTTCTCCTGGCGACCCCAGCGCCCCGAGGGCCTGATACCACGCGTCCAATTGTGGGTCATCGGCCAGCAAATCGGCGGGCCCGGCCCGGAGCGAAACGACCGGCACCAACGGGAACGCTTGGGCCCCGAGCACCTGCCGGGTGAGCGAAACCACCCCCTCGATCTCCTGTCGTACCCCAGGTTGCCCCAGCCGCAACTCCGGTGAGTTCGGGTCGCCGAGGCCGCCGAATGGAACCCCGAAGTCGTCGATCCGAGCCACATCCTCCGGCGCGGTCGAGTCCACGAACACGACGCCGGCCACCTCAGTCGGGTGAAGCCGCGCGTACAAGTTCGCGTACAGTCCACCCAACGAGTGGCCGACGAGAACGACCGGTCGGTTCCCCGCGACCGACCCGACGACCGCTCGGATATCCTCCACAGCAGTTTGGGCGTAGTCACCGACCGCCGGGGAAGACCGGCGGTAGCCTGGCCGATTGACCGCGATCAACTGGGATCCGTCCGCGATCCGGCCGGGCACCGTCTGCCAGTAATCGATGTCCCCCCCGAAGCCGGTCATAAGGACAACGACGGGCTGGCCCGGCTTGGCAGTGCCGGACGAATGGTACTCCACGGTTCGGCCTTCCCTGGAGATCGTCTGGGTGGAGAGGACCGGGTTGAACGTCGGCAGAGGACCGAGGCGGAGTTCGTAGGGCGTTGGCGGCTGCGACTGCTCGACACTTCGTGCTCGCACCCGCGGAGGCAGCAACCCGGCATCCACACCCGGTCCACCTTTGACAAGAGCCCTCATGACGAGCGGGTCGCCCAGCGCGGCAAACTGATCATTCCCCGACCCGCCGAGAAGGGTCGCCCGGACACGACCGCGACCGGCCGCATTCGTCGCATTGATCGAGATCTGGTCGTCTCCAGCACCGCCGTCGAGCCGGGCGGAAAAACTGCCGTTGATCCGGCCGGCGACGTTGACGGAGACCTCGTCATCCCCACCGTCCCCGCGGAGGTCGTATGCGGCCCGACCGGAGGCGGAAAGGTTCCCGGTCGAGTAGGCCCCGAGGCTGTCAGCGCCCGCCCCGCCGCGGGCTACGACGTGCAGCGCCGCCCCGGCCGCGGGAGCGAGGGACTGAACGCCGAGAGCGTCGTTCCCGCCACCCCCGAGGAGTCGGAGTGAGACGGTTGTCCCGGCCCCCAGTCTGCCCACGCGGACCCCGATGGCGTCGTCCCCAGTGCCGCCGTTGGCGACGAGTGTCAAGCCGCGGCGCGCCACGCCATCGTCGTCGGCCCACCGGATGATGCCGGTGTCGTTGCCTGCCCCGAGGTCAACATTCAGGCGTTTCGGGTTTCGGACTCCATGGACGGTCGCGTACTCGAAGCGGTCGTCTCCCCCGCCGAGATTGACCTGGATGCTGCCGACCTTGGCCGAACTGAAAACCGCAGACTTCGAGTCGACCCCGGTCACGGTCAGCGTTCCGCGGGCGTCATCTTGAGTGATCGTGACTTGGTCCGCGGCTGCGTCCCCACGCACCACGAGCGTGAACCCCGCGTGGGTGAGGTGCGCCCACGCCGCCGGGCAGGCGCGAGCCTCCAACCGCTCGAAACCGCCCACTGCCGCCGCCGATGTGCGGACCGCGCTCATGGCATTCTCCATCTTGAGTTACCGATCGGCTGGCCAAGTTCCATGCTCGACCGGAAAGGCATTTCGTGGGCAGTAACAGAGCAAAGACAGGACGGTCAACGGCACTTCCGCAAGCGTTCTGCGGCTGGCGTAGCCGCTCGACATCACGTGATTCGTGGTTCTGGAAGCAAGCGGCAGCGTCACCTACCGCCGCAACCACCCTCTCTCCGCCTCCAAGGCCGTCGACTGGGCCGTCGACTGGGCCGTCGCCGCCAAGGAATTGGGGTTCCCCAAGTAGACCGACGGGAAGCGGATGGTGAAGGAGTGGCGGGCGGCACAGAAAGCCCAGGTTCGCCAGCTTCACGACCCTGATCGTTTAAAAATTCAAGGACGCGGAGGCCGATCTCGACATCGGCCGTCACTGGATCGACGAGACGGTCGTCGTTCGGATTTCGGGCAGCGTCGAGCGCCACGAGGAACAGTGGATTGCCCCCACGATCAGTATCCCGCTGATTCCCACCATCGCGTTCTTCTGGGAGCGTTTGGGGGTCGAGAAGGACGCGGCCATGAGCGTCCTGCGGGAAGCCATCGCGGAGGCGATGCGGGCGAAGACCAACGAGTCGCCGAGCATCAAGAGCAAGATGGACGATGTCGCCGAGGCGGTCGCGGCGGTCAAACGGGACCTGATCGGCGGGCTGCCGAAGAGGCGTCGGGCCGGCCGGACCGAGGTCAGCGACCTCCAGGTCTCCGTCAACGCCGTGAAGCCGGTCTCGGAACCCCTCTACGCAGTCGCCTGATTTCGCTGGGGGGTGCCGGGGTGGCGGGTTCGCCTGCTGCCCCGGCACCTTCGCCGGCCGATGGTCGGAAAACGCGTTTGAGGATTCCTCAAATCGGCAGCTTTTTTCGCCCTCTGGGCGACAAAGCTGGAAGCGCTGGCGAAATCGGATGTGCCCTCGGAAGTCGTTGACTGGGAACGACTAGAGCGCATCTCGTTTTGCTGTAGCGACGAGTTGACAGTTTGCGAGAGGTAGGCGAGGGGGTCGGCGAACGCTCGAGGAGCGTGGGGCGTATCCTCGCCCCAGCGACAATCTGAAAGACCGCGCAGCGGCGACTTTTGCCGCCCCCGAGCCGGTGCTACACCAAGGTCGGATGCGCTCTAACGGCCGATTTCGTGATTTCTTCGGGAGGTGCGAAATCGATCCGCCTCAAACTTCGGACCCGAGGCCTGCGGGTTCGAGTCCTGCCGGGCGTATTCGTCCACGGGTTGGCCCCGGGCGTCGAAGCGTTCCACCACGCCGTCGCGGCTTTCCGGCCGGGTGCCCACCGCGATCGCGTCCACGCCGTCGGCGTCCTTGATCTCGATCCGGCCGCCGCCGCCACCGACGACCCTGCCGATGTGCACGAGGACCGTGCCGTCGGTGCCGGTGACGACGATCTCCCGGCAGATGATCTGCTCGGCCTCCACCGTCCCCGCCGCCAACGTCTCGAACCGCTCGGCGGGCAGGGCTGCCGCCCGCACGGCCAAACCGATGGCGAGGAACAGGAGCGGATAGACGGTCCAGCGTTCGCGGCTGCTCATGGGGTCGGCCTCACGCCTCGCCGTGCAACTGGCGGAGGCGGCCGGAGAGCCGCAGGATCAGCTGCACGCGTTCGAACTGATCGAGCCAGTCGGCTGTCACGGCGGCGACCGCCTCGGCGGCCGGCGGCACGATGCCCGTGGCGCAACCGGCGCCGAACTGGGCGGCCGCGGCGGCGCGGTAGGCGGAGAGCGTGCGATCCCCGTAGAACAGGACGGGCGTGAAGTCTTCGCTGAAGAAGGCCGCGACCGGCACCCGCTGGCCGCCGCAGACCTTGAGGTGGGCGGCGATGTCGGGACGGGCATCGCGGTCGAGGAACCGCAGATCGATCGCCGGCGCGGCCGCGGCGAACCGGGCGAAGATCGGGCATTGGTTCACGCAGTCGCCGCACCAGGTGCCGGAGAGCACGAGCACCGGCATCCGCCGCACGAAGCCCGCGAGCAGCCGTTCCTGGTCCGACGTGAGCGCGATGCGATCGTGGCAGGCGTCCCAGCGGGCCCGCTGGTCGGGCGTGGCCTGCCGATCGAGGTACTCGCGATACGGCAACCCGGCAGCGAACGCGGCGGCCCAGGCCTCGGCGGTGGGCGGTGCCCCGGCACCATGGATGGGTGCGGCGGGCGGCGGAACGACGGCGGTCATGCGGCTGGTCTCCGGTGTGCTCGTGGCAATGAGGCCGGATGATAGCGTGTCGCGACTGCCTCGACGCCGCCAAGCCCCGAGATTGCCAGACGCCGACGGTCTGGGTGGCCTGGGAGACCGTGTTCCCGCCGAAACAGGCTGGCGAACCGGCCTTGACCCCGAAAAAAACGCTCCCTAATGTCCGCCCGCCTGAAGGCCAGGGAGCGGGACCGCAAGGGCCGCTCCCCTCGAAGTCGCCGGCAGCACGGATGCTCGCCGGCGACCTCGAGCGGATCGAATCCCCTTCCCAATCCATCGCGCCGTCCAATCGCTCCCGGAAACGGTTCAGGTTCTCCGCCCCCCTGGGACCTGGACCGTTCCGGGGGCCTTTTTTTTGCGCCGGCCGCCCGCTGGCGGCACGGCATATGATGGTGTGATGGCGACGCACCCGACTCCTCCCGACGCCGAGCGGCTGATCCGCGGCATCATGCTCGCGATCCTCGCCTGGGGTGCGATCCACGCGATCGGCGCGTGGACGCTCAATCACGACGCCCGCCGCCCGCTCGTGGTGCTGGCCTGCGTCTTCGGGTTCCTGGGTTTCTGGCTCGTGATGCTCGCCGTCCGGCGGCGGCGGCTCGAAGGGAGGCAGTGATGTCGATCGTCCTCGGTTCGAGCCTCGACAACGGACTCGCGGCGCCCGTGGCCACCCGGCCCGCCGTCCAGCGGGCCACGAGCGTCACCAGCCTCTCGATCGGGCAATACCTGATCCGGCGGCTCTCCGATTACGGCATTCGCCACGTCTTCGGCCTGCCGGGCGACTACGTGCTCTCTTTCTACAGCATGCTCGAGCACAGCCCGCTCGACCTCGTGAACTGCACCCGCGAGGACTGCGCCGGCTACGCTGCCGACGCCTACGCGCGGGTCAGCGGCATGGGCGCGCTGTGCGTGACGTACGGCGTGGGCGGCCTGAGCGTGGCCAACTCCGTCGCCGGAGCGTACGCGGAGAAGAGCCCCGTGGTGATGATCTCGGGCGCGCCCGGCGTGGCCGAGCGGGCCAGCGACCCGTTGCTCCATCACCGCGTCCGCGAGTGGCGGACGCAACTGGAGGTGTTCGAGAAGATCTGCGCCGCGAGCCTGGAGATCGTCGATCCCGCCACGGCCTTCCGAGACATCGACTTCCTCCTCGACACGGCCTGGCGGCTGAAGCGGCCCGTATACCTCGAGTTGCCGCGAGACATGGTGGCGGTCGTGCCCGACCAGATTCGCCCCTACGCGCAGCCCGAGCGCCGCAGCGACCCCGACGCCCTCGCCGAGGCCGTTCGTGAGGCGGCCGCGCGGATCGCGGCCGCCAAGCGGCCGGTGATCATCGCGGGCATCGAGCTGCATCGCTACGGCCTGCAGGCCGACGCCGTGGCGCTGGCGGAGGCATCCGGCATCCCGATCGCAGCCACGATGCTCGCCAAGAGCGTGGTCAGCGAGGTGCATCCGCTGTACATCGGGCTCTACGAGGGAGCGATGGGCCGGCAGGAGGTGACCGCGTTCGTCGAGGAAAGCGACTGCCTCATCCTGCTGGGCACGATCCTCACCGACATCGATCTCGGGATCTTTACCGCCAAGCTCGACGCCACGAAAAGCATCTTTGCCACCAGCGAAGACATTCGCATCAGCCACCACCACTTCCACGACATCTTGCTCGACGACTTCATTCGCGGGCTCGTCGCGGCCCGGCCCCGGGCGACGCCCCGGCAGCTGCCTGCCGGGCCGGCGGCGGCGGCCGGGCCCTTCACGCTCGCCCCCGACGCCCCGATCACGACCACGCGGCTGGTCCGCCGCCTCGACGAGTCCCTGGACGACAAGACGATCGTGATCGCCGACGTCGGCGACGCGCTCTTCGCCTCGAGCGAACTGGTGATCCGCGGCCAGACGCAGTTCATCGCGCCGGCCTACTACACGTCGATGGGATTCGCGACGCCGGCGGCCCTGGGCGCGAAGATGGCCCGGCCCGACCTCAAGGTGATCGCCCTGGTCGGCGACGGCGCCTTCCAGATGACGGGCATGGAGCTGTCGACGATCGTCCGCCGCGGCCTGGCCGTCACCGTGATCGTGCTCGACAACAAGGGCTACGGAACGGAGCGGCTGCTCCACGAGGGCACGTTCAACGACATCAATCCCTGGCAGTACCAGCTCCTGCCGCAGGTGTTGGGCGGCGGCACGGGCTACGAGGTCCGCACCGAAGGAGAGTTCGACGTCGCGCTCTCACGCGCGTTGGCGGACACCTCGGGGATGAGCGTCATCCGCGTGCACATCGGCCTCGAAGACCGCAGCCACACGCTCGACCGCCTCGCCGCCGGCCTCGCCAAGCGAGTGCGGTGACCCGGCGCGCGTCGGGGTTGCCGGTGCCCTGTTCTGTCGCGCCCGTCACGAATACTCGTGCCTTCGGATCCTCGAAGCCCCCGGCGGAAGCCGGGGGACTCCGCGTTCCGCGACGTCCCGTTCCCCATGCAGAACGGTCTCGCCCAACACCCCGGTGTCCCCGGGCTTCCGCCCGGGGCTTGTGTGTCTTGGGGGTCCGCTGCGCTCCGGCATCCATGCCTCCGCTGGCCGCCTACGCCGGCTCCCGGGGCACCGGCAACCCCGACCTACCCCTACGGCTTCAACTGCGGCACGCCGATGGCGGCGCCGTAGGCCTTGATCAGGTCGGCCAGCGAGACCTTGTAGGCCGCCTGCAGGCTCTCCTCGACCGGCACGCCTTCCTTGATGCCCTGCACGAAGGCGGCGAACTTCTTCAGGTCGCGGGCCAGAAACTTCACCAGGCTCGAGGCCATGCCGTATTGCACGGCGTCGATGTTCTGCTGGCCGAGGAAGTCGTCCCCCAGCGTGCCGGTGCGGCGCATGAAGTCCAGGGCGTGCGCCTCCTTGAGCGGCACCTGATTCGAGGCGGGCACGACCTTCGTGCCGACCCACTCCGCGATTCCCTCGTTGAGCCAGTTGGGCAGCCGCTCCGGCGACATCCAGCGGTGGTTGAAGCCGTGGCTGGTCTCGTGGACGAGCATGTGGGCGAAGGCCGGCGCGTCGTCGCCCCGATGGCAGGCCATGATCACGCGGCCGTCGCTGCTCTGGTGGCAGAGGCCGTGCGCGCCCTGCATGCGCGTCTTCATGAACCGGGCCTCGAAGGCCTGGAAGTCCTGCTCGTGGAGAAAGGCCACCACCAGGCACTTCCCCTTCCACACCGGCTCGCCCCGCGGGATGCCGTAGAGGTCGCAGAGGAAGTCGTGCATGGCGTCGAGGCTGGCCACGTAGGGGGCCATCTGTCCGGCCGGAATGTCGGTGGCCACGATGAACTCGTGCGTTTCGGTGACCTGCAGGTTCGGGAACGCCTCCTTGACCCCGGCGACGAACGTCTTCAGATCCTCCACCTCGGCGGCGTGCTGCTCGGCCGTGAGCGTCGGCCATGGTTGAACCCCCTGCTTCTCCATCCGGGCCAGCGATTCGGCGACCTTCTTCTCGTAGGCCTCCTTCGCCTTCTTGCCCTTCACCTGGGCCGCGCCCTTCCCCTTCGCCTCCGCCTCGTGGATCGTCTCGCGGCCGGCCACGATCTTCACGACGCCGCCGATCGGCAGGCTGATGACCGCCTTTTCCCCCTCGGGTCGCAGCCGCAGTTGCGACGCCCGGCCCTCCTTCTCGACGACGTTCTCCAGCGTCGGCCGCACGAACCGCTTGCCGGTGCCGAGTTCGACGAGGTCGAGCGTCTGGCCGACGTGCGGCCGCAGTTTGTCGGCGAGTTCGTCCGCGCGAACGGACGCGGACGCCACCAGCACGGCGGCCAGCGCCAGAAGCCAGTTCAGATTTCGCATGTCGCCTCCGTGGACTCCCTGTGCCGGCGCCGCAATTCGGTGCTCGAGATATCGAGGCGAAACTCGCGCTGCGACACGAAGTACGTGACGTCGCGCAGCGCCTGCGGCACGTCGAGCTGCGCGGCCTCCAGGAAGACGTCGCCCTTGGAACGGCCGAACACGATCAGGCCTCCCGCCCGCGTGGCGATCGTCCGCGCGGCATCGGCGGCGGCCGCCGCTGACCCGCCGTAGTAGCGCGGGTCAGCCAGCCGCACGTAGGTGTCCGCGCCCATCACGAACGTGCTGCCGGGAAACGTCTCCAGCTTCTCCAGGAAGCGGGCGGCCCGCGAGAGCCACAGCGGCCGGTCCGCGAACTGGGCCGCGCGATCGCGGATCTCCTGATAGTCGAGGGCGGGCTTGTCGACGTTGAGAATCGAAAGTTCGTACTCCAGCGGCCGCTCCGCGATCTCCTCGGCGATCCGGACCATGAGCAGATGGCCCTCGTGGAGCGGATCGAAGGAGCCGGGGAAGATCAGGCGTCCTGCGCGGGCGGCGGGAGGCTCATCGACGCCGTCGGCACGCACGGCATCCCGCGTGCCGGCAAACAGGTCTTGCCAGGCCTCGGGCGCCGCGCAACGGTCGCGCACCACCTGCTCGGTGGCACGCAGGGCGCCCGTCGGCAGGGCGGCCGCCGGGCCGCCGTCGGCCGCCGTCAATTCGGCGAGCAGGATGGCCGCCGCGAGCGACTCCTCCTCGTCGCGGGAGCGGGCGCCCTTCTCGAGGACGAGTTCCGCGGTGGCCGTCGCGCGGAGCGTCTGCACGGCGACGAGCAGGCGATGAGCGCCTCGCTTCGGCACGCGGGTTCGCAGGCTCGCCGTCATGGCGGCTCCCACCGCGTTGCCGGCGGCAGCGCCCAGGTCGCGGGCCCGTTGCCATGCCGCCACCGCCAGACGGCGGGCCGTCCGCGACGAGCAATAAGACTCCTGTGGACCGCCGAGCAGGCGGTCGATCGCCTCACGGGCGTAGGGCACCAGCCCCTCAAGGACCACGCTGCTGGCGCCGGGAACACTCACCAGGTGGGCGATGGCCCGCGCACCTCCGCCGGTGGCCGCGAGCACGACCTTCGCCCCGGACTGCTCCAGGCTGCCGATCGTCGTCGCCGCGTCGGGGAGTTCCATGGCCGGAGACCACTCGATACGGGTGGGGTGCCGTTTCGTGGACACGTTTCCCATCATACCGGCCGGGGGCCCCGGCGGCGTGTCCGCGCTTGTGTCTGGTACCTCGGGTCGGCCACACTGTGGGCCCGTCGTACGGTGGCGGCACGGAGACGAGCGGATGCGGGCGGCGATCATCGGCATCGGGGCGATCGCGGGCATGCACGCCCGGGCCCTGCGCGACATCCCGGGTGTCGAACTCGTCGCCGCCTGTTGCCGCACCGAAGAGAAGGGCCGGGCGTTTGCGGCCGAGTTTGGCTGCGCCTGGCACGGCGACGCGGCCCGCATGCTCCGCCGCGAGAAGCCCGACTTCGTGACCGTCGCCACGCCGTCGGGCGCCCACCTGCCGGCGGTGCTCGCGGCCGCCCGCCGCGGCGTCCACGTGATCTGTGAGAAGCCGCTGGAGATCTCGCTGCAGCGGATCGACCGCATGATCGCCGCCTGTGAAAAGGCCGGCGTGACGCTCGGGGCGATCTTCCCGCAGCGGTTCAACCCGGTCGTTCGCACCGTGCACGAGGCGGCGGCCGCCGGGCGGTTCGGATCGCTGGCCCTGGCGGCGAGCTACGTTCCCTGGTGGCGCGACGACGCCTACTACGGCCCCGGTCGCTGGCAGGGCACCAAGGCCCTCGACGGCGGCGGTGCCCTGATGAATCAGTCGATCCACGGCGTCGACGCCCTGCAGTGGATCGTCGGCGCCACGATGCCCGACCTGGCCGCGGGCGAGAATCCCGTGGAGAGCGTCGTCGCGCTGACGGCGGTGCGGGCCCACGACGCCGCGCGGCTCGAGGTGGAGGACACCTGCGTCGCCATCCTCCGCTTTCGCAACGGCACCCTCGGGCAGCTGCTCGCGGCCACGAGCCTGTTCCCCGGTCAGATGCGCCGGTTTCTCTTCGGCGGGCGGGCCGGCAGCGCCGAGATTCTCGAGGAGCAGCTCGTCACCTGGCAGTTCCGCGATCCGGCGGCGGACGACGAAGCGATCCGCGCCCGGCTCGGCGGCGCGAGCGGCACCTCGGGCGGCGCCGCCGATCCGATGGCGATCAATTACGCCTGCCACACTCGGAACTTCGAAGAGTTTCTCGCCGCGATCCGGGCCGGGAGGCAGCCGCCACTCGACGGGCTCGAGGGCCGCAAGGCCGTGGCGATCATCGAGGCCTGCTACAAGTCGGCCCGCACCGGCCGGCCGACGAAGGTCGCCGGAACCTGATCAGGACACCTGCATGAACTCCCCGCTGCGCTACGCCATCTGCAACGAGACCTTCGACGGCTGGCCCCTTGCGAAGGCCTGCGACTTCGCGGCGGCCTGCGGCTACACGGGCCTTGAGGTGGCGCCGTTTACGCTCGCGGGGCTCGCGACCGACATCACCGCCGCCCAGCGCGGCGACATCCGCCGCACGATCGCCCGCGCCGGTCTCGACTGCGTCGGCCTCCACTGGCTGCTGGCGAAGACCGAGGGCTTTCACGTCGCCCATCCCGACGCGGCCGTCCGCAGCCGCACCGTCGAGTACCTCGGTGAACTCGCCCGCCTCTGCCAGGACCTCGGCGGCCGCGTGCTCGTCTTCGGGTCGCCCAAGCAACGCAGCCTGCTGCCCGGGGTGACGGCCGAGCAGGCCCTCGACCACATCCACGAGGTGTTTTCGCGGCTCGTGCCGGTGCTGGAGACGACCGACACCGTGGTGGCCCTCGAGCCGCTCTCGCCCGCCGAGACCGACGTGCTCACGACCGCGGCCGAGACCTGTCGGCTCATCGAGCGAATCGGCTCGCCGCATGTGCGTTTGCATCTCGACGTCAAGGCGATGTCGAGCGAGGCGGAGCCGATGCCCGATGTCATCCTGGCGAGTGCCCGTCATCTAGAACACTTCCACGCCAACGACCCGAACCTCCAGGGCCCCGGGTTCGGTGCCGTGGACTTCACGCCGATCTTCACGGCCCTCGACGAGGTCCGCTACGCCGGCTGGGTGAGCGTGGAGGTCTTCGACTATGCTCCCGGACCCGAGCGGCTCGCCCGCGAGAGCATCGATTACATGCGTCGCGTCGAGGCCGCGCTCGGCTGAAGTCGTCGCACCGGCTCGAATCGGGGCCGCGGGCTCACCGCACATCACCGGAGGAAACGAGCGCATGGCCGCCACGCAGCACCCGTCCGCAGGGGCCGATCATGGCCCGTGGTACCGTGATCTCACGCCATATCACTGGTTCGTGTTCGCGGTCGCCTCGCTGGCCTGGCTCTTCGACTGCCTCGACCAGCAGCTGTTCATCCTCGCCCGCAACAAGGCGATGGAGGCGCTGCTGCCGGCCGGCATGGATGCCAAGCTCTACGGCGGCTACGCGACCAGCATCTTCGTGGCCGGCTGGGCGATGGGCGGGCTGATCTTCGGTTCGATGGGAGATCGCTTCGGTCGGGCCAAGATGCTCACCCTCACGGTCCTCATCTACTCGGTGTGCACCGGCCTGTCGGCGTTCTCGAAGGGCTGGGTGGATTTCGCCGTCTACCGCTTTCTCACCGGCCTCGGCGTGGGGGGCGTGTTCGGCCTGGCCGTGGCCCTCGTCGCCGACACACTCCCCGACCGCTCGCGGACCGGCGCCCTCGGCCTGCTGCAGGCCCTGTCGGCGATCGGCAACGTGACCGCCGGCCTCGTGAGTATGTCGCTGGGCGGCCTCGAGTCGCGGGGGACGATCGCCGCCGGCACGGCGTGGAAATACATGTTTCTTGTGGGGGCGATTCCCGCCTTCCTGTGCGTGTTCATCCAGATGCGGCTCCAGGAGCCGGAGAAGTGGGTGCAGGCCCGAGCCGCCGGCCGAGTGGCGGGGGTCAAGTTCGGCTCCTATGCGGCCCTCCTCGGTGACGGCCGCTGGCGGGGCCGCGCCCTGTGGGGCATGGTGCTGTGCGTGGCCGGCGTGATCGGCCTGTGGGGCATCGGATTCTTCAGCCCGGAACTCGTGGGCGACGTGATCAAGGCGTCGCTCGTCGCCGACGGCGTGCCGCCGGGCGAGATCGCGGGCAAGCAGCAGTTCTGGATCGGCGTCAACTCGATCGTGCAGAACATCGGCGCCTTCCTTGGCATGCTGGCCTTCACGCGGCTGGCGCAGCGCATGGGACGGAAGGCGGCCTTCGCCGTGGGCTATGTGGCCGCCCTCGTCGCCACGGTCGCGTTCTTCCAGTTCTTCAACGGCCGCGGCGACATCTGGATGAGCGCCATCATGGGGGGCTGCCAGCTCGCCCTGTTCGCGGGCTTCGCGATCTACCTGCCGGAGCTCTTTCCCATGAGCCTGCGGAGCACGGGCACGAGCTTCTGCTACAACGTCGGCCGGTTCGTGGCCGCCACCGGCCCCTTCACGCTGGGCAGTCTCCAGGCCGCCCTCAAGGCGGGGGCGGTCACACCCGAAGCCAAGCTCTTGGCCTTCCGCAACGCCTGCTCCTACATGAGCGTGATCTTCCTGCTCGGCCTGGTGGCGTTGGCGTTTCTCCCGGAAACCAAGGGCCGGCCGCTGCCCGAGGACTAGCTTCACGCCTGCGGGGCCATCCATGGCCCCCGCAGGCTGGGCAGGTCGGAGGCACAGCCAAGGTGTGCCTCGACCTGCGATGGCTCGCCCTCCAGGCGAGCCTCGCGTAAGCCGAAGCAGGCCCGCAGGGATGCGCCGGCGCGAAAACAATCGCCATCCATGGCCCCCGCAGGCTGGGCAGGTCGGAGGCACAGCCAAGGTGTGCCTCGACCTGCGATGGCTCGCCCTCCAGGCGAGCCTCGCGTAAGCCGAAGCAGGCCCGCAGGGATGC
>JBIKND010000292.1:0-2715 GCA_044358905.1 Pirellulales bacterium | reverse complement strand
CGTCACTGGTGCAACTCCCCGCGTCCACGACACGACCATGACTCCGCTCCCATCCGCCGATCCGCTCGCCGTCTGTGAAGCCGCCGCGCGGGCGGGCGGGCGTGTGCTGCAGGATTGGGTCGGCCGCTTCGGGGTGTCGAGCAAGGGGCCGCGCGACCTCGTCACCGAGGCCGACTTCGCGGCCCAGCGGGAGATCCGGCGCGTGGTGCTCGAGGCGTTTCCGGAGCATGGCTTCGTGGGCGAGGAGGCCGAGCCGGGGGCGGGCCAACCCGCGTCGGGAGCGGCCGGCCACGCGGGCCGCGGCACCCGCTGGATCGTCGATCCGCTCGACGGCACCACCAACTACGTTCACGGTTTTCCCGCCTACTGCGTCTCGATCGCGCTGGCGGTGGACGACGCGCTCGAGGTCGGTGTCATCTTCGATCCGGTCCGCGGCGAATGCTTTGCGGCGCGGCGCGGCGGCGGCGCCTTCCTCGATGGCCGCCGGCTCCGCGTGCCGGCCGTCGCCACGCTCGAGGACGCGCTCGTGGCGGTCAGTTTTCCGCCGCAGGTGTCGGCCGAATCGGCGGCCGTCGCCGACTTCCTGGCCGTCGTGCCACGGGCGCACTCGATTCGCCGCACTGGCTCCACGGCGATCAACCTCGCCTACGTGGCCTGCGGTCGGCTGCATGCCTTTTGGGCGCGGCGCATCGCCTGCTGGGACGCGGCCGCGGGGCTGCTCATCGCCCGCGAGGCCGGGGCGACGGTCGAACCCTTCGCCGCCGCCGGGCACGATGTGCCCCTCGACGATCCCGCGTTCATCGTGACGAGCTCGTCGCATCTGATGGCCGAGTTGCGGATGGTGCTGCGTGCCGGGCGGGACCCGGGGTCCAAGACTGACGCGAGTTCCGGTTCTGACGGTCGTGCGGCCTGCGGGAAATGAGCAGCCTGCACGCTCTGCGGCGAGTTGCAGGGTAGGCTTGCGGTGGTGCCGGCGCACGAGGCGCCGACCCCCTTGTCACCCGGTCGATTCGGCCCATGAAGACCCACCATTCGCGCGGCCCGCGGCGTTTGCTGATCGCGGCGGCACGCGGCCTGCTTGCCGTCGCCTGCGCGGTGGTCGTGGCGCCGGCGCAGCCGCCGAGCGGGCCGGGAGCACCATCCCGGGTCGAGGAACGCAAGCCCGAGATCTTCTATTTGGAGAACGACTCGGGCGGCCTCGTGCCGGTGCCCGGGTTTCGCTACCGCGACTTCGTCGAACTGCTGCGGCTGAAAGAAGGGCTTCCCGGCCCGGCCCAGCCGCCTGCCGCGGTGCTCGAGGAGATCCGCGTGCAGGCCGACCTGGCCGCGGTCGACGAGGGGACGTGTCCGGCCACCGTGGTGTGCACGATCCGGCAGGCGCGCCGCGGCTGGGTGGAGGTGCCGCTCGGGTGCGCGGGACTCATTCTGACCCAGCCTCCGCGGCATGACGGCCCTGGTCGACTCCTCGTCGACGCGGCGCCCGAGGGGCGCGGCTATCGCGCCTGGCTCGACGCCGCTCCCGAGCCCGGCGAGGAACCGCGGCATACCGTCACGCTCGAGGGCCGCATCCCCGTCGATGCTCCCGGGGTGCGCGAGGTGATCGTGCTCCACATGCCGGCGGCCACGGCTTCGGCAGTGGAACTCCGTTCCGCGCGTCCGGATCCCGAGGTCGTGGTGCAGCCGCCGCCGGCCGAGCGGCGGGTCAGGGCCCGTGAAGCGGGCGGCGCGGAGGTGACACTGTCCGGCGTCGTCGGCACCACCACCATCAGCGTGGGCGCACGCCCCGCCGCCGAAGCGGGGCGCGCGCCGGTGGCCGAGGCGATGGTGGAAAGCGTCGTGAGGATCGACGGCCGCGACGCCGTGACGCAGGCGCGGATCAGGCTGGGCGGCCTGACGGACGCGACGCCGACGGTGCGGATCAGCCTGCCGCCGGCCACGACGCTGCGCAGCGTTCGCACGCCGGCCGCGGTGATCGGGCGTGCGGGCACCGCGGAGGCACCGACCGTCGACGTGACGGTCGTGCGCGGTCCTGATGGCGGCGCCGTCGTCGAACTGGAGTGTCAGCGGCCCCTCGAGCGCAGCGCCAACGCGAAGGAGGCGGGGCCCTTCGAGCTGGGCGGGTTCGCGGTCGAAGGCATCGAGCCTTGGCGCCAGTGGGGACGGATCAGTCTCGTCGTCGAAGGGGACTGGCAGGCGGTGTGGAGCGAAGGGCTGCGGCGCGTCGATCCGCCGGCGGCCGGCCGCCGGCCGGGGCTCGTGGCGGCCTTCGCCTACGACATGCAACCGGCCTCGCTCAAGGTGCGGGTGCTGCCGCGGCGCAGCCGCGTGGTGATCGAGCCGGAATACCGCTACGACGTCTCGGCCGAGCGGGTGGCGATGTACGCCCGGCTGGGAGTCGCCGCCTCCGGCGCACCGGCGACCGAGATCACGGTCGACGTCGATCCCACCTGGGCGATCGACGAGGTCGGGCCCGCCACGGTCGTCGACGTTGCCGGCGTGACGGTGGAGGGGGGACGGATGCGGATTCCGTTCGCCCAGCCGCTCGTCGGGAACGCCGTCGTCGAGATCCGCGGCGGCCGGACCGTCGAGCGCGACGCCGAACAACTCGCCTGGCGCCTGCCCGTGCCGAGTTCGGGGCTCGTCGGGCCGGCGACCGTCGTGGTGGGTGCCGACAGCGACATCGAACTGCTCCCGGACAACGACCGCATCAAGGGG
>JBIKND010000291.1:0-2716 GCA_044358905.1 Pirellulales bacterium | reverse complement strand
CGTCGTGGGCACGCTCCTGGCGGTGAGGCAGGCCACGGCCGAGATTCGCACGGCGGACGGCCGCACCGTCACCGTGCCGCTCGACCGGCTCAGCCCGCACGACCGCGAGTACGCCGAACAGGCGGGCGGGCGGCAGCTGGCGGGCCCGGCTGCACCGCAGCCGACCGACACGGCCGGAATGTAGCGTTTACTTTTCGTCGAGCACCGCGACCGTCTCGAAGGCCTTGCCTTCGAGCATCTCCAGCGACGCGCCGCCGCCGGTGGAGACGTGGCTCACCTTGTCGGCGTAGCCGAGCTGCTCGACCGCGGCGGCCGAGTCGCCGCCGCCGATGATCGTGATCGCGCCGCGCGTGGTCGCCTCGGCGACGGCATCGGCCACCGCCTTCGTGCCCGCGTCGAACGGCGGCATCTCGAACACGCCCATCGGCCCGTTCCAGACGACCGTGCCGGCCGTGCGGATGATTTCCGCATACTTCCGCGCCGTCTCGGGGCCGATGTCGAGCCCCTCGAATCCGTCGGGAATCTCGCCGGCCGTGACGATCCGCTTGTTCGCGGCCGCCGAGAAGTCGTCGGCGCAGTGCGTGTCGACCGGGAGCACGAGCTTTCCCCGACCCTTGGCGAGCAGCTCCCGGGCGAGTTCCAGCTTGTCGTGCTCGACGAGCGACTTGCCGGTCTTGCCCCCCTGGGCCAGCGAGAACGTGTAGGCCATCGCCCCGCCGATGAGCACGTGGTCGCAGATCGACAGCAGGTTCGTGATCACGGCGATCTTGTCCGAGACCTTCTTGCCGCCGAGGATCGCCACGAACGGACGCTTCGGCCGCGCGATGGCGTCGGCGAGGTACTGGATCTCCTTCTCCACCAGGAACCCGGACACGGCCGACTTGCCCTGGGCCTTCATCGCCACGGGCACGGCGTGCATGCTCGCCTCCGTGCGATGGCAGGTCCCGAAGGCGTCGTTGACGTAGGCGTCGGCGAGCGTCGCCAGCCCCTGCACGTAGGCGGCGTCGTCCCCCTTCTTCTCCCCCTTGTTGAACCGGACGTTCTCGAGCACGAGCACGCCGCCGGCCGGCAGCGCCCGGGCCTTGGCGTGCGAGTCGGGCCCGCCGGTGTCGGCGGCGAGGACGACGGGCCGGCCGAGCAGTTCGCCGAGCCGCTTCGCCACCGGCGCCAGGGAAAACTCGGCCTCGAAGCCCTTGCCCGCGGGCCGGCCGAGGTGCGACATCAGCACCGCCTTGCCGCCCCGATCGAGGATCGAGCGGATCGACGGCAGCGCCATGCGGATCCGCCGGTCGTCGGTGATCGCGCCGGAGTCGTCCTGCGGGACGTTGAAATCGACGCGGACGAGGACGGTCTTCCCGGCGGGATCGAGGCCGGCGACGGACTGCTTGGGCATGGTGGGCTCCTTCGGGGTGCGAATCGCAGGGGTGGGGTCAGACGTCGAGGTTCTTGACGTCGAGCGCGTGCTTCTCGATGAAATCGCGGCGCGGCTCGACCTTCTCGCCCATGAGCACGCGGAACAGGTCGTCGGCCGCGGCGGCGTCGGTCATGGTCACCCGCAAAAGCGTGCGGTTCTTGGGATCGAGCGTCGTGTCGCGGAGCTCCTCGGCGTTCATTTCGCCGAGGCCCTTGAAGCGGGTGATCGAGAGTCCCTTCTCGCCGGCCCGACGGACCGCCGTGAGCAGGCCGCGCAGGTCCTCGAGACCGATCTCGCTCTCGCCGCGTCGCAGCGTGTAGCGCGGTGCCTCGCTGCCCGTGCGGTCCTGCGGCAATAGGCTGTCGATCTCGAAGCCCATGCCCTCGAGCTCCTTGAGCCCCGCGTTCACGCTCCGCACCTCATGCAGGTCGATGACCACCAGCTGATCGTCGCCCGTGCCCGGGGCGGTGCCGGGCGTCGTGTCCCCGACAGCCTGCGCCTCCTCGATCCGCCCGACCTGCAGTTCACCGCCGGCGGCCTTCTCCTTGCCCTTGACGAACTTCTCGAGATCGTCGCGGCTGGTGAACCACTGCTCCTCGAGCCCATAGTACACGTGGTACATCGGCAGCTTGCCGGTCGCGGCGTCGCGGCGGGCGGCATGGTCGCGGAGGCTGATGCCCCGCTTCTCGAGCGCCACCAGGGCGTCCTCGAGGCCGGCGAGCGTGCGGCAGAGCTTCTGCATCTCGTCGCCGGCGATCTCGCGGCCGTCGCCCGGCAGGAACACCCCCTCGCCGAGGCCCTGGTCGAGGAGCTGGTTCTTCATCTCCTCCTCCGTCTGCACGTAGTAGACGCTCTTCTTGGACCGCACGCGGAACAGTGGCGGCTGGGCGACGTAGACGTGCCCCTCCGCCACCAGACGGTACATCTGGCGGTAGAAGAAGGTGAGCAGGAGCGTGCGGATGTGGGAGCCGTCGACGTCGGCGTCGGTCATGATCACGACCTTGTCGTACCGCCGCTTGCCGAGGTCGGCCTCCTCGCCGATCCCGGCGCCAATCGCCGAGATCACGCTCCGCACCTCCTCGTTGGCCAGCACCTTGTCGTCGCGGCTCTTGTAGGCGTTGATGATCTTGCCGCGCAAGGGAAGGATCGCCTGATACTCGCGGTGCCGGCCGCCCTCGGCCGAGCCGCCGGCCGAATCGCCCTCCACCAGATACAACTCGCACCTCTCGACGTCGCGACTGGTGCAATCGCGGAGCTTGCCGGGGAGGCCGCCGCCGGAGAGGGCGCCCTTCCGCTCGCGGA
>JBIKND010000137.1:0-10269 GCA_044358905.1 Pirellulales bacterium | reverse complement strand
AGTTCGAGCGGCTGCTCCGTACTGCGGCGGGCTTGCCCCGTGACGGTCACAGGCCGAGCGCGGCTCGCCCGCGACTCGGTGCCGTGTCCTTTCTGCACCGCTTCGGATCGGCGGTCAATCACCACGTGCACCTGCATGTGTGCGCGACCGACGGCGTCTTCGTGCCAACCGGTGACGGGCGGCCGGCGTTCCTGCCGGCTCGACCGATCACCCAGGCGGATCTGGCCACGCTCACCGAGAAGGTGCGCCGTCGTGTCGTGCGTTGGTTCCGCATGCAGCGGCTCCTCGACGCTGATGCGGCCGTCGACATGCTTGCCTGGGAGAACAGTTGGTTTTCGATCGACGCGAGCGTCCGGATCACGCTCCTGGACCGCGACGTGCCGAGCTATTTTCAGAGTCTCGAGCACCTGCTGCGATACTGTGCCCGGCCGCCCTTCGCGCTGGAACGGCTCTCCGTGATGCGCGGCGAAGACGGCCGCATCGCCCGCGTCCGCTACGTGCTCCCGCGACACAAAGCCGCCAACTGGATCGGCCCGGGGCGCGGGCGCAAGTCCACGCGGCCGGGCGCTAACGGCGTCGTCGAACTCGCGCCGTTTGACTTCTTGGACCGGATGGCCGATCTCGTGCCGCCACCGCGGAAGCACCGGCACCGGCCAGCCGGAGGCTGGCTTGGCGGTCGAGCCAAACCTCGGCTTTGGCTCCGACCGCCAGAGGCGGCAGGGGCCATGGATGGCCCTGCCGCCGTAAAGCAAGCCAGGGGTGTTCGCCCCGAATCACAAGCTTAGGTCCGCCGTCACGGCACTCGCCAACGGGAATGTCGGCAAGCGGCGCGATGCCGCGACCGATGGGCATGCGGTCGGCGGACATGCGGCGGGCGGAGATACCCCCGGCGACTGCTGCGGCTCATGCGACAAACCACCCTCCCACGACACCTCGCGGATCGCCTGGGCCAAACTCATGGCTCGGGTGGGCGAGGAGTTTCCGCTGGAGTGCCCGGGGTGTGGTGGCGACATCCGACTCATCGCGTTCATTACCGATCCGGGGCCGATCCGGAAGATCCTGGCACATCTCGGCGAACCGCTCGAACCACCGCCCGTCTCGCCGGCCCGCGGGCCACCGGCCGACTGGGGCGAGCTCGTTCAGGCCCACGACGACCGGGCAATCTTTCAGGGACGGATAGACGAACTGCCCGTGATCGACATCCGCAGCCTCTGACGGAATTCAAGCCACGGTGCGGACGGCCCGCAAGAAGAGCGGTTTCAAGACCGGTCTGCGCCGACGAGAAAAATCCGACCTTGAGCGTGGATAGGAAGCTCTTCGGCACCTCCACGATCGGGTCGCATCCAGCCCGATCAGCTCCGGCGGTTGCTCCTCATGATTCGCCCCGCTCGGCCGACGCTTGCCGAAGTGCCATTGGCCGACCTATCCCTATCATCGGGGCAGGTCCGCCGCCCACAGTGTCGTTTTCGAGTCGGTATTAGCTGACAAATTGGCTAACAGGCCAACTTCCCGAAGCCGAAAAACCGAATACGCCCGGCTGGACTCGAACCAGCGACCCTGGGATTAGAAATCCCATGCTCTATCCGACTGAGCTACGGGCGCGAAGGGGGGTTGCAGAGCCTCGTTGATGGCAGTGTTGAACTTCCTTTGAATAACCGATTCGACGACCCGTCCACCATGATACCCGCGGTGGATTTCCGGTGGACCCCGAGTCGGACAGGCGACGAGGATGACGAAGATCGCCGGAGCACGCGTACAATCGGCCATGGCGGACGCACGCTCCCTGATCCTGTGCAAGTCGGTGCATCACGGGAATACCGCCCGGGTGGCCGCAGCGATCGCGGCCGTCCTCGGAGCCGAAATCGCCTCCCCCGAGGATGTGCCGTATACGAGCCTTCCGCGGCGTGAGCTCGTCGGCTTCGGCTCCGGTGTCTTCTACGGTCGGATGCACCCGGCCCTCTTCGATTGGCTGGCCGGCCTGCCCGACGCTTCGGAGCCGACCATGCCCGCGTTCGTGTTTTCCACCTCGGGCCTCCCGTGCCTGGCGAAGCTCTGGCACGGCCCGCTGGTGCGACTGCTCGCCCGCAAGGGATTCGACGTCCGCGGCGCCTTCGCCTGCCGGGGCTTCGACACCTGGGGCCCGCTCTGGCTGGCCGGCGGCCTCAACCGCGATCACCCCGACGCGGCGGATCTCGAGCGGGCCGCGGCCTTCGCACGCCGGATCGCTCCCCAGGCGGTTGCGGCCGCATCGTGACGGCCGGCGGTCGCCGGGGCCGCGTCCGCGCGGCATCAATGCCCGCGGGCAGCCGCACCGGTCACGAGACGAAGTTTCTGAGTGCGCGTGAGGGCCTTGATCGCCGCCTCGCGCTTGAGAGCCGAAGACTTCGTGGCCTGCGGCTCCTGATAGGCGAGCCGCACGGGGAGCCGGCTGCGGGTGTAGCGGGACGCCTTGCCCGCGGCGTGGGCTCGCAACCGCTTGGACAGGTCGTTCGTGATCCCCGTGTAGAGCGAGCCGTCGCGGCAGCGGAGGATGTAGACGAGCCAGGCCGCGGCCGCCGGCACCTTGCTCCTGCGGGGGGCGGTGGTCGACGGCATCTCCGGTCCTCCGTTCCGCGGTCACAACGCATCGCAAGGGGGCTCGCGGATCGCACGACCGCCTGCCAGGGCGCATAATACCGCGTTGACGTCATGCACCCAGCCGCCCTTGCTCCCGAATCGCTGCTCGCCCACGTGCAGGAGATGCATGCGCGGCGTTCCGGGCCCGGCGGACAGCACCGCAACAAGGTGCAGACCGCCGTGGTGCTCGTCCATCGACCCACGGGAATTGCCGCGGAGGCCGCCGAGCGACGGTCACAGGCCGACAACCGGCGTGTGGCCCTGGGACGGCTGCGGCTCAAGCTCGCCCTCGAGCATCGCACCCCGGCACCGACCGCCGCGTCGCCGCGGTGGCAGGCCCGCCTCCGCGGGCGGCATCTCTTGGTGTCGGCCGATCACGACGACTACCCGGCACTCGTCGCCGAGGCCCTCGACCGGTTGCAGGCCCATGCCCTCGACATGCCGGCCGCGGCCGCCGCGCTCGGCGTGACCGCGACGCAACTGCTCAAGCTCTTCAAGAAGACACCCGCGGCGTGGACGACGCTCAATCGGCTGCGGGTCGGCCAGGGCTTGCCGGTGCTCAAGTAGCCGCGGGCGGGTGGCGTGCGGCGGGTCAGCGACGGATGTCGATGACGCCGACGGCCAGCCGTCTGTCGGTGAAGTACGGGTCGCCACCGCCATTGCGACCCTCGGCGTTGCGATGGAAGGCGTCGACCCAGTAGTAGCCGTCGAGCATGCCCGCCCGGATCGCGTCGCTTACGAGCTTGTTCCGCTCCCGATCGATGTCGGGGCTGATCTTGTGCGTCACGCCGCCGGTCGTGCGGCTGATCTCCACCCGCTCGTCGTAGGTGGCCGCACCGAGCCAGAGCGGATGACCGTCGCGATCCATGGCCTCGGCCCTCCAGAACCGCACATGATGCCGCTGCTTGGGGCTGTTTCCCACGGGCTGTTCGAAGGCGGCGTCCTGCTTGCGGCCCCACAGGTAGAGGTCGCTGACCGGTGCGTGGGCGTAGGGCTTTCGCAGGACGACGTCGGCCGCGATCCGCACCGACGTGCGCATCGTGATCGGGTCGGCGGCATACCAGCCGGCGGCCGCGAGCACGTGGTGCAGATCCTGCTCGGAGCCGATGAAGGCCACGTTGACGGCGTCCCCCTGGCGGCCGTGGGCCGTCGTCGTGTGCCGCGGGCACTCGGTCAGGGCCGGATGCCCCGCGACGGTCCCGGTCGCCGCGTGCTGCTGGGGCTCGGCGGCGCGGCCGGCGGACCAGACCAGCACGACGGCCATCAAGACGGCGAGCGGCGCCGCGATCGCCGCGCCGGCGGCGCACGGTGATGACGAACGACGAGGCAGCGGGGCACCCATGGCGGAGCATCCATGCGGCATGAGGGAATGGCCCTGGCAAACGCGGGCGGGACGGTAGCCGACGGCAGCGTCGGGCTTCAAGGCCAGATGCGGCGGCCCGTCACCCGCGGTTCAGCGGTAGCGGGCCATCAGGGCGTCGAGGGCCGCCGCACCCGGGCAGAGCCGCTCGAACGGCAGGTCGATGAGCGGCGTCTCGGGCGTCTTCAGCAGGTCGTGCATGTCACGGCTCTGCTCGTCCACGAACAGCAGCCCCGTGGCGATCTCGCCCCGCGACTGGCAGGCCCGCACGTGGGCGTAGGCGCTCGTGCGGTCGGTCGGATCGTAGTCGGCCGCCGTGGCCCGGAGGCGGACGGAACTGCCGTCGTGCATCTGCACGACGCGGACGGGATCGGCGCCGTGGGCGGCATCCGGGAGCGTGATCTCGGTGTGCAGCGGAACGTAGTCGGCGTGGACCGCCTCCACCTCGTGCTCGCGGGTGAACTTGTAGCTCTTCGTCGAGCCCTCGTGGTCGTTGAAGGTCACGCACGGCGAGATCACGTCCACCAGCGCCAGGCCCTTGTGGGCGAGGCCCGCCTTGAGGATCGGCACGAGCTGCTTCTTGTCGCCCGAGAACGAGCGGGCCACGAAGGTGGCCCCGATCGAGAGCGCCAGGAGCACCGGGTCGATCGGCGCCTGCTCGTTGGCCTCGCCCCGCTTCGAGGTCGAGCCGACGTCGGCCGAGGCCGAGAACTGACCCTTCGTGAGGCCGTAGACGCCGTTGTTCTCGATCACGTAGAGCATGTCGACGTTGCGGCGGATGGCGTGCGCCATCTGGCCGATGCCGATCGAGAGCGAGTCGCCGTCGCCGGAGATGCCGATGTAGGTCAGGCCGCGATTGGCGGCCGCGGCGCCCGTCGTCACCGACGGCATTCGGCCGTGCACGGAGTTGAAGCCGTGCGATTGCTTCATGAAGTAGGCCGTGGTCTTCGACGAGCAGCCGATGCCGCTCATCTTCGCGGCCCGGTGGGGCTCGAGCGCGAGCTCCCAGGCCGCCTGGACGAGGGCGGCGGTCACCGAGTCGTGGCCGCAGCCGGCGCACAGGGTGCTCATCACGCCCTCGTAGTCGCGGAGCGTGAGGCCGAGGCTGTTTTGTCGCAGGCTGGGGTGGCGAACCGGCGGTTTGACGATCGATGTCATGCGGGCACCTCCTCACGGGCCGCGGTCACCGCCTCGACCACGACCCGGGCCGTGAGCGGCATGCCGCCGTAGTCGAGGATCGGGATCATGTCGCCGGGCGGAATGCCGAGCTCGATCGCCAGCAGCGACCGCAGCTGGCCGTCGCGGTTCTGCTCGATCACGAACACGTCGTCGTAGGCGGCGATGAACTCCCGCACCTCCTCGTCGAAGGGGAAGCCACGGATCCGCATCACGTCCACGCGGATCCCCTGGGCCCGGAGCAGGTCCGCCGCCTCGCGGACGGCGGCATCACAGCCGCCGATCGTCACCAGGCCGACGTCGGCGCCGTCCTGGAGCGTGAAGGCGGGCTTGGGCACGAGCGTAGCGGCATGGGCGAACTTTCGCCGCAGCCGGTCCACCAGTTCCGTGTAGGCGTCGGAGTCCTCGGTGTAGGCGGCGTGCTTGTCGTGGCCGGAGCCGCGGACGAAGTAGGCCCCCTTCGCGCCCACGCCGGGCAGCGTGCGGGCGGCGATGCCGTCGCCGTCCACGTCGAGGTAGCGGGAGAACCGCTTGAGCTTTTCCAGGGCCGCGGCGTCGAGCACCTTGCCGCGGTCGTGCCGGTAGGCGTCGTCCCACTCCAGCCGCTTGACCATCCAGTCGTTCATGCCGATGTCGAGGTCGGTGGCCACGAAGACGGGCGTCTGCAGGCGGTCGGCGAGGTCGAAGGCCTGGACCGCCATCTCGAAGCCCTCCCGCGGGTTCGCCGGGAAGAGGATCGGATGCTTGGTGTCGCCGTGCGAGGCATAGGCCAGGGAGAGCAGGTCGGCCTGCTGCGTCCGCGTGGGCATGCCCGTGGCCGGTCCGCACCGCTGGATGTCGAAGAACACCGCCGGGATGTCGGTGTAGTAGGCCAGGCCGATGAACTCCTGCATCAGCGAGATGCCGGGGCCGGAGGTGTTGGTGAAGGCCCGGGCGCCGGCCCAGCCGGCCCCGATCACGATTCCCGCCGCGGCCAGCTCGTCCTCCGCCTGGAGGATCGCGTAGTTCCTCGCGCCGGTCTCCTTGTCCACGCGGTACTTCTCGCAGAAGGCCTTGAAGCCCTCCATCAGCGACGTGGCCGGCGTGATCGGGTACCAGGCGCCCACCGTCGCCCCGGCGTAGACCGCGCCCAGGGCGCAGGCCGTGTTGCCGTCGATGAGAATCGAGTCGCCCGTGGCGTCCATCTTCTCGAGGCGGAAGGGGAGCGGGCAGGGGCAGTGCTGCTTGGCGTAGTCGTGCCCCAGCCGGATCGCCTTGTGGTTCGATTCGAGGAGCTTCGGCTTCTTGCCGTAGGTCTGATTGAGCAGCGCGTCGACGACGGTCATGTCGATGTCGAGCAGGGCCGTGAGGGCCCCGGTGTAGGCGATGTTGCGCAGCAGCGTCCGCTCGCGGTCACCCTCGAACGCCTCGACGCACAGCCGGCCGAACGGGATGCCGAGGATCGTGATTCCCGGGCGCTCGAGCTCCTTGGGCAGCGGCCACGACGAGTCGTAGAGCAGGAATCCGCCCGGGCGGACGGTGGCCACGTCCTTGGCGTAGGTGGCCGGATTAAGCGCCACGACGAGATCGACCTCGCTCGGCCGGGCCATGTAGCCGTCCTTGCTGACGCGGATCTCGTACCAGGTGGGGAGGCCCTGGATGTTGGAGGGGAAGATGTTCTTGCCGGAGACGGGAATCCCCATCCGGAAGATGGCCTGCATGAGCAGGCCGTTGGCGCTGGCCGAGCCCGTGCCGTTGACCGTGCCGATCTTGAAGGCGAAGTCGTTGACCCCGTTCATGCCGTCACCAGTTCCTCGCGCTCGCAGGCGGCGCCCGCCACCGGCTTGATCAGGTCGTAGAGCCGCATGTCCCACGCCGCCGTCGGGCAGCGTTCCGCACACAGGCCGCAGTGCAGGCAGACGTCTTCGTCCTTGACCATCACCCGCTGCGTCTGCGGCAGGGCCTCGGAAAGGTAGATGTCCTGCGTCAGGTTCACCGCCGGGGCCGAGAGCCGCTGCCGCAGGTCGGCCTCCGGCGAATGGTTCGTGGTGATCGTCAGACAGTTCGTCGGGCAGACGTCGATACAGGCGTCGCACTCGATGCACTTCCGCGGCGTGAAGTGCGTCTGGATGTCGCAGTTGAGACAGCGCGAGACCTCCGTCGCCACCTGCTCCGGCGAGAAGCCGAGTTCCACCTCGCAGTTCAGGTCGCGGAACCGCTTGGCGAGCTCTTCATGCCGCATCACCTGCCGGGCCGAGGCGTCGTAGTCGTTGTCGTAGGCCCAGGAATGCAGCCCGTTCTTCACGCTCACGAGCGTCATCCCCTCGGGGGGCCGCGCGGTGACCGGCCGGCCGTGGCAGTGGAGGTCGATGGAGATCGCCGCCTGATGCCCGTGGGCCACCGCCCAGATGATGTTCTGCGGGCCCCACGCCGCGTCGCCGCCGAAGAACACCCGCGGGTTGGTGCTCTGGTGGGTGACGCGGTCCACGACGGGCATGCCCTTGGCGTCGAACTCGACGCCCGCGCCCCGCTCGATCCAGGGGAAGGCGTTGTCCTGGCCGATGGCGAGGATCACGCCGTCGCAGGGGATCGTGGTCGTCCGCACGACCCGGCTCGTGGCCCGACCGGCGGCGTCCTCGGTCCACTCCAACTCCTCGAACTCCATCCCCACGAGCCGGCCGTTCTCGACCAGCATCCGCTTCGGCGCGTGGTTCTCGACGATCTCGACCTGCTCCTCTTCGGCGTCCTCCAGTTCCCACGGGGAGGCCTTGAAGTGCCTGCGGCCGCGGCGGGCGACGACCTTCACGTCCGTGGCGCCGAGCCGCTTGGCGGTGCGGCAGCAGTCCATGGCGGTGTTGCCGACGCCGATGATGATCACGCGGGGCTCGATCTTCTCGACATGCTTGAAGTGCACGTTCGCCAGCCACTCGATACCGATGTGCACCTGCCCGGGAACGTCGCGCCGGCCGGGGATGTCGAGATCCTTGCCCCGGGGCGCGCCGCTGCCGACGAACACGGCGTCGTAGCCCTCGTCGAGCAGCGCGGTGAGGCTCGTCACGGGCGTGCCGTAGCGCATCTCGGCGCCCATGTCGATGATGTAGCCGCACTCGTCGTCGAGCACGTTCGCGGGCAGCCGGAAGGAGGGGATGTTGATCCGCATCAGGCCGCCGGGTTCGTGGTTCTTTTCGTAGATCACCACCTCGTAGCCGAGGGGCAGGAGATCGTTGGCGACCGTCAGCGAGGCCGGGCCGGCACCGATGAGCGCCACCCGTTTGCCGTTCTTCACCTCCGGGGCCTTGGGGAGAAACGGCTTGATCTCGTCGCGCAGGTCGGCCGCAACCCGCTTCAGGCGGCAGATTGCCACCGGCTTCTCATCCACGCGGCCGCGGCGGCAGGCGGGCTCGCAGGGCCGGTCGCAGGTGCGACCGAGCACGCCCGGGAAGACGTTCGATTCGCGATTGAGCAGATACGACTCGGTGTACCGCCCCTGGGCGATGAGGCGGATGTAGGCCGGGACGTTCGTATGGGCCGGGCAGGCCCACTGGCAGTCGACGACTTTGTGATAGTAGCGCGGGTCGGAGACGTCGGTTGGTTCCATGGCGCGGCGGTGCTTCCCTGGTGCGATCCCGAACACCCCTGGCTGATCCGCGAACCAGTTTCTCCGCCGTTGCGATCGGTGGCAAGCGAGATCTTCACCGACGCTGCGGCCCTTCCAGGGGCCCGAGCGACCGGCAGAATCTGGTGGCGGGGAGCCGGTTCCGCTATTCTTTCCGCGGCCGCCAGCGGACGTCGGGCATGCCGCGGACCCGTGCTCCAGGACTCCACAGCTATGCAAGCTTTCGGCCGGTCTTCTTCTGTCTGGCGACTCGTGGGCCTCGTCTGGCTCGGGGCGCTCGTTGCCGGCTGCTCGGCGCCGCCTCCGGCCCCGGCAGCGAAGGAGACGCGGAGGGAGCCGGTCGTCTGCGAGTGCCGGCCGGCGACCGGGCCAATCGTGATCGACGGCAAACTCGACGACGCCGCATGGGGTGCGGCGGCGGTGATCGACGATTTTCGGATCCCGTGGCTCGCCGATCGGCCCCGGGCGCGGAAGGCCACCCGTGCCCGGATGCTCTGGGATCAGGACAATCTCTACGTCGCCGCCGACATGGACGACGGCGATCTCTATGCGGACGTCAAGGAGCATGACGGCAACACCTGGGACAACGACGTGTTCGAGGTGTTCCTCAAGCCCGCGGCCGATGCGCCGGCGTACTACGAGTTCCACGTGACGCCGCTGAACACGGTCTTCGACATGTTCCTACCGCGTCGCGGCCATGTCGGACGATTCATGCGCGACGGCACGTTCGGCATCGAGTCGGCCGTCGCCCTCCGCGGCACGCTCGAGCAGTGGGCCGATCGCGATCAGGGCTGGACCGTGGAGATCCGCATCCCATGGGCCGACCTGGCGCGCACCGGGGGGCGGCCGGCGCCGGGCGCCGAGTGGCGGTTCGCACTGTGTCGGTACGATTTCGACGTCGCGGAGGAAACGCCCGAACTGTCGACGAACGCGATGTTGTCGCAGCGCAGCTTCCACCGCCACGAGGACTACGCGACGCTGAAGTTCGTCGGTCCGCCGGCCGCGGCTGCCGCCGCGCCGTAGCCGGCCGCTCACGCCAGCCAGTCGTGGATCAACCGGCCGTGAACGTCCGTGAGCCGGAAGTCGCGGCCCGCGTGGCGGAACGTGAGCCGCTCGTGGTCGAGGCCGAGGAGATGGAGCATGGTGGCATGCAAGTCGTGCACGTGCACCGGCTTGTCGACCGCCTTGAAGCCGAACTCGTCGGTGGCGCCGTAGGCCGTGCCCCCCTTCACGCCGCCGCCGGCCATCCACACCGAGAAGCCGTGATGGTTGTGGTCGCGGCCGGTGCCGTTGCCTCCCGCGTCGTTGGGCATCTCCGCCGTGGGCGTGCGGCCGAACTCGCCCCCCCAGAGCACGAGCGTGCTCTCCAGGAGGCCCATGCGCACGAGGTCGTCGAGCAGGGCGGCGATCGGGCCGTCGGATTCGGCCGCCAGCCGGCGGTGGTTGTCGACGAGATTGCCGTGACTGTCCCAGGGCTGCCCCTCGCCGTGCCACACCTGCACGTACCGCACGCCCCGCTCCA